>CAZINF010000077.1:0-15599 GCA_964540555.1 uncultured Syntrophus sp. | reverse complement strand
GGCGCCCCTGCCTAAAGAGGTGATCAGGAAGCTCAGGACCCTCAAAAACAGGCCGATCCTCAACCTCTACGGACTCACCGAGATCTCTCCGATGGGAACGGCCACCCCGTGGAACAGGCCGGAAAAGCCGGGGTCAGTGGGCGTGCCGCTCCCCGGCACCGATCTTAAAATCGTCGATCGCGAAACGGGGACCAGGGAACTTCCGATCGGCGAGGCGGGAGAGATCTGTTTCAAGGGGCCGCAGGTCATGAAAGGCTACTGTAAAAAGCCCGAGGAGACCGCGGCGGCTATAAAGGACGGTTGGCTCTTCACGGGCGATGTCGGATTTCTCGACGAGGAAGGCTGCCTCACCATCCTGGACAGGAAAGCGGACCTGATCATGGTCGACGGACGCGCGATCTATCCCACAGAAATCGACGAAGTCCTCTTCACCCATCCCAAGGTCTTCGAGGCCTGCACGATCGGCATTCCCGACGAGCGCCGCGGCGAAACGGTGAAGGCATATGTCGTCCTCAGGCCGGGGGAGACGGTGGACGCGGAGGAGATCATCGCCCACTGCAGAGAGACGCTCGCCCCCGACAAGATCCCGCAGGGCATCGATTTCATCAACGCCCTGCCGAAGAGCGCAGTCGGCAAAATTCTCAGGCGCGAGGTACGAGAGCTCGACAGGAAGAAGCGGGCGGGAAAAAAGTAGATATGGTACGCAGATCCTTATTTCGGTTCAGCCGGTTCTTTCGAACTTCAAGCCTTCACTTGTCAACGCCCTTTACGATCAGCCCCGCGAAAAGAATTTTTCCCAAAATAATTTCTTCACTTTCTTATCCTCCTTTCGGTTTTGGCAGCGAAGGCGGGATTAAAACCCACACCTATTTTAGCGCTATTCAATAAGGAGGAACGCGTAACGGTTCATCGCTTGCGAGTATTCGGTAAGAACCTCGATGGGAAAACCGACCTTGCGGACGGTTGCAAAAACATCGATCGCCATAGATTCGGGGGAGGGCCGGGCCGACCGCGGATTTTTACACGTTCCCCTGGTTTCCGAGCAGTCGGTGCAGAGATGGCAGCTGTCGCAACACAGGAGAAATGCTTTGTAATGGCCAGCCAGGAAGAGCGCCCTCTCCAATTTCAGAAGTTCCTGGTTTACCCCTCTTGTCCAGTCATGCCGGTCTTCAGGCTTATCCACCGTATGCGCAAAATGGAAAATCACCACTGCACGGTATTCGGCAAAGAGCTGCCGAACCTCTGAAACAGATGGGACATTCGGGGGACAGGTTGCATTACGGCCGTAATTCCCGCAGCCGAACATGCACTTCGTTCGCACCCACTGGGAGATGACCACTTCTCCGGGCTCCACCCACTTAAAATCCGTGTGGCCGTGTTTATGAAACAGCGCCTCCAATTCCTTATAGTCCTTCATGGGATACAGCTCCTTTCTCCATTTTTTTGGGTGATAATCCCTTTCATCCCTCCATACGTCCGCATAAAACTTGCTTCCGGGCAATGGAAGTACACGGAGAACGGCCCTATGCGTCTTGGCCCGAGCGACGCCTGAGCATGCCATAGCCTTCCATTTCAGCTACGCACTCATCCTTCTGATTGAGGATATCCCAGTGTGAACGCAATAGCCCCACGGTTGGATTGCTCTCCAGCGGGCGTGCTTCCAATACCGTGAAGCGCACGCGCAGGGTGTCGCCGGGGCGCACCGGCACGAGCCACTTGATTCCATCAAGTCCTGGCGAACCGAGGCTGGCGGTATCGAGCAGATAGGCATCGCACATCATGCGCATAGCCAACGAGCAAGTATGCCAGCCGCTGGCGATCAGGCCGCCGAAGGGCGAATGACTGGCGGCATCCTCATCGATGTGGAATGGCTGTGGGTCGAACTCGCGGGCAAAGCGGACGATGTCGTCCTTTGACAGTGTGATACCGCCGAACTCCCGGATGCTGCCTACGGTAAAGTCCTCCCAGTAGTACTTGTATATTTTCTTCATGATGCGCTCAGTTTGAGAGATGCCACTTTGAGGGGCTTGCGGGTAGCGCTCCCGGTCATAGAGATTTCAGACCCACCGCCGTATCGGTGCGCGCCGAGTCTATGGCTGCCCGGACCAGTGCGAGGGCGGCGAGCGCCGCTTCTCCATCGGTCTCCGGCCTTCTTCCCGTACGGATGCAGTCGGCAAATTCGTCGACTTCCTCGAGGATGGGATCGCCGATCGGCAACTGGACCGTCTCCGGCGCGTCTTTCCCCTTGTCGAAGAGCTGCAGACAGGTGTACTTGTCGACAACCGACCAGACCTTCAGGTATTCATCAAAAGGAAGATTGGGCAGGCTGAGGTTGCAGACGAGGTGGCCGTCGGTCCCATAGGCTCGAATAAAGTTCGCTCTGGGCGAAGCATAGGTGGAACCGAGATGACCCAGGACGCCCGACTCAAACCGGAACGTCGTCATCTCCACATCTTCAACGTCCGCCGGAATATAAAGTTTACTGAAGAATGAAAACACTTTCTCGACGGGACCAAAAATGTGGTTCAGTGTATCCGCGTGATGGATCCCCATTGTCATCAGCGCGCCTGCCGGACATCCGGACTCGTCACCGTACCACCGCCATTTGTCGGGAGTCAATTCGAACCCCAGCCTCGCGGAAAAATTTGACTCCACCATCACCGGCTTGCCGATTGCGCCTTGATCGATGAGCGCTTTCATCTTTCGAAATCCGGAGAGACGGCGCATATCGTGGCCGACGAGCAGCGCCACTCCCGCGTCCCGGCAAGCCGCCACCATCGCTCTTGCATCGGACATCGTATTGGCGATCGGCTTTTCCACATAGACGTGCTTTCCGTAGCGCGCCGCCGCAAGGGCGTGCTCGGCATGGACGGCATTCGGGGTTGTGAGAAGGACCCCATCGACATCCGTTCTTTTCAGGATATCCTCAACACTTTTGTCATGGTCACAGCCGTACTTCCTGCTGAAGGCCGCGCGTTTCTCCGGGTCTCTCGTGTAGCAGGTCGCCATTTCCAGCTTGTTGCTTCTCCGGACCGCATTGGCGATCACAGCCGACCAGCTTCCGATCCCGATGAGAGCCACCCGGACCTTATCCTGTTTGACCATGATTGTTTTCTCCTTTTCTTGAGGATCTTTAGTCGACTTTAACGAAATCAGACGCGAGCGGCGGACAGGTGAAGAATTCCACAAAGCGAAACTCGCGGTCGGAGCGGTTGACCGTCGTGTGTTTTTCCCCGGCGGGGATCAGGAGCACATCGCCGTGTCTCACGACGGTCTCTTTCCCCTCGACGATCTCCACCGCTTCACCGCTGATGGGGATCAGGATCGACTCCCGGTTTTTGTGGTAATGGTAAGGCACCTGGCTGCCTGCAACCAGCAGGCCGAACATCCCGCCGAGATTCTTGAAACCGTCGCCGTCCAGTTTAATCTCCGGCCGGTGAGGCTGGTCGGGTGTTGGATTCTCGATTTTACACAGGTCTTCCACTTTTATTATTTTCATTGACACTCCTTTGGCAATTCATTACAAAAAACGGAACGCCTCCTTGCCGGGAAGCCCCGCCCTGCGGGCGGGATGCCTTACTTCCGGCAGGCGGAGTATATGAAGACGGCTTTTGCGTGTCAAGATAATTAATAGCGACCCACGGCCCGGCGGGCGCTTTATTATTGAGCAACTTCTTTGAAGTTACTCAGAAGAAAGTCGCGGGCAGCTGCTTTTATCGTGCTTTTATCGTTGACATCGCCTCGCTCTTGCCATAGTATCACGCGTTGAAAACGAAGAATCATTCAATGCCGGCGGCAGCAGCAACATCGATCAACAGCCGGGGAACCGGAGAGGGTCGGTAGATGGCGGACTGTGACGAGCGATGCATTGGCCTGATAGCCGATAGCCACGGGAATCTGGAGGCCACGCGGCAGGCGATCCGCCTCCTTAAGGGGCTTGGGGCCGATACTCTGGTCCATCTGGGGGATTTCTGCGATTCGATCCACCACGATCGAACGGCAACGATGATCGGCCTTCTTGAAGAGCACGGCGTCCTTACCGTCAAGGGGAACAACGACTTTCTTGTGGAAAATATGCTGGCCGATGCCCGTCGGTCGCTTGATCCGGAAGGGCAACGAACGCTCGCCTTCCTCCGGGACATACCCGTGACACGCACCCTGAACGGCCTCTGTTTCGCCCACTCGCTCCCCTTCGACTCCCTCCGGTCGTTCTACGAGCCCATCGACACGGGCGACACACAGCGGGCGGCGCGACTCTTCGCCGAGACGAATTTTCAGCTCCTCTTCTGCGGCCATTCACACCTCCCTATCATCTTCCGGAAATCGGGCAGCCGCGTGACGCGGGAACAGTCACCCCCGCGGGAAAAGCGGGTCCTGGGAACCAGTGATGCGCCGCATACGGGAGAAAACTGCGGCCCCGAAGACCGTTTCATCGTGGTCGTCGGTGCGGCGGACGACGGAGAATGCGCTCTGTACAACTGCCAGGCCGGCGGCTATGAAAGACTCCGGATCTTTGAATAATATCAGAGGAAAGCCATGGCGGAAAAATTCATCAGTCTGAGAAATCTGCAGTTTCTCCTTTACGAGCATCTTGACGCAGCGGCGCTGACGAAGCATCCCTATTTCGCCGACCACAGCAAAGAAACCTTCGACATGGTCCTGGAGACGGCGATGCGGATGGGGAGGGGGATCCTTTTTCCCGCCCTGTCGGAGATGGACAAGAAACCGCCGGAGTTCCGGGACGGTCTGGTCTTCGTCCACCCCCTCGTTGCGACGGTCATGAAGATCTGCGGCGAAGGCGGCTGGATCGGCGCCCAGGCGCCCTATGGTATCGGAGGCCAGCAGATTCCGAACACGATCATGACGGCCTTTCGGGGGATCTTCTCGGCGGCAAACTATTCGGCTTCCGTCTACCCTTTCCTCACCACCGGCGCGGCCCACCTGATCCTCTCCTTCGGCGCACAGGAACTGGTCGACGCGTATGTCCCGAAGATGTTCGCCGGCCGGTGGCAGGGGACGATGGCCCTCACCGAGCCGCAGGCGGGTTCTTCCCTCACCGACCTCAAGACCACTGCCTACCCGACGGCGGAGGGGTACTACCACATCAAGGGGCAGAAGATATTTATCTCCTGCTCCGACTACGAATCGACCGAGAACGTGGTCAACCTGCTCATCGCCCGGATCGACGGGGCGCCCACCGGCGTCAAAGGGATCTCGCTTTTCGTCGTGCCCAAGAAACGCCCGGACTCTCAGGGCGGGCTCGCAGGCAACGATGTGACCTGCATCGGGATCTATCACAAGCTCGGCTACCGTGGCGCACCGATCACCCAGCTCTCTTTCGGCGACGGCGACGACTGCCGGGGCTGGCTTGTAGGCGAGCCCCACAAGGGGCTCCGCTATATGTTCCAGATGATGAACGAAGCGCGCGTCGATGTGGGGATGGGGGCTGCGGCAATCGCATCGGCCGCCTACTGCGCCTCCTTGGAGTATGCCAGGCAGCGCCCGCAGGGGCGGCCCATCGCCGGAAAGGACCCTTTGGCGCCGCAGGTCCCGATCATCGAACACGCCGACGTGAAGAGGATGCTCCTCTTCCAGCGCGCCGTCGTCGAGGGATCGCTCTCCCTCATTTTCCAATGCGCCCGGTACGTGGATCTTGCCCTGGTGACCGAAGGAGAGGAAAAAGAGAAATACGAACTCCTCCTCGATCTTCTCACCCCCGTCGCCAAGAGCTACCCGTCGGAGATGGGAATCCTCTCCGTGAGCCAGGGACTCCAGTGCCTGGGCGGCTACGGTTACTGTGACGAGTTTCCGCTGGAGCAGTACTACCGAGACATCCGGATCCACCCGATCCACGAGGGAACGACGGGGATACAGGGGATGGATCTCCTCGGTCGGAAGGTGGTGATGAAAAACGGGAAGGCCTTCTTCCTCTACCTTGCCGAGTTGGAGAAGGCCATTGCCGCGGCGCGAGAGATTCCCGACTGCGCTCCCTCGGCGGAGGCGCTCGCCGCGGCCGTGGAGACGCTAAAAGAGGCGACGACTTCGCTCACGGGTCTCGCAATGAAGGGCGAGATCGAACTGTTCCTTGCCGACGCCACGCTCTACCTCGATCTCTTCGGAATCGTCGCCGTCGCGTGGCAATGGCTCCTGCAGGCCGTCACGGCGGCAAAGGCCATCGCGGCGGACCCCGTTGCAGCCGATGGCGATTTCTACCGGGGGAAGATCCATACCTGCCGCTACTTTTTTGCATACGAGCTTCCGAAGATCAGCGGTCTTGCCACCCGCCTGAAGGCAAGCGGCGACGGACTCACCGTGGCGATGAGACCGGAGTGGTTCGACTGACGCTAAAGGTCAATGTATCCAAATCGGATTCCCCGCCTCCTGCGGCAGAGAATTTACCTAAGCCTGCATGCCAAGGGGTTGGGCTGGACGGCCAAGACAGTGGGGTCGGAAGTCAAGGGTGTGGCGAAGGAGAACAAAATGGATAAGACCTTCCTTGAAGAGAAGGAGCTCAAGGAGCTGCTCGTCAAATGCTGGATGACGCACGACGCCATGTGGTTCTTCCACTGCCTGCAGGAGTGCGGCATCGAGAAAACGAACAAGATCAACCGGGACGCCGTCAAGGCCGTGGCGGCGGTGGAGATCAGGCGGCTGAAGAAGGCGGTCGGTATAGACAGGTTTTCCACATTCGGAGCGTTCTGGGACTTTTTTCAAGCGGCCATGGCCGCCTTTACGGGGGATTTCATGAAGTACTCCTTCGAGTCGAAGGGGATGAACCGCATCTCCGCCGTCTGGCAACGTTGCTTTGCCTACGAAGGGATCAAGGCGCTGGGCGTCATCGACCTATACGAATGCGGCATCATGGCCCGTGTGGAGAGCTGGTTCGACGCCCTGGGCGTTAAATATGAAGTGGACCCGAAGGTGACTAAATGCATGATGCACGCCGAAGGGCGATGCTATCGCGACTACACCTTCTTCTTTACGCAGTGACGGTCACTTGCAGAACCCAGTTTGTGAAGCAGTGACCATCACAGAGGCCTTTCACAATTAAAGAGAGTTGAGATGATTTAACAGCTCTCAGTAATGACAGGGAATCCACATTCTTATTACGTGAAAGGCAACTGAATAAGTTCCATCCCGTCTAACCATGCAGGAGGGAAATATGGACTGGCTCAGAAAGATCCCGTTCCTGAATCACTGAACCCAAATTCGAGAAGGGAATAAATATACATGCGGTCGAAATATTGCTATTTATCGGTAATGACTTTGTTATTCTTATGCGTGATGTTGTTTAGCGCGACTGCGGAAGCCGAGATTTATATATACAAAGATAAGAGCGGTAACATGGTGATAACGGACTCGCCCCCGGATAACGTGGGAAAAATGGAAATTATCAAAGACAAAGGCGGGACATCTTCAAGATCTTCCGGGTTTAGAGATATCGAAATGGATTTGACAGCGAAATATCGGCCGAAAAGCGATATAGAGAAGGCCTCCCTCAGCACCGTCACCGTTAAGACATCGATAAGTCAGGGATCAGGATTCTTCATCAATGAGAACGGCTACATTTTGACGAATAAACATGTGCTGAGGGTGGATAAAACTGAAATGAAAAAAAAGGAAGAGGATATCAGCCGGGTGGATCAGAAGATAGAAGATGATCAAGCAGCCATGGCTATGGAAGAAAAACAATTGAATGGGATGAAAATCGCTCTGGATGAGTATAAGCGCTCCATTGAGCCCATGAGAGATCCGAATGCCAAGGCAACGGCCCTGCAAAACTACCAGAGGGAGTCTGAGCAATATGATTTCTACGAGACGCGGCTCAGGAAACGAAAGAGCGATTTCGAAGAAAAGATATCGAAATACCGGCAGGAGAAAGGGGAATTAACCAAGAAAGCCAGAATGGCCGAACACGACCGGAAATTTGTCGTCCTGCTGAAAGACAAAACAGAGCTTGAGGCCAATCTTGTCTCGGTAAGCAACGATCAGGATTTGGCTCTCCTGAGAATCGATCGGTGCAGATCTCCATACCTTCAATCAGGCGCCACCAACCAGCTCATTCAAGGAATGAGGGTCTTTGCCATCGGAAGTCCGCTGGGAGATGTTGATTCGGTAAGCTCCGGGGTCCTATCCGGATATGATCCCGACTACATCCGAACGGATGCAAGAATATCCCCTGGAAACAGTGGAGGGCCGCTGATTACCGCTGATGGCAAAGTCATCGGCATCAATACCATGAAACGGATGGCTGGTAAATTCGAAGGGTTAGGATTTGCCATTCCCGTAGCAAAGGCTCTTCAGGAATTCAGCAAATATTTGAAAAGGAACCCTTAGGTTGGAGCGGCAGAACCATCTGAACCCAGCCAGGGATGGTGGTAGGTGCCGAGACAACTTGCTTGTATTCCCTTGTCAAAACCTCCCAGCCGCTATATGGTCACATCGCTCAAGGCGAAGATATAGATATTTTCACAGGAGGTTTCCCTAATATATAGACTTCTTCAAGGGCTTTGTTATCCTCACGCTTCCTGCTGGCCGCTGAACACCCGCTTCATTATTCATGACAAGCTGTCACGCAAGTGGGGTGACGTTGACAATGGCATACTGCAGACCCGGCTCTACCGGTTTGCTACCGTTTAACCAGGATTTCATCTTGAACAGAACAGAGTTTCAACCCGCGGTGCACTGGGTCAAACCCCTTTGGTGGCTTGCAGCACTTCTCGCAGCGCTGGCAACGCTCGGCCCTTTTGCGATCGACACTTACCTGCCGGCATTCAACAGCATCAGTGAGAGTCTGGTCGCTACACCGTTTCAGATGCAGCAAACTCTATCGGCCTACCTCATCGGCTTCTCGGTGATGATGCTGCTGCACGGCGCATTGTCTGACAGCTTCGGTCGCCGGCCGGTCATCCTGGGCGGACTGGCTGTGTTCGCAATCGCCAGCATGATCTGCGCCGTCGCTCATCACATCGGAGTGCTCATTGCCGGCCGAGTGCTGCAGGGCATGAGCTGTGGCGCAGGCATCGTGGTCGGTCGTGCGATCGTGCGCGACCTCTTTGATGCAGTGCAGGCTCAGCGCCTGATGAGCCAGATCACGCTTTTCTTCGGCATCGCCCCGGCTATTGCACCGATCATCGGCGGCTGGTTGTTGGCGCTGATAGGTTGGCGCTCGATCTTCTGGTTCATGATGACAGTTGCCATTGTGCTCTGTGTGTTAGCTTGGATCACATTGCCTGAAACTTTACCTATAGATCGTCGCCAGTCATTCGCGCCTGCGCCGCTCGCGCGCGGCTACTGGAGAGTGCTGAGCGACACCCGCTTTCTGCTGCTGACCATAGCGAGCGGCGTGCCCTTCAGCGCCGTGTTCATCTTCATCCTCTCCTCGCCAACTCTGCTCGGTGAACATCTGAGACTGCCGCCCATGCAGTTCTTCTGGCTGTTTGTCTTCTGTATTTCCGGAATCATGGGGGGCGCCTGGACCAGTGGACGGTTGGCGGGGCGCATTACTCGCGAACGGCAGATCCGTATAGGCTTCGCCGTCATGCTCAGCGTGGCTGCGGTCAATGTGCTGTGGCACCTGTTCTTCGCGCCCACGCCGGTAAGCGTGATTGGACCGGTTTGCCTGATGGCCTTCGGCTGGTCGCTGCTTACGCCCTGCATCACGTTGATGGTGCTCGATCTCTTTCCCAAGCGGCTCGGGCTGGCCTCCTCACTGCAGGCCTTCTTTGCAGGGCTCTCTAATGCAATCACCGCCGGTATCATTGCTCCGGCGGCGATGGGTAGTGTTGAAGGACTGGCAGCGACTTCCGCCATGCTGAGTTTCGTGGGTTTACTGAGCTGGAAGCTCTACCGCGGCGGTATCCGGCGTGGGCGCTGGGATGGATATGAGCGCGAACCTATATGAAATATGGCGGGTCCGCAAAATGATGGAAAACGCAATGTGGATCGCCGGATCATTTTCCTTTTGTTCCGTCTTGTGGATTTTGATTTTAGCTGGTATGGATTCTAAAATCATGGGTCTTTGAGACAGGAGGAAGCGATGGGAACGTTGCTCAGAATCACCATCGGTGATCTTTTTGATGAGGTGGCCTCACGGTTCCCCGACCGGGAGGCGTTGATCGATCTTCCCCGGGGCAGGAGATATTCTTATCAGGAATTGTTGACCATCGTGAACCGGTTGGCCAGGGGATTCCTGAAACTCGGTATCCGCAAGGGAGAACACCTGGCCCTCTGGACGCCCAACCTCTCCGAATCGATCATCACCGAGTTTGCAGCGGCGAAGATCGGCGCCGTCCTGATGACCCTGGATACAAACGCCCAGCCCCAGCAGCTCGAATATCTGCTCCGTCAGTCCGATTCCCAGGTCCTCATCATGTCCGAAGGGACAAACGGTGCGGAACATATCGAGATGATCCGCCGGCTCTGCCCGGAGGCGGATGCCTCAGCGCCGGGACAGTTGGATTGTCGCGCCCTGCCGGAATTGAGACGTCTCATCGTGATATCGGACCGGACCCATCCGGGCATGCTGACCTGGAAAGGGGTCCTGGAGGCAGGCGGGGACGTCCCCGACCTCCTGCTGTCTGAACGACAGCGCTCCTGCCATGCGGATGATGTCGCCACGCTGCTGTACACCTCCGGGACAACCGGGGCGCCCAAAGGGGTGATGTCGACCCACTTCGGGATCATCAATACCACCCTGGCCAGTGCGGAGAATCAGCGATTGATGGAAAAGGATCGGCTCTGCCTCTCGGTCCCCTTGTCCCACATGTTCGGCTGCATCTGTGTCGTTTTGGCGGGAATGATCAAGGGGGCCGCCATGGTCATCCCGTCGGAGACTTTCGATCCGAAGAAGGTTCTGGAGGCGATCGCAGCGGAGAGGTGCACCACGATTTACGGATCTCCCGGCGCCTTCATCGCCATGATGGAGGCGCCGGAATACAGGGAATTCAATCTCCAATCGCTGCGGACCGGGATCATGGGGGGCGCCCAATGTCCGCTGGAAGTGATGAAGAGGGTTGCAGGGGAGATGGGGGCGAGGGAGATCGTCATCGGTTACGGCCAGACGGAGGCCTCCTCCTGGATTACGATGACCCGGCCGGACGACCCATTGGAATTGCGGGTCTCCACGGTCGGAAGACCCCTTCCCAACGTGGAGGTGAAACTGATCGATCCCCTGAGCGGGCGGGAGGTTTCCGGCGGCGCCGTCGGCGAGATTTGTGCCAGGGGGTTCAACATGAAGGGCTACTACAAGATGCCGGCCGCAACCGCCAATGCCGTCGATTCCGAGGGGTGGCTCCACACCGGAGACCTTGGAACCATGGACGCGAACGGCTATCTGCGAACAACCGGCAGGATGAAGGAGGTGATCGTCTGCGGAGGCGAAGCGATCTATCCCACCGAGATTGAAGAGATCCTCTTTAACCACCCCAAGATATCCAATGTACAGATCTTCGGAGTTCCAAGCAGGATCTCGGGGGAGGAGGTGGCGGCATGGATCAAGCTGGAAGAGGGGGCCTCGGCCACGGAGGAAGAGATGCGTCAATATTGCCGTGCGAAACTGCCCGCTTTCTGCATGCCGCGATATATCAAATTTGTCAGGGAATTTCCGATAACCCTGCTGGGCAAGGTCCAGAAGTTCCGAATGAGGGAGATCGCGATCAAGGAGTACGGACTGGAATAGGAGGAGAGAAAATGGGGGTTTGGCGCGGCGTCACCATTGAGTACTCCCACATCGCCGATCGGCTCTATTTCGGTTTTGAGGCGCGGGGTGGATTTAACCTTGCCATGCCGGAAAAGGCCCTGCTTGATTGCATCTATTATCGCAATTCCGTGCCGTTTGAAGATGAACTGGAGTTGGAGGGACTTGATACGGAACGTCTGCAAGAAATGGCGCAGTCGTTTCCGGTGAGAGTGCGAGAGATGGCTGGGAAGCTGCTGGGAACATCCGATCGTGATGGGCGGTTGATACCTAATGTTTACGCCACAAGACACACTGAAATGGTTGGGAGGGACGGGAAAACAGCGTGATCGCACCGATTCAGGAGGAAGAGAATGGATGATCGGAACTCACTGCATGCCAAAGACGACCTCGCATGGGTTTATTCTCTGAAGAAGAAGATGATTACGGGACTGCTCGGCCTTCTGATCGTTACGACAATCATCTCGATGGTCCTGATAGCCATCGAGGCAAGAAAACGGATCATGGAGGACAGTGCCGAAAAAACCCAGGAGCTTGCAGAGACGATAAACTCGAGTCTGAGGATCCTCATGTTGAAGCGGGACCCCAATGTGATCCAGGATACCCTCGATGATATCGGAAAGAACCGAGATTCCATTGTGAAGGCCTTTATCCTCAATAAGTCCGGCAGGATCGCCTATTCTACGGAGAAAAAAGAGATCGGAACGGTCTTTAACCTGTTTGAAGAACAGTCCTGCCAAGGCTGCCACCGTGAGATTGGCAAAGCCCCTGCTGATAAAACCATCATCATCGCGGTCAACGGCGTCAGGATCCAGCGCAACGTCAAGGTCATTTTCAACGAACCAGCCTGTTCCGGATGCCATGCGCGGATCGATAGCATCAACGGGAAGCTGATCATCGACCGTTCCCTGAAGCGGACCATGGCGCTCATCTTATCGCTCGAAGCGATCATCTTCGGATCAGGAGGACTCTGCCTGCTCATCATCATCCCGTTCCTGATCCGACAGGTCAATAAGTTCGTTACCGAGATACTGAGCAAGAACCGCGAGGTCGAACTGCTTGTTGCCATCGCAAAACGGCTGAGCAGGACCATCGATGTAAAGGAACTCCGGGTCATTGCCGTCGATGTGGTGAGCGACACGTTCGATGCTGATGAGGTCACGATTATCCACCCCAAGGACAGCCGGGAATATCGACTCTATCGGTGGGAGAGGAATAAGAACGAGCTGATGCGCTGCAAGATCGACCGCGATCCGCACGTACAGGAGAAAGTGCTGGACTGGCTCGACAACAGGCTCATCAACAATAGCGTGTCTCCGGACGGGAGAGAGGTGTATATGCCCATTGCCAAAGGCACGACAGGCCTGGCGCTCATCACCCTTAGGAAACAGGACTGTGCATTCGATCCTGAACGGCTTAAATTCATCGATCCGGTGAAGAACCATATGGCCATCGCCTTCGAAAATGCGCAACTGTACTCCATGGCGATTACCGATGAACTGACGCGCCTGTATTCAGTCCGCCATTTCCACTACAGCATCGAAAGAGAGTTCCAGTCCCTCGTAACAACAGGCGGCTCAATAACGCTCCTGATGATCGATATCGATAATTTCAAGCGGGTGAATGATACGTACGGGCATCCTGTGGGCGATATCGTCCTGAGGCAGTCTGCGCAGTGTCTGCTGCGTTCGATCAGGGATAACGACCTCGCATTCCGGTATGGCGGCGAGGAGCTTGTCGTGCTCCTTCCTTCAACAGAGTCAGCGGGCGGAGTACCGGTCGCCGAACGGATACGCGAGAGCATCGAAAATCATATTTTCGAGGAGGGGGGTCACCAGCTGAGGATCACGGTGAGCATCGGTCTGGCTTCCTATCCGCAGCATGCTGCGAATCCGAAAGACCTGTTGTCCGCCGCTGATACGGCGCTCTACACGGCAAAAAAAACCGGCAAGAACAGGGTCGTTATCAGCGGCAAGGACTGACCCAGTTGCGCACGGTTCCTGGGAGCATTGTAGACCGAGGACGCGCGCTTACCACCTGCCGCGATACATCAAATTTGTCAGGGAATTTCCGATGACCCTGCTCGGTAAAGTCCAGAAGTTCCGAATGAGGGAGATCGCGATCAAGGAGTACGGACTGGAATAGGAGGAGAGAAAATGGGGTTTTGGAATAACGTTAGCCGGTTGAATTTGCAGGATTTCAGACCGGGCATCCGGAGCGTGGCGGAGTTCGGCGACAAGCTGGTCATGGCCTGCATGGAGATCGGCCCGGGCAAGGAAGATGCCGGACATCAGCACCCCTTCGAACAATGCGGCTTCGTGGTTGCAGGAAGGGTCGAGATGTTCATCGGGGACGAACGGCGCGTGCTGGAGGCGATGGAAACCTATTTCATCCCCGCCGGCGTGATCCACGGATGGAAAACCTTTGACATGCCGGCCAGGATTCTGGATGTCTCGGCGAAACCAGACTGAGACTCGGATAGGGTTTTCGATTGACATAAGCTGTTGTGACACTTATACTTTCAAAAAAGCAAATGTAATGGGGAGGCAACACTATGGTTTACTATCGCGTTGCGGTTGAAAAGGGAGAAGACTTCGGGTATGTCGTCCATTGCCCGGCGATTCCGGGATGTCATTCGCAGGGCGATACGATGGAAGAGGCGCTGGACAACATCCGGGATGCCATCTCCGCCTGTCTTCTGATCCTGGATAAGGAACTGATCCCCGATGATCGGAGACCGGTCACCTTCGTAGAAGTGGCCGTCTGATGGCGCCTCTCCCTTCAATATCGGGAAAGGATGCGGTGCGTGCATTCCAAAAAGCGGGTTGGATAAAAGTGCGGATCGGAAGCAGCCGCCACCTCATTCTGAAGAAGCCCGGCATGGTCACGACACTGTCGATTCCCGATCACTAAGTGCTGGATCGGGGCTTGCTGCGCTCTCTGATCAGGGACGCATTTCTCTCCGTTGATGAATTCTGTCGGCTTCTCGACGGGTAAAGAATGCGTCAATATTGCCGTGCGAAACTGCCCGCTTCCTGCCTGCCGCGATACATCAAATTTGTCAGGGAATTTCCGACGACCCTGCTGGGAAAGGCCCAGAAGTTCCGAATGAGGGAGATCGCGATCAAGGAGTACGGACTGGAATAATGTGATATGAAGACACTCAACCCCGAATACATTCAGCGTATCAGTGAATTGGTTAACCGGTGTCCCTATTTCGAACTGCTGTCGATGAAGCTGGTGGATGTCGGGATCGGCTTCAGCCTCCTGGAAATCGATCTGGGGAAAAAACATCTGCAGCCTTTTGGCTTCGTACACGGCGGGGTCTTTGCGTCGATCATCGACGCCGCCTGTTTCTGGGCGATTTTTTACAATATTGAAGACCAGAACTCCGGGGCCACCACCGTCGATCTGAAATTGAACTATCTTGCACCGGCGGTCTCCGGTAAAATGATCGCCAAGGGGGCGCAGATCAAGCTGGGCAAGACACTGGGGTACGCCGAGGCAAGCGTGACCGATTGGGAAGGCAGGCTTCTCGCCCACGGGACATCCACCCTGATGATTTTACCCAATAACAGTCTGGTATTGGATCAGCCTCTGCCTCCCAAGTTCAGCGTGTGACGTTCTCAGAACTGCGTCACCTTGCCAATGATCTCTTTCATGATCTCCGTCGTGCCGCCGCCGATGCCGAGGAACCCTTCCGCGGCGCACCGTCGATAGAGCTCGACGGGAAAGAGCTCCTCGTCCTCCCAGCGGTCGATATGGGGGAGGATTGAGATTATCGAAACGGGCGAACGCATCCTTTAAGTTTATCCTTCATTTTCACTTGCTCCGGGTAGGCTTGAATGTCTTTAGTTTCCTGCTTTTCCTGCCGATCAACCTTCGTACCAGATAAATAACC
>CAZINF010000076.1:0-15691 GCA_964540555.1 uncultured Syntrophus sp. | reverse complement strand
AGGCGTACTTTGCCGTACGCCGCAACGACGAGGGATGAAGCGCAACGCAGCATCCAGCCTTTTTACGAAGCCGTCATCAATAAGGGAAAGGAATAACCATGCCGACCCAGTTCAAAGAACGGGCGATAGCCGTCATCGTCAACAACAAGCCCGATGTCCTGGCCCGCATCGCCGGCACCTTCAGCGCCCGGGGGTTCAATATCGAAAGCATCTCGGCGAATGTCACCCGGAACCCGGCCGTCACCAAGATCATCATCACCACCCTGACGACGCCCGATACGATCGCCAAGGTGATCAAGCAGTTGAACCGTCTGGTCGATGTGCTGGAGGCCAAAAGACTCCGCCGACCCGATGCGGTCCGGAGGGAGATGATCATCGCTCGGCTTCCGCGGACGAAGGAGCGGCAGGCGGCTATCGGGGAACTCGTCGAGACCCGCGGCGGTAAGGTGGTAAACGAGGAATCCGGCGCCGTCATCCTGGAATTTACCGGGGATAAGGAGGAGCTTGAAGAGATCCTGACCCGACTGGAAGAACTGGGGATGGAAGACTTTGCCCGAAGCGGCGTCATCGCCCTGGAAAGGGGCAGGTCCTAATCTTACCCAGCCAAGGGCATCAGCCGCCCTTTTCCACCTCGGTCAAACGCTCGCGCCAATCCTTCTTCTTGAAAATGAGGGGCTTGAGCCCCAGCAGAATAATCAGCAGCGCCAGCCCCAGGAAGGAGGCCGAGATCGGCCTCTCGATGAAAATGATGTACATTCCGCCGGACATGGCCAGCGCCTGGCGGAAGCTGAACTCCATGATCGGCGCCAAAACCACCCCCAGGACCAGCGGCGCCGTTTCAAAATCCAATTTCCGGAGCAGGTATCCCAAAAGCCCCATCACGGTCATGATGACCACGTCGACCATGCTCGAATTGACCGCGTAGACGCCCACCAGGCAAAACAGCAGGATGATCGGATAGAGGATGCGGTAGGGAACGCGCAGGAAATTGATGAAGACGCCCACCATCGGCAGGTTGAGTATCAGCAGCACCGCATTGCCGACATACATGCTCGCGATGAGACCCCAGAAGATCACTGGCTGCTCCTTGATGAACAGCGGCCCGGGGGTGATCCCGTGGACCATGAGCGAAGCCAGCAGAACCGCGGGGATGGCGCCCGTCGGGACGCCCAGCGCCAGCATGGGAACCAGGGCGCCTTGGCTGGCGGCGTTGTTCGCCGATTCGGGGCCGGCCACCCCCTCGATCGCCCCCTGCCCGAACCGCTCCGGGTGCTTGGAGAGCCTCCGTTCCATCGCATATGATACAAAGGTCGAGATGATATGGGCCGATCCCGGAATGATGCCGATCAGAAACCCCAGGACCGTCCCCCGGCTAATCGGCCCGATGGAATCCTTGAGCTCCTCCCGCGAGGGGAGCAGGTCCCGCAGGCGCGGCTTGAGCACCTCGCGGATATCCTGGCTGCCCGCCGTGGCCAGGATCTCCGCGACCCCGAAAAGGCCAACCGCCACGGGGACGAGGCCGATCCCGTCGCCCAGGGCCGTCACCCCGTAGGAAAAACGGAAATAACCCGACATCTGGTCGATGCCGATCATGCCGGCCAGCAGGCCCATGCAGATCATCGCGAGGTTCTTGACGATTGACCCGCCCGTCATGTAGCTGAGGACCACGAGGCCGCAAACCAGCAGGCAGAAATACTCGGGCGGACCGAAGCCGAGGGCGAAGGCGGCCAGGGGCGGGGCCAGAAACATGAGGCCGACGACGCTCAGCGTGCCGGCGATGAATGAGCCGATGGCCGCAATGGACAGGGCCGGGCCGGCGCGGCCTTTGCGCGCCATCGCATAGCCGTCGATGCAGGTCATGACCGAGGCCGCCTCGCCGGGGATGCGCATGAGGATCGAGGTGGTCGACCCGCCGTACATGGCGCCGTAGTATATGCCCGCCAAAAGGATGATCGCCGAGGTGGGATTGAGCCCGAAGGTGGTCGGCAGCAGCATGCTGATCCCGGCCAGGGGGCCGACGCCCGGCAGAACCCCGACCAGCGTTCCGATGAGGCAGCCCAGAAAGGAATACATGAGGTTGGTCGGTGTGAACACCGTCGCGAAGCCCAGCAGAAGATTTTGAAAGGTCGATTCCATTAAAACCCCCATCCGCTTCTCGGGAGGGGCACCCTGAGCAGGGTATCAAAGAGCCAGAACGTGCCGAAAGAAAAGCCGAGGGTCAATATCAGTGCGAGCCACCACTTGTTGCGTTCCATGACGCCGAACAGAAATCCCATGACGATCAGCATGGTCACGCGGTAACCGATGATTTCCAGCAGGACCGCGATAAAAAGACAGCAGCCCAGAATCGCAGCCGCATGCGGCGCCTCGTCCCAGGAAATCGAACGCAGGGGTTTGGACCCCTTCCCCTGGACGATCAGGATCACGCCGAAGATCACCAACAAGAGCGCCAGGATCAGCGGCACGTACCCCGGCCCCGGCTGGCTGGCGGTTCCCAGCGGCAGGACCCGCCTTTCCCAGACGACGAACAATCCCAGCAAGACCAGGAAGGCGCCGCTCACTCGGTCAATGGTCATCCGCTCACCCCTTCTTGTGTTTGATTTGGTAGGAGCTTGCTTTTGCGACGGCTGAGGATACGGAAAGCGGTCTGACCTGTCAAGGAGATTTTGCGACAAAATCCCTGGACAAAATCCCTTGACAAGCAAAAATAGCCCCCCTATACTTTCGCCCATCAGAAGGCAATAACTTATTAAAATAAATAAAAGAGGAGGAGTCAGTGAAGATTGCTCAGTTCCATGAAAACGGCCGCGTTCGACTGGGCCTGATTGAGGCCGGCGGCATAACGCCCCTTGATTTTGAGGGGGACATGATTTCCTTTATCGGCAGCGACAGGACCTTGGACATCCAAAACAGCCGGACGCTCCCCCTTGATCGGGTGAAACTGGCGCCGCCGTTGACCCGTCCGGCCAAGATCATCGGCATCGGTTTGAACTACAGGGACCATGCCGAGGAGCAGAATGCCAAAATTCCCGATGAACCAATCATCTTTGCGACTTCGTAAAAAGTCATAGTAGCCGTCGGGTTTCAATGTTCCTTTTTCCCGTGAAGAGCCCAGGCTTTCGTGTACAAATCATTCAACCTCTTTTCAAGCTCCAGCCGGTATGCTTCCAACCCTTCCGCACCGATATCAGGTGGAACAAAAAGCGGTTCACCATAGAAAAAATCTATCCTGGAAAAAGGCATGGGCAGAACCGTTCCATCCCAGGAACTGAAACGTTTATACCTGGTGCAGGACCAGAGCATAGGCAGGACAGGCACCCCATGATGCGAAGCAAGAACCACGGATCCGGCCTGAACCACCCGGGCCGGTCCCTGGGAGCCGTCCGCAACGATGGCTGCATTTCTGCCTGCACGCATGGCCCGAATCAGCCCTTTCATTGCCTGCATGCCGCCTTTTCCCCTGGAGCCGCGAACCGTTTCGTAGCCGAATTTACCGGCAATCCTGCTGATATATTCACCGTCCCTGCTGGCGCTTACCATGGCCACGCCGGTTTCCCTGCGCATATAATAAAAAATAAACAGGATCGTATAATGCCAGAAAGAGGCGACTACGGGGCCGCCGATCATGTCAACCTGACTGCGGTACTCCTGGCCATGGGTCTTGACCCTGCAGGTGGCGAACCATATCCGGGTCATCCAGACAAAGACAAACGGAATCACAGTTAGGGATATTTTGTACCAGAATCCTTCTTTCATGCCTTCGATCATATCAGATTTGCGTCGGCGCCGCAGTCGGTAAAATAAAATCAGATTTGACAATGTGTGATCGAAGTCTGTAAAGTCACGTACCAGGCAAAGTGGAACCGGCGACGGTTCCGGGAAGGATCCGGGGCAGGAAGAATTCGGTCTGCATGTCATCTTTGTGCTTCGGCAGGGGGCCAAAATAAATGATATCAAGGGAACAAAAACCTGATCATCCGGAAGAGTTCGTATTTCAGGTCCGGGACCTCACCAAGATATATACCATGGGGGAGGTCGAGGTTCATGCCCTGCGGGGAGCGAACCTGGAGCTCTTCTCCGGTGAATTGATTGTGCTGCTCGGACCTTCGGGAAGCGGTAAATCGACGTTGTTGAATATCCTCGGCGGTCTGGATACGGCAACCAGCGGCGCTGTTTCTTACCGAGGCAAAAACCTGACGAATGCCAACGAGCAGGAGCTGACGGAATATCGCCGTTTCCATGTGGGGTTTGTCTTTCAGTTTTACAACCTGATCCCCAGCCTCACCGCGAGAGAGAACGTGGCAGTGGTCACGGAGATAGCGAGAAATCCGATGACGCCGGACGATGCCCTGGCGCTCGTCGGATTGACCGACCGGCTCGATCACTTCCCCGCCCAGCTCTCCGGCGGCGAGCAGCAGCGCGTGGCGATTGCCCGCGCCATTTCAAAAAATCCGGAAGTCCTGCTCTGCGATGAACCTACGGGGGCCCTCGATTCCAAGACGGGAATCGTGGTGCTCGAGGCCCTCGAGCGGATCAACCGCGAGCTGGGGACGGCAACGGCGATCATCACCCATAACGCGGACATCGCCGGGATGGCCGACCGGGTCGTTTATCTCAGTAACGGGAGGATTACGGAGGTCAAGATCAACGCGGTGAAGAAATCCCCGGGCGAACTGCAGTGGTGAGACCATGAAGGCGCTTAATCGCAAACTCTGGCGGGATCTGTGGCGAATGAAGGGCCAGGTGTTTGCCATTACGCTCGTGGTGATCAGCGGTGTGGCGACCTTCGTCATGTTCATCAGCACCATCGATTCTCTGCATCTCACGAGAGAGAGGTTCTATCGGGATTACCGTTTTGCCGATGTCTTTGTGAGCCTGAAGCGGGCGCCGGAGAGCCTGAAGGATAAAATAAAAGCCGTTCCCGGCGTCAATCAGGTCGAAACCCGCGTCTCGGCCTATGTTAAACTGGCAATCAGCGGCTTCTCGGAACCGGTGAACGCAAGGATCCTGTCCATCCCCGACGACGGCAAGCCGCTTTTGAACCGTCTTTACATCAGGAAAGGCCGGCTCGCCGATCCGACGAAGGACGACGAGGTCGTGATCAATGAGAACTTTGCCCAGGCGCACGGCTTCAATCTCGGCGATCGGTTTGCGGCAATCATCAACGGCAAATGGAAGACCCTGACAATTACCGGCACGGCCCTGTCGCCGGAGTTCGTTCTCCTGATGAAACCGGAGGCGATGAGCCCCGATTTCAAACGCTATGGCGTCCTCTGGATGGGCCGCAAGGCCCTCGGCAAATCCTACGATATGGACGGGGCGTTCAACAATGTGGCATTGACCCTGCATCCGGACGCCAAATTGAGCGATGTCCTCGATCGGCTTGATCACATCGCGGATCGGTACGGAGGGTTTGGCGCATATGCACGCAAGGATCAAATATCGCACCGCCTCCTCAGCGAGGAATTCCGTCAACTCCAGAGAAGTTCCGAAATATTCCCCACCATTTTCATCTGCGTTGCCGCCTTTTTGCTGAATGTCGTGATGAGCAGGACGATAAACACACAGCGCGAACAGATCGCCGCCCTGAAGGCGTTCGGTTACAATAATCTCGATGTTGGCGTCCATTATGCGAAGCTGGTGATTCTGATCATCTTTGCCGGTTTGGTCGGGGGCATCTTTGCGGGTATCTGGTTCGGAAAAATGCTGGGCGCCATCTATATGGAGGTGTATCGTTTCCCCTATCTTTTTTACACCCTCCATCCCGAAGTGATCTTTACGGCAGTCCTGATCAGCGTTCTCTCGGCGCTTGCCGGCACGTTGCACTCGCTTTGGAGGGCCGCAAAGCAGCCGCCTGCCGAGGCGATGCGGCCCGAGCCCCCCGCACAGTATCGGGTAACGCTCATCGAAAAAGCAGGCATTGGCCGCTGGCTGACGCAACCATCGCGGATTATCGTACGGAATATCGAGCGTAGACCGATTCGAACGTTTCTTTCCGTCATCGGCATCGCCGTTGCCTGCGCCACCATG
The DNA here is from genome assembly GCA_964540555.1 of uncultured Syntrophus sp. GTDB lineage: Bacteria > Desulfobacterota > Syntrophia > Syntrophales > UBA5619 > JAKAFS01. The sequence continues at coordinate 9,661 of CAZINF010000076.1, read as the reverse complement.
ATTTCGAGCGGATTTTTCAAAGATTCGGTTGACTTCATGGTGAATGTCCAGTTTGTTCTTTCCCAAAAGGAAGATGTGACGGTGGCTTTCGTCGAAACCGCATCACGCAGGGCAATATATGACCTCCAGGCGCTCCCCGGCGTACAATATGCCGAAACGTACAGAACCGTCCCGGTAAAATTCAGATTTGGTCACCGCAGCCACAAGACGGTGATCAGCGGGATAGAGCCGGACAGCCGCCTGCGTCTTTTATTGAACACCCATCTTAAGGCCGTTTCCCTGCCTCCTTCCGGCATCGTGCTGACCGATCATCTGGGCAAAATACTCGGGGTGAAAGCCGGGGATATGCTGACCATCGAGGTTCTCGATGGATCGAAGCCGATCCGCCAGGCGCCGGTGGTTGCTCTGGTCAAGCTCTATCTGGGGGTGATGGGGTACATGGATATCAGCGCGCTCAACCGGCTGCTGAAGGAGGGCGATGCCATCTCCGGCGCTTATCTGGTCACAGATCCACTCCACGCGGAGAAGCTCTATGAGAGCCTGAACGACACACCGCGGATTTCCGGGACGGTGCTTCGGCGAAATGAAATTCGTAATTTTCATGATATACAGGCGAAGGCGATGCTTTTTTTCACGTTTATTGCTACACTCATGGCATGTTCCATCGCCTTTGGCGTTGTCTACAACAGCGCACGGATCGCCTTGTCCGAGCGAAGCCGGGAACTCTCCAGCCTCAGAGTGCTCGGTTATACCCGCGGCGAGATTTCTTATATTCTTCTGGGCGAACTGGCGCTCATTACGCTGATCGCCATACCTTTAGGCTTTTTTATCGGATACTGGCTTTGCGCTTACATTTCCCAGGCGCTGGCATCGGACCTTTTTCGGGTGCCTCTGGTGATAGAACCGAAGACCTATTCGCTCGCGGCGGCGGTCGTTCTTGCATCGGCCTCCGTATCGGGATTGATTGTGCGCCATAAACTCGATCATCTCAATCTTGTAGAGGTATTAAAAACCAGGGAGTAGAGTGATGAAGCCCGTCATACGCAGAAGTTTAATTGTCATCGGCATGATCCTGGTTGTTGTCTCGGCAACGATATACGGCTTCATCCCCAAGGCGGTGGATGTCGATCTCGTTGATGTCTCGCGAGGACCGCTCCAGGTCACGATCGAGGAAGAGGGTCGCACCCGTCTGAAAGAGCGGTTTGTCCTCTCGGCCCCGACCGCCGGGTATATGCGGCGCATCGAGTTAAAAGTCGGAGATCCGGTGCGAAAGGGGCAGATCGTTGCTGCATTGGAACCGCTGCATTCGCAAGCCCTTGACCCTCGAAGCCGCGCCGAGGCCGAAGCGACCGTCAACGCGGCGCAGGCCGGACTCAGCGCGGCAATTGAAAAGGAGCGCGCCGCGACGGCCGATGCTGACTACATCGAGAAGCGATTGGAGCGGATGACGAATTTGTACGCCAGGGGTTCCGTTGCGAAAGATCAACTGGATCAGATCCAGTCCGAGGCAAGAAAGGCGCGGGCGTTTCAAGGCGCGGCGAAAGCCGCCGTCGATGTTGCGCGCGCCGAGCTTGATCGGATTAAAAAAACCCTGCAAGACTTCACCTTGGGTGGAAGGGGCGAAAAGCGCGATACCGTGTCCGTCTCGTCCCCGGCGGACGGAACCATTTTCAGGGTCTACCGGGAGAGCGAGGGAACCGTCGCGGTCGGCGAACCCCTGATGGATGTCGGTAACGTAAAGAATCTTGAAGTCCGCGTCGATCTCCTTTCTTCGGATGCGGCGAAGATGAAAAAAGGCGCCAGGGTGTTGTTTAAACGTTGGGGCGGCGAGGGCACATTGACGGGAGCGGTGCGGGTCGTTGAGCCGGCGGGGTTTACCAAGGTATCGAGCCTTGGCGTGGAGGAACAGCGGGTATTGGTCATTGCGGATATCACATCGCCGCCTGAGATGTGGCGCGTTCTTGGCGACGGCTATCGGCTGGAGGCCCACTTTGTCGTCTGGGAGGGAAAAGCGATCCTTCAGGCGCCGGCCAGCGCCCTTTTCCGATCGGGAACGAAATGGGCTGTGTTTCTTGAAGACAACGGAAAGGCGCGGCAGCGCATCGTTGAGATCGGTCAGCGAAACGGCTTGACGGCGGAGATCATTTCCGGATTGAAGGAGAAAGAAAGGGTGATTGCCCATCCCGACGATTCCATCAGCGACGGCGCACGCATCCGGCCGAGGAAGTAAAACCGATTGACCGGGGGCTCAATCCGCAATCCCTGCCCCGTGGGCGGGCGCAAGGGGACAGATTTGAAATCTGTCCCCAAATCAAGGCGCCCGCTTAATGATCGCCCTTAATAAGAGATGGATCTTCAACAGGAGATGGATCTTCATTTCCCCTGAAGATCGATAGAATCTCTTCCTGAATCGAGAAGAAGGCCTCGGAAACCTCCGGATCAAAATGGGCGCCCGTGGCCTTTTTCAGGATTTCCAATGATTGATCGATCGGCAACGCTTTTTTATAGGGGCGATCTCGGGTCAGGGCGTCGAAAACATCGACGATCGCAGCGATTCGACCCCAGAGGGGAATTTGGGCGCCCTTCAATCCATCGGGATATCCGGACCCGTCCCATTTTTCATGGTGGGTCAATGCGATCTGTTCGGCCATTTGAATGACATCCGAGTCCGAATTGGAAAGGATTTTTCCTCCAATGGTGGTATGCAGCTTCATGATTTTCCATTCCTCGGCATCCAGAGGTCCCGGTTTGAGCAGAATCTGGTCCGGAACCCCGATCTTGCCGATATCATGCATCGGCGCCGCATAGAGACCGAGCTCAATGTCTTGTGGCGGAAGACCCATGGCTCTGGCTATGGCGGTGGAGTAAGACCCGGTCCTCTTGATATGAATCCCTGTTACTCCATCCCTGCTTTCGACTGCCTGCGCCAGTCGGAATGTGGTGTCGAGCGAAGCTTGTTTAATCTTATCGATGGCGCTTTTCAACTCCTCAAAAGCCTGACTCAGTTGACGGGTCCTTTTGTCAACCTCGGCTTCGAGGATTTTCTGGTAGTTGACCATATGATCATTGAACATCTTGACCTTCAGAAGTGACTGAACCCTGGCCCGAAGCTCGACCTGATCGATCGGCTTTGACAAAAAATCATCCGCTCCCGCCTCAAGGGCCTTGACCCGGTTTTCGACTTCGGCAAAGGATGAGACCACAACGATCGGAATGATTTTCGTTTTATCCGCCTGTTTCAGGCGGCGGGCGACTTCGTACCCATCCATTCTGGGCAGATTGAGGTCGAGTAATATCAAGTCAGGGGGAGAGGATTCGGCCTTCTCCAAACCGGTGACCCCGTCGAAGGCGGTCTCTACGGCGTATCCCAGCCGGGTGAGAATCGTGGCAAGTAAACGGCTGCTCATGACATCGTCTTCAACGACAAGAATCTGACTGGGCTTTTCCATTTTTATTAACTCCACTATGGATGATCGAATGAAAGAGGGCGCCGGTGCAAACGATTACTTCTGACCATTGGTGATCCGCGGTAATTTTAGCAGAAAGGCGGCGCCTCCCTCGGGACCCTTCGCTTCCACGGTGATCTCCCCTCCATGAGCGATCACCAGGTTGCGGACGGTGGCCAATCCCAAACCGGTCCCCGATCGCTTTTTCCCGGTGGTGAAGGCATCGAAGATATTGGGGATCATCTCCGGGGAGATGCCGGGACCATCGTCCGCAATCCGCACGCTTACCGAACGTTCATCGCAGCGGGTCGTGATCCAGATGTGTTTGTCACGAGCGTCCTGGTTTCCAGCCCAGATCGCCTCCTGGGCGTTTCGAATGAGATTTTCGATCACACGGAGCATCCGGTCATTGTCGATGTTGACAAGCAGGTCAACGCCTGATTCATGCTGTAAAATCAGCTCTATCCCCATTGCTGTCAATTTTTGTTTCATTGGCAGACAAACCGTCTCCAGGTAAACCGCAAGTTCGGTGGGCATAAGATTCAGGTCCGAGGAGCTGCCGCGGGCGAAATCGAGCACCTCGGCGATCATATGGCTTAATCGATTGGCTTCGCTGAGCACAGGTTCCAGGTCATGGGTCACCATCTCGGCCCCTTTGCCTGTCAGAACGTCCTGCCTGGTGAGCTCGGCAAATCCGATGATCGCTGAAAGCGGGTTTTTCAAATCATGAACAATGGCGCTGGTCATCTGCCCGATCGCGGCCAGACGGCTCTCCCGCTCGTTCAAGTTCCTCTCCAGGCGCCGCGTCCGAAGCTGTACTGAAACCCTCGCTTTCAGTTCACGAATTTCAAAAGGCTTGGCCAGATAGTCATTGGCGCCGACCTCAAGCCCCTCCGCAACGGCATCTCCGCCGGACTTGGCGGTGGCCAGAATCACCGGGACCTGGGATAGGGAGGGATCCTTCCGGACCTGACGCGTAAGTTCGTAGCCATCCATCCGGGGCATCATAATGTCCGAGACGATCAGATGCGGGACCCAGCGCTTCGCCAATTCGAGGCCCTCCACGCCATCCTTGGCCATCTCCACATGGTAGTCGTCGGCGAGATTGGTGGCGATGAAGAGGCGCAGGTCCGGGTTGTCTTCCACAATCAGTACTTTCTGTGCGTCCGGCGGGGCTGAATCACGGATTCTCTCAGCGATATCGAGGTTGTCTCCGAAGCGGGACCCCAAGACATCAGCCAGGAGCGTCTCCTTTTGGGTCCCTGATTTTTCCTCTGCGGCGGTGGTGATCATCGCCACGGTCCTGGCATAGGATATCTGATCCTCGTGTCTGCGCCCGATGGCCCGACGCCGTTCCAGCAATTTGGAATCGGATCGCTTCGGGAGTTCGACACGGAAGGTCGTCCCCTGGCCAAGCGTTGATCGGACCGTCACTTTACCCGCATGGAGCTTGGCCAACTGCTTGACCATGGCCAGACCGAGGCCGGTTCCCTCCTGACGCCTGGTGTGCTTGTCATCGACCTGAACGAACCGCTCAAAGACGGCATCCAGCTTGTCCTCCGGGATGCCGATGCCGGTATCCTCGACTTCAAGCCAGATCAGTTCCTCCTCTTCCGCGGTCCTTATCGTGATCCGGCCCCCCTCAGGAGTAAACTTGATCGCATTGGACAGCAGATTGGCCACCATCGTCTCGACCTTGTCCGGATCGAAGGTCGTGTCCGGTATGGCCTCCAGACCCTCCACGACCAAATCGATCTTCCGGTTTGCCAGATGCGGCCTGGCTGCAACCGCGAGGCCTTCAATGATCCTGCCGATATTATCGTGCTCATACTTGCACTCGAGCTTGCCGGCGTCGATTTTGGCAAAATCGAGCAAGGTGTTGACTTGACGCAGCAGACGACGGGCATTCCCCTCCATCGCCTGGAGGAGGGGACGTATGTCCTGCTGGTTTTGTGTACCCTTAAGGAGAGTCTCCAGGGGGCCGAGAATGAGCGTCAACGGGCTTCTAAGCTCATGGCTGACGTTGGAGAAGAACCGCATCTTGGCATTGTCGAGTTCCTTGAGTTCCTCGTTGGCCTTTTCGATCTGCATTCTCAATAGAAGGTCCCTGCGCCTGGTCAACTCCTTGCTGTAGTTTGCCGCTGCGGTAAGGGCAACCGCACCGCTCAAAAAGAAGAACGGGGAAACAGCAACAGCAAGCTTCAGCGATTCAGGCGGGCCAAAAATCAAGTTTACCGCGAGGTAACTGACCACTGTCAGCAACCCGCTGATGATCGTCACGGCTGCTGTCCAGGGAACGAATAGACCGGTCATGAAAAGAACGAACACGATCCCGACATAATAGTTGCTGGCAAACCCGCCGAGAAAGAGGGACATGATGGCGATCGCCAGGCTTGAAATGTACGCTGCCCAAATCGAGAGAGGGGCGGCTATCCTGGTTCCGTGCCTTGAGAAGAGCAGAGCGATGCCCACAAGGTGATTCAGCACCACAAACACCCGCAGTCCCAGGAAAACCACATGGTGCTCCGGCACCAGAACAAAATCGAGACCGTAGAAGCTCAAGTAGAGGAAAGAGCCGACAGCAAGAACATACCGCAGACGTGACGTGAGCAGATCGCGTCCTTCGTTCTTCAAACGCTCCTTAAAAACAGGCGTCCGTTCAATCTCGTTACTCTCTATTTCACCCATTTTTCCTTTTCTGCGCAAACGATTGAAGCGGTATTTGGGTTACCCAAAGATTCTCTTATCTGTATTTTGGTGAAACCGGCCTCATCCATTAATGTCTTCAATTCAGGGGTGGTAAAAAACCTGAATCTGCCGTTGTCCTCGAGTTCCATCAGGGTACCGGTGAAAGAGGCAAACTCCCTGAGGCTGGCCAGCAGCCGCTCTTTTTCCTCGGCGGGCAGATCGGTCCGCTTGGTGATCTCTTCTGCTTCCTCAACGTAGGACTTGGAGGAATCAAAGTTCGGTCGCAGGCTGGAAAGCACAATCTTCCCGCCGGGAGCGAGTGCCTTGTAGAATGCCTTTACCGCAGATTTTGGATCGTAAAGGTAGGGAAGCACCAGCGAAGCGCCTATACGGTCGAAGGCATTCGAGGGCAGATCCACGGTACAATCCCTCGTCGCATTGCCGAAGGAAATATGATTCAGGACGATGTCGTTTACGGTCTTTGCCTCGGCCTTGCCTGGCTTCAGATCCTCGGGTTTCAGTTTGTTTTTCAAAAATCTGCTCGCCCTGGAAATATCGCGAATGGTTTCGGCTTCGGTTTCATCCAGATCCTGACATATTTTCATGATTTCTTGAGCCGACGCGTCTTCACCGTGAAGAATCCTGTGAAGCCCCGGTCCATAGGATTCAGAAATCTTTCTGAGCGTTAAGGTGTTTAGCCCTTCTATCCTGCCTGCGAGGGCCAAGGGGCCATACAGTTTACCGGAGAGAAACTCCTTCAGGGGCGTGAGCCTGGCTGTTTCGAGGTCAACGACCTTTAGATCGAGCTTCAGTCCGGAGTAGCGTCCGTTGACCGACAGATTGATTAATTGCTCGATCTTCTCCCGGGTTCGCTGTAGTGCCTCGGGAACAAGATCGGAGCAGAGAAGATCGAGCCGGTCTCCGTTTATGCCGGCTGCCTTGAGCGCGGCGATGGAAAGGTTGCCGGTTCCGCATCCGATGTCCGCCACGCGCATGCCGCTTTTGAGATCGAGCAACTTGGCCTGTTCCTCGATAAATTCTAGATAATCCGGATTATATAGCAGGATGTCATACCCCTCCTTGTCTGAAGAAGTGCCGAACAGGTGGCCGCTCCAGAATTCCTGAGTATTGGCAATTTTTAGACGCTTCACGCGGCCCCATTCCGCCTCGGTTTGCCTGGCGTATAGTGCAAGATCAGGTTCCACCGCCGGCTTATCAATATGGAAAAGGTGCTTGAAAATAGTCTCGGCAATCAGCTTGTACGATTCAATCGCTTCCGGCCCCGATTTCAGAAAATGCCCCGCCTTGAGTTCGATGATTTCCCGGACGCCTCCGCCCGGTGCGTTGAGCATCTGACGCACCCTCTGGCGAGTCACCATATAGTCGAAAGTCCCGAGAATCCAACTCACCGGTATGGTGATCTTTTCCATGTCCTTGCGCGCGTCTTCGAGAAAAGCCAATCCTCTATTAATGGCATCGGGTATGTTGACATTGGGATCGACAAAACGACCAAAAGCGAGGAAGGGCTCCACTTTTTTTCCTTCGAGATAATTCTGGAACAGATCCACCCCCGCCAGAAGGTTTTTTAACATGTCCTGGCCGTCAGGACAACCAAAGGGTGCGATCCACAGATCCGTTTTCGGCTCGTGACCATCCGCTATAAGCCTGCGGGCAGGAATCGCCCCGACTGAGTAGGTCACAAGCGCCCTGCAATTGGGTCGGAATCTTCTTTCGAGATATTTGAGCGAAGCATGAATATCCGATTCATACTGTGAATACGTCAAATTAAGATAGGGGCATCCCCTCGCTTCGAGTTCCGGATCGACTTCACTTTCTCCAACCGTGTGGGTCATGTCAAACCTGCAGACGACACCATTGACGCCCGCAGCTCTGAAATTGTCGATAAGCGTTCGCGCCAACAGGCCGAAGACCTCCTTGCGAACCTGGAACGGAGGGACGATTGCAACTGAGACATCAACGGAGAGGGGGGTATCTTGCAGGTCAAACGACGCGTCGAGAATCGATGCGACCCGGTGACCACGGGTATTTTTATAATAAGCGACGCTAACCTTCTCGCGGGTGGACGGCTGTCTGCCGACAATCATCCGGCGAAGGCTCTGCTTTGCCATTGCGGCCAGACGGATGATCGAAGTCGAGATCGAAGGCTGAACGGACTTGTCCTCGATCTCGGCAAAGGCATCCCTGTCCTTGGAATCGTCGATGAAATTAAGACCCACCAACCAGTTGTTGGAGAGCCCCGCGGGGGCCAGCCGCATGATGGTCGCCCCGTCATGCCTGTCCGTCTGGTTCCCGCGCCTGAGTTCCACCGCAGGGAATCTCATGCCGATGGTAATGAGGCTCTCTGCATGAGCGAGGACTGAACACCCGCCCTCGCTCACGTCGTAAACGGGAAGTCGTATTCTTCCTTCTTCGAGGTGGGGGGCGGCGACGATCAGCTCTGAGTTTTCAATCGGAAAGCGCCGGCTCCATCTCCTGTCGTTGTGGTATATCCGTTCCGGGAGAAGAAGCCTTGGCTGCTCCCCGCCGGCCTCGACGATCCCTTCGAAAACCACTTGCAGAGGTCCGTCCGTCACCACGCAATAAATGACACGGGTGTTTTCAGGCAAAGGCCTGTCCAACTCGACGAGTTCGAGCAGTGCATGATCGTAGCGCAGGCGTGCGGAGATAGTCTGGATTTTTTTGGTCGAGAGAGCGATGAGCACGCTGAGTTTATTATCGCTGGCCCTTTTAAGCCAGTCTTCAATAATGGGCCATTCCGTGACCGGAAGCAGGTTCCCCTCGATCATTCCCTCCAGAGAGTGTTGAAGCTCGACGATCGCATCGTCAAGATCAACGAATCCGGAGTACTCGCCGATTCGAGATCGGTCCTTCGAGTTCAGATCCTCGAAGAGAATACCCATTCCGTATTCGTCTATCCTGGTCACCTTTCCACCAACATTCAGCGGCTTGCGATGTCCGGTAGGCAGCCTCAGCACGAAATTCAGCCTGTCCCCGACGGTGAGCGGCCTTTCCGTACTCATAAACAAACCGTCTTTACTGACGTTGGTGACGGTTGCCGGCCCTTTATCGACAGGGGCTCTCAAAAAGGAGACCGGGGCGATCGTCTTGCGCCTGTACGCGCGTCTTTTTTCTACCCTACTGCCCAGCCAAGGTCTTGAATGTTTTTTTGAAGATTTGACAATTCCCACCGAGCGCTCCTTAAAAAAGATCACATAAAAAAGATTCGAGAGGTGATGAGAAAATCTCTATTATCATTCGTATGGTAAGCGTATTCTATATACGACACAATATATTGTATGTCAATAACCCTATTCATGACCGCTATTCCCCGTCCCGCCATTGACGGTAGGCGTACATTCGTGCCAGGGCTTTGACGGCCCGTTCCGGTGTCAGGAAGGAAACGCCCTTGTATGGGCTCCCCTCGACGTCCGTGACGGTGCGGGCGTTCTCGTCGGGCAGCAGGTTGACCCCGAGGATCGGCTTGCCATACTGCTCCATGAGGCGGG
>CAZINF010000075.1:0-15833 GCA_964540555.1 uncultured Syntrophus sp. | reverse complement strand
AGGTCTTGAGCGGCATCGCGCTCCAGGTGGACGCGGAAGCCCACCCGCTGCTCGCTCTCCGGGAGCCGAAGCGGCTCCGTGTCATCTGCATGACCTCCGACAGGGGGCTCTGCGGGGGCTTCAACAACAACCTGATCAAGGCCGCAGACCGGTTCATGAAGGCGAAGCTGGGCGAGGGCCGGGAGGTGTCGCTGATCCCCATCGGCCGAAAAGCCCGCGATTTCTTCCGGAAAAAGGCGACCGTCATCGACGCCCGGGCCGATGTCTTCGGGAAGTTCGACATGAACCTTGCCGTGCAGATCTCCGGGGACCTCATCGGGCCTTTCATCGGCGAGGCGTATGACGAGCTCTACCTGATCTACAACGAGTTCATCAACGTGGCCGTGCACCGGCCGACCATCGTCCGGCTCTTCCCCCTGCCTGCCATCGGGAGCGGGGAAGAACCCGATCCGGGGAAAAGACCCGATTACATCTACGAACCCTCCGCCGATGCCCTCCTCGAGAAGCTGCTTCCGATGTACGTGCACATCCTGATCTATCGGGCGCTCGTGGAAACCTCCGCCGGGGAAAACGGCGCCCGGATGGCGGCGATGGACAACGCCACCCGGAACTGCGAGGAGATGATCCAGAGCCTGACGCTCAAATACAACAAGGTGAGACAATCGGCGATCACCGCCGAGCTGATGGATATCGTGGGCGGGACCGAGGCGCTGGCGAAGGGATGACGACCTCGTAAAGGGGCAGTCGGCCCCGGGCCCAAAGCCCTTTCGATCATTTTAAGGAGACGGGTATGAACATCGGAAAGATAGTGCAAGTCATCGGGCCGGTAGTCGATCTGGCGTTCGAGGAGGGACAGCTCCCGAATATCATGAACGCCATCGCGATCACCAACCCCACCATCGACGACCGGCAGGAGAACCTCATCGTGGAGGTCGCCCAGCATTTGGGCGACAATGTCGTCCGCTGCATCGCGATGGATATCACCGACGGCCTGGTCCGCGGGATGAAGGCGAAGGACACGGGCGGACCGATCAGCGTGCCCGTGGGACCGGAATGCCTGGGCCGGATCCTCAATGTGATCGGCCGGCCGGTCGACGGCCTGGGCCCCGTGAACGCGAAGCACACCATGCCCATCCACCGGGAGGCGCCCACCTTTCTCGAACAGGACACCTCGGTCCACGTCCTCGAAACGGGGGTCAAGGTGATCGACCTTCTCGTCCCCTTTCCCAGGGGCGGCAAGATGGGGATGTTCGGCGGCGCCGGCGTCGGCAAGACCGTCGTCATGATGGAGATGATCCACAACATCGCCATGCACCACGGCGGCATTTCGGTGTTCGCCGGCGTGGGCGAGCGGACCCGCGAAGGCAACGACCTCTATCTCGAAATGAAGGAATCGGGGGTCATCAAGCAGGCCGCCCTGATCTATGGCCAGATGACCGAGCCGCCGGGCGCCCGGGCCCGCGTGGCCCTGACGGCCCTTGCGGCGGCGGAATATTTCCGGGATGTGGAAGGACAGGATGTCCTCCTGTTCATCGACAATATCTTCCGTTTCACCCAGGCCGGCTCCGAGGTATCGGCCCTCCTGGGTCGCATGCCCTCCGCCGTCGGTTATCAGCCCACCCTGGCCACCGACCTCGGGGAACTCCAGGAACGGATCACCTCCACCAACAAGGGGTCGATCACGGCGGTACAGTGCGTTTACGTCCCCGCCGACGACCTGACGGATCCGGCGCCGGCGACGACCTTTGCCCATCTCGACGGAACCGTCGTTCTCTCGCGGCCGATTGCGGAGCTCGGCATTTACCCCGCCGTGGATCCTCTTGATTCGACATCCCGAATCCTGGACCCGATGGTTCTGGGTAAAGAACACTATGAGGTGGCGCGCCAGGTTCAGGTCACGCTCCAGAAATACAAGGACCTCCAGGACATCATCGCGATCCTCGGCATGGAGGAACTCTCCGAAGTAGACAAGATCATCGTCGGCCGGGCAAGAAAAATCCAGCGCTTCCTTTCCCAGCCGTTCTTCGTCGCCGCCCAGTTCACCGGTACGGAGGGCAAGTTCGTGCCGGTGGCCGAAACGGTCAGGGGTTTTAAGGAAATCCTTGAAGGTAAGCACGACGACCTGCCCGAACAGGCCTTTTACATGGTCGGCGGAATCGACGAGGTCGTGGAGAAGGCGAGGAGGCTTTCCGAATAGCCGGAGGATCTTGAGATGGCGGATGAATTGACCCTGGAAATCGTGACCCCGGAACAGATGGCCTTCCGGGGGGTTGTCGAAGAGGTGACTATCCCCGGCACGGAAGGGGAGTTTGGCGTCCTCAAGGGGCACGCCCCGCTTTTGAGCTCGGTGGAGTACGGAGAACTGAGTTTCATCCGGAACCATCAGAAGACCCGCTACGCGGTCCATACCGGGTATGCGGAGGTCTCCGCCTCCAAGGTGACAGTCCTGGTGGAAAGCGCGGAGCGATCGGACATGATCGACCTGGAAAGGGCGAAACGGGCCAAGGAGCGGGCCGATGAGAAACTGACCCAGCTCCCCCGGGAGGATGCGGAGTTTGAAAAGGCCAGGCTGGCCCTTATGCGGGCCGTCACCCGGCTGAATGTCGCCGCAAAGGGTTAAACCTCTTCGTCCAGTTACTCATGCGTCTCAATGAATTTTTCAATCGGCGCGCTAAGCAGCGATGAAAGCTTCCTGGCCATTTTCAAGCTGATGGATCTGCGACCGTGCTCCATATTGGAAATGTGCTGCCGGGGAATTCCACCAAGGACCTCGCCTAACCGAAGTTGTGTCAACCCTTTGTTCTCACGATAAATGCGCAGGTATGTCCCCGGCGTCATCTTCTCCTTTACTCCTTTGTACCACTGCGTTTCAAAGGCATCGACCAGATTATCCCCATCATCTTCAACAAGGTTAAGCTCCGGCCCATACTCTTCCTTTAAAACATCCATCAGCCTCGGCGGAATCGCCGCGCCCCTGACGCTGATTTCAATACGGGGCGTTTTCACGACTGCCTGCATAATACACCTCTATAATCAATGATCTATCTTCACAATACCAACAAGCCACCCACTTCCGGGCCAAATGGCAATGGTACATTTCTCTGCCGATCCTGCTGTAATTCGGCCAACCCGGCTGGACAGGGCCTTTCTCCCTCAAGTCTTCAAGCAGCGCCGCCAAGGCTTTCTGGACGGAGATGGGCGTTTTCTCGGCGTCTTTGAGAACCTTCTTTTTGACGGATACCCTGAACATGGTCGCATTGTAACCAGTATTTGGTTATATGTCAAGGCCGAATATGCCCCCAAGTATCCTCAAATATTCACCTTAACAAATAGAACGATCGTTCTAATATAGACGGCCTGTTTTCCTCGGAGGTGAGGGATCATGGCCGCCTCAGCCGCCGTGTATAGGCGCCGCAATCCGCAGGCAACCGATTATTACCGCTGCGTGGAGGACTATTCGGAAGCTTCTTGCCGATCTCAGTCGCTGCGCCTGGGAATCCCTGAAGGTCTTTCTCCAGGAGGCGGTTCCCGAAAATGATCCCATCCCCGGCGCAGTCATCGCTGTCCAGACCTTCGGCGATTTTCTCGGATTCAATCCTCACACCCACATCCTCGTGACGGACGGCTGTTTCTACGGCAGCAGGGGCATGTTCCGCGTCGCCCCGCCCCTGGAGTTGAAAAAGCTTGAGGCCATCTTCCGGCATAAGGCGCTCAGGACGCTCCTGAACAAGGGAAAGATCACGCAGGAGATGATCGCCATGCTCGCAACATGGCGTCATTCCGGGTTCCATATCTTCTGCGGCAACCGCATCTCTCCCGACAAGGAAACGGGCATGGAAAACCTGGCCCGCTACATCATCCGGGCGTCATTCTCTCAGGAAAGGATGCAGTACCTGGATCAGGAGGGGAAGGTCGTTTATACATCCAAGGACGGCGAGACAGCCAAGAACTTCCCGGCGATGGAATGGCTGGCCGCGATGTGTTCGCATGTTTCAGCCGATGGACAGACGGCAAAAAGAAATATCTTGACGTCTATACGCTTTAGGCGTATAAAGAACCCATGTTCACCTTTATCGAATCATCGATATTCTCAAGAGAATTCGCTCATTATTTTGATGATGACGAATATGGCGACTTGCAGCAATATCTGATCAACTACCCGGAAGCCGGTGACATGATTCCCGGTTCTGGCGGGGTGCGCAAACTTCGATGGCAGCGTCGGGGCATGGGCAAACGGGGCGGGATCCGCATTATTTATTACGTCATGAAAAAGCGAGATGAACTATGGATGTTGACCCTTTATGCCAAGTCGGCGCATGACAACATCCCGGCTCACATTGTCAGGGCGATGAAAGAGAGGTTTTGATATGAAAGGGCATAAATTGTCGGACGGGGAGCTCGAACGCCATGAGGCGAAACGAGATATCTGGCGGGAAGTATTGGACGGCATAGACGAAATCAAGGCCGGAGGCGGGAAAAGGTATGCCGTAGAGCCGAAAACGGAAGTGGCCAAGGCGCGCATAAAAACAGGCCTTTCCCAAAGCCAGTTTGCCGCATTGATGGGCGTATCGAAACGAACGCTGGAACAGTGGGAACAGGGGCGGCGCGAACCGTCCCGGGCGGCAAAGACATTGATCAGGATCGCAGATTTACGTCCAGAAGTATTGAAAGAAATTATCGTTTGACCCAGAGAAATCATCGCAACGGAACGTATCCTGTAACACAGCCTCCTCGGTTATGATATTTGGCCTTCTATAATTCATCTTGATCTTTCTTCGTAGTATCTGTAATTAAAACCAATTGCCTGCGGTAGCCGCCGGGGGCTTTGACCGCAGCGCAAGGGAAGGACCAAAGACCCGGGGTTCTTTGCTTCCCTGACTTTTTTGCAGGACTCATGAAATCACACATCCTCTCCCAACTCCGTGAGATCGAAGCCCACGAGAACGTTCGGATCGTCTATGCCTGTGAATCCGGCAGCCGGGCCTGGGGGTTTCCTTCCGCCGACAGCGACTACGACGTCCGCTTTTTGTATGTCCATCCCCTGGAATGGTACCTGTCGATCGACGTCCAACGCGACGTGATCGAAAGACCGTTACAGGACGGCGTGGATCTGTGCGGCTGGGACCTGAAAAAGGCCCTGCGGCTGTTCCGCAAATCCAACCCGCCGCTTCTGGAGTGGCTGGGCTCGCCCATCGTCTATCTGGAGCAATATTCAGCAGCGGAAAGCATGCGCAGATTGCTGCCGGATTATTATTCCACCACCGCCTGCCTCTATCATTACCTCCACATGGCGCGGGGGAATTACCGGGAATATCTCAAGGGCGACGTGGTGTGGACCAAGAAATACTTCTACGTCCTGCGCCCCATCCTGGCGATGAACTGGATTGAGCGGGGCTGGGGCGTCGTTCCCACGGATTTCAACGTCCTGGTGAATAGGCTGACCGTAGAACCGCCGGTCGCAAATGAGATCGCCCAGCTCCTTGCGGCCAAGCGCGCCGGAGCGGAACTAGACCGGGGACCGCGCATCGAGGCCCTCAGCGGCTACATTGAGGCAGAGCTTGATCGTTGGGAAAAGAACAGCGCCTCGCATCAGAAGCCTTCGAGCGAAAGCAACAAACTGGACGAGTTGTTCAGGGAGACGTTGGCAAGGGCATGGGGAAATCTCGAAGCACGTGAACGGCAAAATTCTGACGGCGCGCCATGAGGTAAAAAGGGTACGGGCGCGGTCCATACCGGATATGCGGAGGTCTCCTCCTTCAAGGTGACGGTCCTGGTGGAGTCCGCGGAGCGATCGGACATGATCGACCTGGAAAGGGCGAAACGGGCCAAGGAGCGGGCCGAGGAGACACTGACCAGGCTGCCCCGGGAGGATGCGGAGTTTCAAAAGGCCAGGCTGGCCCTGATGCGGGCCTTAACCCGGCTGAACATCGCTACGAAGCCGTCCTATTTTCACGACTATCAAGACTTTTTACGATATCGCAATGAAGGGTCAGGCTTCTTCGTCCTGAACGGAGATATCCACAATCCCGAATTCCCTGACGCCGCCCGGGGTCTTCACGCTGACCTCATTGCCGACACACATGCCGATCAGCGCCTTTCCGATCGGTGAAGTCACGGATATCCTGTTTTTCCCGAGGTCCGATTCATAGGGGCCGACAAGCTGGTAGGTGATCTTTTTCCCGTCATTGCCGTCCTCGATGGTCACACATGTACCGAAGACAGCCTTGTCGCACGAGAGGTTCTTCAGGTCGATCACATTGGACGTCGCAAGGGCGTTTTCCAGTTCCTGCATCTTGCCGTGCAGGAAGGATTGCCGTTCTTTCGCCGCCGAGTATTCCGCGTTTTCCGACAGATCCCCTTGCGCCCTTGCCGTCTCGATGTCCCTGATATTCGCCGGAATGGAAACCGTTTTTATAACTTCCAGTTCCCTCTTCAATCTTGTAAATCCCGCCCTGGTGATGGGCATCTTTTCCATGAACTTCTCCCGCCTATGTTTTTTGTTGGCTCACAAGGGGAGACGGGAATGCAACAATCCGCCGGACCTCCCGCTTCGTGAGCGTTGTTAAATAGTAGAGAAAGGAGGGAGTGTCAAGCAGGAAATGAGTGCGGACACGATGGCTTGTCATGGTTAGGAAACTGTGATAGATAATATCTCTCCGTTTTTTGGGGAGATAAAGGAGTGTTCAAGCCGACAATGATCGATCAGTACAATAGGGATATCAACTACCTGAGAGTATCCGTCACAGACCGATGCAACCTCCGCTGCACCTATTGTATGCCTAAGGAAGGGCTTTCCCGGATCGGTCACGACGACATCCTCCGGTATGAAGAGATCCACAGGATCATCAGGATCGCAGCAGGGGAGGGGATCACGAAGGTCCGGATCACCGGCGGCGAGCCGCTGGTCCGCCGCGGTGTGACCGAGTTCATCGCCTCGCTCAGGACGGTGCCCGAACTGACCGATATCAGCCTGACGACAAACGGGGTTCTTCTGGAAATCTACGCGGAGCGACTTTTCGAGGCGGGGATCCGACGGATCAACATCAGTCTCGATTCGCTGAATGCAGGAAAGTATGCAAAAATCACACGGGGGGGCGATATCCGCGCCGTCCTTCGAGGGATCCGGAAGGTCCGGGAAACCGGCTTTTCTCCGATCAAGATCAACATCGTGGCCATCAAAGGATTCAATGAAGATGAGATCCTGGACTTTGCCCGGCTGACCCTAGACAATCCCTATCAGATCCGCTTCATCGAACTGATGGCCCTGGGCGAAGCGGGCATTGAGAACAACGGCCGTTACCTCGCCAACAGCGTCATCAGGGAACGGATAGGGACGTTGGGAACACTCCAGGCGGTCAACGGCAGAGGGGCCGGGAATGACGGACCGGCGCGGATCTACCGCCTGGCCGGAGGCGCGGGCGAGATCGGTTTCATCAGTCCCGTGAGCCGCCACTTCTGTCATTCCTGCAACCGCCTCCGTTTGACGGCGGACGGACACCTCCGGGCCTGTCTGCTGTCGGACGACGAAGTGGATCTCAAAGGCCCTCTGCGGCAGGGAGGCGGCGACAACGAGATCGGGGAGATGATCCGGAGGGCGATCGCCCGCAAACCGAAGGAACATCAGGAATCCTGCGATGAGAGCCATATCAAGAAATGCATGAAGGAGATGCCGGCGATCGGCGGCTGAGGGAGAACACGCGCCATGACCACCAAAGAGGTAACCGTGAATGACGATTGGCAGGCAACGCCGGCCGGCCGCTATCTCAACGGGAGGATCAAGAGCCTGATCCTCGATCTGACGTCGCCCCGGGCCGGGGAGCGGCTCCTCGACATCGGGTGCGGCGGCGGAGATCATCTCGACCTCTTCAGGAAGAAGGGATGCGACGTGACGGGCCTCGATTCTTCACCCCCGATGCTTGATCTGGCGAGGCAGCGGCTCGCGCACCGCGCCGACCTCCGCGAGGGGCGGGCGGAAGACCTCCCCTTCTCGGATAATGAGTTCGATGTCGTCACACTGATCGCCACGCTCGAATTCACCGATGATCCTGCTCTGGCCGTCGCCGAGGCCATCCGCGTCTGCAGGGGCCGAGTGTTTATCGGGGTGATGAACCGCTACTCGCTGATCGGCGCCCAGGGACGCCTGATGCGCCTCTTCAATGCATCCATCAACTCGAAAGCCCGTTTCTTTCATCTCGCCCGCCTCACCGCCATGATCCGGAGTCAGCTCCAAGGGGTCCGGGTCCAGTGGGGAAGCGTCATATTCCTCCCCTGGGGCTGGTATGGATTCAGCGCCGGCCTGGAAGAGCGGATCCCCGTGATGAACAACCCCTTCGGCGCCTTCTTTGGCCTTTCCTTCTCCGTCACCTTCTCCTATCAGACGATCCAACAGACCATCGGGGAACCCGTCTCACTCAATAGGGACGGCAGACAGCCGGTTCCCGGGGTCGTAAGCGAGTGGAAAAATGGTTCATGATGCGCTTCTCTTCGAAAAGGAAGCCGACCGCCGGGTGAGATGCGCGCTCTGCGCGCACCGCTGTCGGATCGAGGCGGGCGCCCGGGGGATCTGCGGCGTCCGGGAGAATCGGGAGGGGGTCCTTAGCAGCCTCGTCTACGGGAGGGTCGTCGCCGAAAACACCGATCCTATCGAGAAGAAGCCCCTCTTCCATTTTCTTCCCGGTTCGCGCTCCTACTCCATCGCCACGGCGGGGTGCAATTTCCGCTGCGGCTTCTGTCAGAATCATGAGATTTCACAACTGCCGCGCGGCGAAACCCGCATCGCCGGCAGGGAGAGAACCCCGGCTCAGATAGTCGAACAGGCGCGGATAAATGGCTGCAGCAGCATCTCTTACACCTATACGGAGCCGACCGTCTATTTTGAATTCGCCTGGGACACCGCCGGAATCGCCCGGGAGCAGGGATTGAAGAACGTTTTTGTCACCAACGGGTATATGACGCAAGAGACGCTGGAGCTCCTGGGCCCCCGCCTCGATGCGGCGAACGTGGATCTCAAATCCTTCCGGGACGATTTCTACAAGACGCAATGCGGGGCGCGCCTGCAGCCGGTCCTCGACAGCCTAAAGAAGATGAAGGAACTCGGGGTCTGGGTCGAGGTGACCACCCTCCTCATCCCGGGGTTGAACGACGCCGAGGACGAGCTCCGCGATATTGCCGGATTCATCTTCTCCCTCGGAGCGGAGACCCCCTGGCACATCAGCCGTTTCCATCCCCAGTTCCGGATGACGGATACGCCGCCGACGCCGGCGGCCTCCATCCATCGGGCCGCCGAGATCGGCAAATCCGCCGGCCTGATCTATGTCTACAGCGGGAACCTCCCCGGTGACGCAGGAGAAAACACGCGCTGCGCCCGCTGCAGTCACATCCTTATCGACCGTTACGGATTTGCCGTCGAACGGCTGGACCTGAAGGGATCGGCCTGTTCCCGCTGCGGTGAGCCCCTCCATGGGGTTTTTTTATAAGAGAAGAAAGGAGATAAAATGAATGTCAACGCAATCGACGGCCATCGCCATATCGTCCTGAAAGAGGCGATCGCGGCCGCCAGCAAGCTCAACCCTGTAAAATCCACCCATATCTATCCCTCGGGCCTCAACGAGCGTTCCGAACAGATCAACCGCGGCAAGGGCGGGGAGTGGGATCGCAAGATGGGAGATCTGGAGGAGAACCTCGCCGATCTTAACGCGGCGAGGATGCATATCGGCGTTCTGCAGCCGACGCAGACCCTGTTTTTTTACTGGACGGAACCCGCCGCCGCCGCTGAACTTGCGCGGATGGTCAACGAATTCACCTCGCAGGAAGTCCGGAAACGCCCCGACCAGTGGGTCGGGTTGGCCACCCTGCCGCTCCAGGATGCGGGGCTCGCCGTGAGTGAATTGTCCCACGCGGTAAAAAATCTCGGGCTGCGCGGCGTCGTCATGGGTTCAAACGTCAACGGCCGCAGCTTCGACGAGGAGGCCTTTTTGCCGTTTTTCGCCAAGGTGGAGGAGCTCGGGGTTCCGATCTTCATTCATCCGAGCAATCCCGCGGGGATCGAGCGGATTCGCGACTATTACCTGGCCAATTTTTTGGGACTTCCTATGGAATCGGCCATTACCGCGGCCCACCTGGTCTTCGGGGGGGTGCTGGATCGTTTTCCGAATTTAAAGATATGCCTCTCGCACGCGGGCGGCGTCCTCCCGTTTCTGGTCGGCCGGCTGGAACACGGCCAGAGCGTGAGACCGGAGTCCCGGGACCGCTGCCGGCATCCCTTCTCCTATTATCTGAAGAATTTCTATGTGGATACGATCACGTTTCGGCCGGATACCCTCCGTTTCGTTTTGGAATTGATGCCTCCCGGTCATGTTTTTCTGGGAACGGATTATCCTTACGACATGGCCGATACCGACCCGGTCGGCTCCGTCAAGAACGCCATCCTGGACGAAGCACAAAGGTCCGCTGTTTTGGGTGGGAACCTGGCCGCGCTCCTTGGACTGTAATCCTGTCCTTACGAGGACCTCCCGAATCGGATGATCAGGCCCCGGCCACCCGCCTCGATTTTTTCTTAAATCCGCTGATACGATGCCGCAGGGCTGCGGCCTTTTTCCCTTCCTTCGCTTCCAGCGCCTGCAGCCTCATCCCTTTGAGCTCTCGGATCTTCGCTTTCAGCTCGGCTTTGGTCATCTTGAGTTTGACGACCTTCTTCCTTTTCTTGACGGGCGCCTCGTCCTTTATTCCCCTGGCTTCCTTGATGAAGGCGAGGAGTTCGTCCTTCTTCATGTCGTGCACGGCCGTAGAATGCGGAATAACCATGGCAATTTCCCTAAGTTCCTTGACCGTCATCTTTTCCAGGGGTTTTTCTTGATGTTGTTCTTTCTTCTTGGTTTCTTCTGCCATCGCGCGTATCCCTCCTCATCGTGACCGGGAGCGCATCCCGCAAGCCCCGCCCTGTGGGCGGGGTTGAGGGGCGCAATAAAAAAGGTGACTTCCTTACCGGGAAGCTCCCTCCCTGTGGGCGGGGAGCTTCACATTCGGTGATTCTCAGGGCATCGACCTGCAGTGCTGAAACACTATCGCGTCGGTTTTATACCATGAAAGCAAGGGAGGATTCAACCCCGTCCTGGAAACTTGTATGGCGTCAGGCAATCATAGGAACAAAGAGAGGATGACGGCGTCGTGAAAATAAGACGGCTTCGTGAAAAGACCGCAGGGAAGGCGCGCGTGGGGACGGATTTGAAATCTGTCCCCATTATGATGAAGGATGAAGCGCAATGCAGCATCCGGGCTTTTTACGAAGCCGTCAAGAATGACTCAGGGCGGGGGACGACGCCCGCGCATAAACTTCTTGACATTCGGAATCGTTCTTCATACCCTCTGCCCGCATATGAAATGGAACAAATCCTTTCGTTGTTGAGTGCAAACCCCCTGGCAAGCATCGGGTTTATACGCTCGCTGACGGATTCAGTTCGGGGAGCGGGTCGGAAAGAGGATCTCTGAACATGTTAGGCCGTCTATTATTCACATCATTGCCCGTCCTGTTTTCGCTCACCCTTTTTTTGAGCGCAGGTCTTCTTTTTCTTGTCGAACTGATGATCGCAAAGATGATCCTCCCCCTCCTCGGCGGCACGCCTTCTGTCTGGAACACCTGCATGATGTTTTTCCAGGTCATGCTTCTTGCGGGTTATGGATATGCCCATATCTCCGGAACGAAAGCCGGGGTATACCGTCAGATCATCATTCATCTGTCAATCCTTGTTGTCGCATGCATCGTCCTGCCGGTAGCCATTCCGCGGCAATGGGCGCCTTCGGCGGAATCGAACCCGATAGGGGGTATGCTCCTGCTGCTTCTGATCTCTGTCGGCCCGCCTTTTTTTGTCCTTTCGGCTACCGCGCCATTGCTTCAGCAGTGGTTCGCCCGCACCGGACACCCCTCGGCCGGAGATCCCTATTTTCTTTACAGCGCGAGCAACCTCGGCAGCATGCTGGCCCTGATCAGCTACCCGACATGGATCGAACCCCATTTCAGACTTGCCCAGCAAAGCCGCTCATGGAGCCTCGGATATGTGATCTTTCTTGCCCTGACCGTCCTGTGTGCGGCCGCCACGAAAAAATACCGGTCGGTCTGCCAGCCGGTAGGAAAAGAAACCGGGGTGAACCCGGCAGGGGCATGCGCCGGCGATGATTCACCTCCGACTTACGCAGAGCGCGGCAGGTGGATTCTCCTTGCCTTTGTGCCGTCGAGCCTGATGCTTGGGGTCACTACATTCCTGAGTACGGATGTCGCCGCAATTCCGCTATTCTGGGTCATCCCGCTCTCGCTTTACCTGCTTTCCTTCATCATCGTCTTTGCCAGGGTTCCGGTCATGGTCCATTCGGTTTCGGTCCTGCTCCTTCCCTTTTCGATCATCGCCCTGATTTTCATGAATTTCTCCGATATCGACATCCCGAAATGGGTCTCTTTTATCCTGCATCTGGCGACCTTCTTCCTTTACTGCATGGTCTGCCACGGGGAGATTGCGCGGACAAGGCCGGCAACAAGACATCTGACCGAATTCTATCTCCTGCTTTCTTTCGGCGGCATGCTCGGCGGTGTTTTCAATTCCCTGATTGCGCCGGTGGTCTTCACCGCCGTGTTTGAGTATCCTCTGATCCTGATCCTCGGCGCCATCCTCCTGCCGGTCCGAAATCAGAGATGCGTCCGGACTTCGAGGCGTTGGATGGATGCACCCCTGTACCTCGCCATTCCCATCGTGCTTGTCCTGTTCACCTACTGGTCGACGGCAAACGGGCACATTGTCAGTGAAACTCTCTCCTGGCTTCCGGATCTGCTGCACATCAAACCAAAAACCCTTGATATGGCGGTAAGCTATGGACTCCCTGCCCTCGTGTGCTGCGGACTGCTTTTCCTGAGAAAACCTTTTCTCTTCGGAATCGGGGTGGCGGCGCTGATGATGACCCTCGTCGTGTCAAAGGATCTCAAGCGGGATATCGTACACCGGGAGCGAAGCTTCTTCGGGGTGTTGACGGTCACAAGGGATAGCGACGGTTCATTCATGAACCTCTCTCACGGCACGACGCTGCACGGCAAGCAGTGGCTCGATCCGTCAAAGCGACCCGAACCCGTTTCCTATTACCATCGCAAGGGACCGGTGGGTGAGGTTTTTTCCGAATTCAGCGGGAGGAAGAAAAAAACGCGCATCGCCGTCACCGGTCTGGGCACCGGCAGCCTTGCCGCCTATGCGGGACCCGGTCAGGAAATCGATTTCTACGAGATCGATCCGGCAGTAAAAAGGATCTCTTCACTTCCCGCCTTCTTTTCCTTCCTGAGCGATTGCAGGGCCAAATGGAAAGTCATCCTGGGGGACGCCCGTTTGACCATGGAGAAGGCGCCCCCCGATCACTATGGCATCATCATCCTGGACGCGTTCAGTTCGGATTCCATCCCGGTGCATCTCCTCACAAAAGAGGCCGTGAACCTTTATTTTTCGAAACTGAACCGGAACGGGGTTCTCCTTATTCATATCACGAATCGATACGTGAACCTCGCGCCGGTGCTGGCGAAACTGGCCGATGAAAACGGATTTTTTGACAGACTGCGCGACGATGATGAGGACGCTGAAATCGGAAAGGACGGCTCTACCTGGGTTCTGCTTGCCAGAAACGAGAACGACCTGGGCGGCATTTCCAGGAATGAAAATTGGGCGAAGATCGAACCCCGAAACACAGCCGCCGCCTGGACGGATGATTTTTCCAATATCCTTTCCGTGTTCAAGTGGTAGACGTTTTTTACTGAGTCTTTCCTGAAAATTGCCTCTTCTTTCTCTTATCATTTCGTGGTATAGACCTGGGTACAATCCGTCGATTCCTTTTTTACTTTTTTAAAGGGACCGATGTTATTTCTCATTGCCGCCGGCAGTCCAATTTTTTTGAGGAGGAAGATATGAAGAGGGTATTCGTTGTTTTGCTGGGGGTGTTTGTTCTCTTCGGGTGCGGCGCTGCGGCCCGTGATTCCGGATTCTATCAGCACAACACCATGTACAGAAACTGCGATCACCTCAAGTTCAGCGTCTACGGCTACACGAAGGTCGATCCGAAGGAAATTGAGAAGACCAAGACGCAGGACTGGTGGGGAGTCACCATCTGGGGATCCAAGTAAGTGATAGATCATTTCTCCGTCACTTGGTCGGCCGCCGAGGCGGCGGCCCTGGCAACGATCTCCTGATCACCCAGGTAGAAGTGGTTGACGGAATGGAGCAGGTCGTCGAGCTCGTAGACGAGGGGGATCCCCGTCGGGATATTCAGCTCCGTGATCACCTCGTCGGGGATTTCGTCCAGATGCTTGACCAAGGCGCGGATGCTGTTCCCGTGGGCCGCGATGAGAATCCTCTTCCCCGCGCGGAGGTCCGGGACGATCGATTCATGCCAGTATGGGAGGACCCTTTCGAGCGTGTCCCTGAGCGATTCGGTCCGGGGGACTTCCGCCGGTTTCAGGCTTGCGTAGCGGGGATCTCGCCCCGGAAAACGTTCGTCAGCCTCGTCGAGCCGGGGGGGCGGGGTCCCGTAGCTCCGTCGCCAGATGTGCACCTGCTCCATCCCGAATTTTTCGGCGGTATCCTTCTTGTTAAACCCCTGGAGTGCGCCGTAGTGCCGCTCGTTCAGCCTCCAGGAACGGTAGACGGGGATCCACATAAGATCCATTTCGTCGAGGGCGATCCAGAGTGTCCGTATCGCCCGCTTGAGGACCGACGTGTGGGCCAGATCAAAGGTGAAACCTTCGCTCTTTAGGAGACGCCCCGCCTGATGCGCTTCGCGGACCCCCTGCTCGGTCAGATCGACGTCCGTCCAGCCTGTAAAACGGTTCTCCCGGTTCCAGGCGCTCTCCCCGTGACGCAGCATTACCAGCCGGATAATCGCCCTCCTCCCCCGTTGCTTTAGTGGTCTAACCGACCTTGGGGGCCGTCTTGACCCGGCGGTCTTTTGTCAAAATCCGCCCCTCAGAGAACAGAAACACAACGCCGACAAGACAGACAAGGCTGCCGACCAACGCACAGATAATTTGGACGAATGTCGGTGGCTCAAAAACACTTATAATAGCTAACCCCGCAGCCGCAACACTTATGGCAACGACCCCACCCAGCTTTTCCAACATATTTAACCTCCCTTCATACGTGATTCAGAAAATTGGGATAATCTGATCCGAAGACGGGCGCGGCTCCAAAAGGCGACAGGTCGGTGTGGATCGCTTTGTTTCAACGTCTTCAGTTTGCTCAGATCAAGCCTTGGCGGATGGACCATTGTCCGATGCTTTCCCGAAGTACACGATGCTGTAAAGCATGAGGCAGCCCACGGCAATCACAAGACAAAAAATGATCATTACATGCACGGGCAGATAGGTGATCCAATGCCACAGAAAGAAATTACCAACGACTGCGCAGACCACAGACAAAAAATGCCGCATCATATTCCTCCTGATGTAGGTTGTATGGATTCAGTGCACTCCCTCTCCGAAATCCCCGGCGCAGGAGCCTTTATCATCCCTTGTACACCAGGGACGGCACCCACAGACCGATCTGCGGGAACATGTAGAGCAAAAAGATCGCCAGCACCTGGATCACCATAAAGGGCAGCATCCCGATGAAGATCTGGTTGAGCGTCACGTGGGGCGGCGCCACCCCCTTCAGGTAGAAGGCGGCCATCGCCACCGGCGGCGAGAGGAACGCCGTCTGGAGGTTCAGGGCCACCAGCAAACCGAAGAAGAGCGGATCGATGTTGAAGTGCGACAGGAGCGGGATGAAGATCGGCATGAAGATGACGATGATCTCGGTCCACTCCAGCGGCCAGCC
>CAZINF010000074.1:14269-15909 GCA_964540555.1 uncultured Syntrophus sp. | reverse complement strand
CGGCTGCCGCCCGAGAAGCGGCCGTCGGTGAGGAGGGCGACGTCCCGGTCCCTGCCGATGCCGACGATGGCGGAGGTCGGCGAGAGCATCTCGCGCATGCCGGGGCCGCCTTTCGGACCTTCGTACCGGATGACGACAACATCTCCCTTGTTGATCTTCCCATCCAAAATGGCCCGCATCGCCGGCTCTTCCGAGTCGAAGACGCGGGCGGGTCCGGTGTGCCGGAGCATCGCGTCATCAACGGCGGAGCGCTTGACGACGGCGCCTTCCGGGGCGAGGTTGCCGAAGAGGACGGCGAGCCCTCCGGTCTCATGGTAAGGCCTCTCCAGCGGGCGAATCACCTCGGGGTTGATGACCCGCTTCCCCTTCAGATTTTCGCCGACCGTCTTCCCGGTGACCGTTTGTGCCCCCGTGTTGATCAGACCTCCCCGGGAGAGCTCCTGCATGAGGGCGGGGATGCCGCCGGCCTGGTGAAGGTCGCTCAAGTGATGGGGGCCGCCGGGGGACATGAAGCAGAGATGCGGGGTCTTGTCGCTGAAGGCATTGAAGGCGTCGAGCGTCAGCGGGACGCCCGCCTCCTTCGCAATGGCCGGCAGGTGGAGCGAGGTGTTCGTCGAGCCCCCGAAAGCCAGATCCACGGTGAGGGCGTTTGCAAAGGCCTCGGCGGTGAGGATTGCCGAGGGCCGCAAGCCGCTCTCCACCAGCTCCATGATCTGCATCCCCGTCTCCTTCGCCAGGCGGATCCGATCGGCCCAGACTGCGGGGATGGTTCCGTTGTAAGGGAGCGCCATCCCGAGAACCTCGGTCAGGCAGTTCATCGAATTGGCGGTGAACATCCCCGCGCAGGAGCCGACACCCGGACAGGCGCATCCTTCTGCCTCGCGGAGCTCATCCATCGTTATCTCCCCGATCCTGGCCTTGCCGACATATTCGAATATGGTGATCAGGTCGATCTTCCGCCCCTGGAACTCGCCGGCCAGCATGGGGCCTCCGCTGATCACGATGCTGGGGATGTCGAGTCGCGCCAAGGCCATCATCATTCCGGGGACGATCTTGTCGCAGTTGGGGATGAGGACCAGGCCGTCGAACGGGTGGGCCATCACCATCGACTCGACGGAGTCTGCGATCAATTCCCGGGAGCTCAGGGAATACTTCATCCCCTCGTGCCCCATGACGATCCCGTCGCAGACCCCGATCGTGAAAAACTCGATGGGCGTCCCGCCGGCCATCCGGATCCCCGCCTTGACGGCCTCGGAGATCTGGTGCAGATGGAGATGGCCCGGGATGATCTCATTGGCGGAATTGGCGATACCGATCATCGGCCGTTCGATTTCGCGATCCGTCAGCCCCAGCGCCTTGAACAGGGAGCGGTGCGGGGCCCTTTCCAGCCCTTTTTTCATTGTGTCGGAACGCATGATTCCCCTCCTTTAGTTTCTCCGGGTAGATTCCTCGAAGCTTGCTTCGCTCCTCGTTATCTTAGATACCCCGCAGCTTGCTGCGGGGAGGTTCATTTTCGTCCATATCATCCAGAACGCTGAGCAGACTCGCGCAGGTATTCGAAAGTGCAACCCGCGTGTCGGTCACGGTCAGGGCGTTTTGATCGCAGACGGCCACGCAGCTTTCACAGCCCTGGCATTCCC
>CAZINF010000074.1:0-14169 GCA_964540555.1 uncultured Syntrophus sp. | reverse complement strand
GTCAGGGCGTTTTGATCGCAGACGGCCACGCAGCTTTCACAGCCCTGGCATTCCCTGTCCGCAACCGGCGATGCTTTCCCGTTTTGCATCCGGAGCATGCCCACGGTGCAGGCCTCCAGACATTCCTCGCAGCCGTTGCATTTCTCCCGATCCACGGCAACTTTAAAAGCCATAACGCATCCCAAGACTCCTTTACACAGAGAAATTACGGGCTGTTCTTCCGACTCGTGTCTCACTAACACAAGTCGCACCCGGATACAAGCGCAATAATGTATCCAATAATACGGGAATGGGGATGCTTTTTTATTTCGGTCATGCAAGGCAAATAAAACGAAAAGAATGGCGATACATAGATAAGTATAGACGATATTTCATAATAAATATACTTGACAAGAATTTTTAAATGGCATAGGAAAAAATTGTCATGTGAATACAATGGATACATTGGATACAATCATGAACAGGTGTCCCTCCAACAAACCAAGAAAGAACAGCATCTCCGTCCGGGAGAAGACGTACGACACTCTGAAATCCAACATCCTGTCCGGCCGGTTCGTTCAGGGCGAACGTCTCACGGAGGAGCATCTCGCCGAGGAGCTTGGGGTCAGTCGTACCCCTGTGCGGGAGGCCCTCCACAAACTCGAACAGGACGGATTGATAGAACCGCTCGGGTCGCGGGGTTTCTGCATCCCCATGGATTCCCGTGAGGAGATCGAAGACCTCTTCGAACTCCGGACGGTTTTGGAAGGGTATACCCTCAAGATGATCTGCGAGAGGATCACCGATGAACAGATCGTCAACCTTGAAGAGATCTTGGAGAGGGCGAACAATGCCCTCCGGCGGGAAAGGATCGACGAGGTGTTTCAGTGGAACACCCAGTTCCATGACACGCTGCACGGCATGGTTGCGGACAAGCGTCGGTTCTACAACCTGATTGTGAATATGAGAAAGTACGTGCTGAGATACCGGAAGGATACCCTCCAGTACCTCGGTGCGGCAAAGAGGGCCGACGATGGTCATCGACAGATTCTCCTGGCCTTGAAGATCAAAGATCCGGAATTGTGTGAACGGGTAATGCGGTTTCACATCCGGCAGTCCAAGGAGGATGCGCTTCAGACCAATCGTGAGGCTGAGGAACGGGGCGCCGGTCCGGTTTCCGGAGGAGAATCCCCCGTCGTCTTCACATGAAGGAAATGCAGGGATAAGAAGGATACAGGCAATACGGATGAGGAGGTTGTATGAAGGCAGACCAGGATAAGTGCATAGCGTGCAAAAGGTGTTTCCCCTATTGCCCTATGGGAAGGATTCAGACGTTTGGACGGCACGACAAGATCCCCGGCCGGGTCTACATCGAGATCGAACAGGACGCCTGCACCGACTGCGGGATGTGTCTCCGGGCGAAAATCTGTCCGGTCAATGCCTTATTCCAGCCGGAAGAGCCCTGGCCCCGCGAGGTCCGCGGCGTTCTGAGCAACCCGATGATCGAGTTCATGGGGTCGCAGACACCCGGGCGCGGAACGGAGGAGATGAAGACGAACGACGTCAAGGGAACCTTCCTCCCCGGCGAGGTGGGAGTCGGCGTCGAACTGGGCAGGCCCGGCGTGGGCGCCTACTTCCGGGATGTCGAGACCGTAGCCATGGCCCTGATGAAGGCGAATCTCGGTTATCAACTGGCGGCGGAAAATCCCGTGACCCATTTCATGTCCGACAAGAACACGGGGAAGCTCCGCGACGATGTCCTCGGGGAAAAGGCGATCTCGGCCATCATCGAGGGGAAGTGCAAGTTAGAGAAGCTTCCCGAGGTCCTCAAGGTCCTCCGGGAGGTGGCGGGGACGCTCGATACGGTCTTTACAGTGGAAGTCATTACGAAGGTCCCCCCGAAGGGTGAGATCCCCATTGATCCCGTCCTGAAAAAAATGGGCATGTGGTATTCCATCAACAGCAAGAACAACATGGGACTGGGCGAACCGCACTTCACGTTCACCGATGAAGAGCAGTAAAGGAGGAGAGTCATGACACACAGCCTGCACCGCAGAGGCACCCGGGAGAGCCTGAGCAATGATTTTGTCGTTCTCGGCTGTCCGGCGACCGGCGTCAATAAGAAGGGATCGGCTCCCAAGACCAAAAAATTCCTTAGTATTTGCTACAAGCACGGTCCGGTCAACCTGGGCGATATGAAAACCGGAAACATCTACAACACGACAATGGACGATATCCTGAGCCGCGTGACGGACGGGACGATCGTCGAGTGCACCTTCGACAACCGGGAGAAGATCGTCTCCCTCCTGAAGGAGCTCAAAGAGGACAGGCCCGGCATCTCGATCATCATCTCCGGGGTGGCCGATGTCGTTCAGCAATGTATGACGGAGGCGGGTCTAGGCAGGATCCATTCGCTTGAATACTCCCTCGGCTCCTGGGGAAAAACGGACCGTCTGCCCGATTTCGAGATCCTCCAGACAGTCACCATGTGCGGGCACGGGATGATCGCCTCGGACCTGGTCCGCAAGATGGTCAGGGACGTGAAACGGGGGCGGCGGACGATCGAGGATTGCTGCATCGAAATGGCGGAGTGCTGTTCCTGCGGCAACTACAATGTGACCCGGGGAAGAGAGTTATTCAAGGAGCTGCTTCCCCTCTACTCGCTCCACAGCCTTTACTGAGGACCAATCAACGAAGCATTCGGACTTTTTACGAAGCCGTCGAGGAAGGAGAAGAAGATGCGATACATCATCATAGGAGGGAGCGCCGCAGCGATCAGCGCCGTTGAGTCCATCAGGTCACTGGATCGCGAATCCCCGATCGACCTGTTCAGCGAGGAAGAAACCCCCCTCTTTTCGAGAGTCCTCCTGCCGTATTACATCGCGGAGGAGCTCTCCAAGCCGCTGCTCAATTTCAGGACGGCGGATTTTTTCGACGAGAACAGGGTGACGGCGCGCATGGGGCTGAAGGTTACGGGTATTGACCCCAAAGCGAAAACCATCGAGACAATCGACGGAAAGGCGTATGCCTTCGACAAACTCCTGATCGCCACAGGGGGGAGGGCGATCGTTCCGCCCATCCCAGGGATCGACAAGGAAGGGATCTCCACCCTGAAGACCATGGCCGATGCGGAGAGAATCTACAACATGAAGGGGGCCCGGGCGGTGGTCATCGGCGCCGGCTCCATCGGCGTAGAGGCCTGCATCAGCCTGACACGAAGGGGGATCAAGACCGCACTGCTGGAACAGCTCGGGCAGGTGATGCCGACCGTCTTCGATGCCGAGGCGGCCGCGATCGTTCAGCAGCGGATCGAAGATCTTGGCGTCGAGGTGTTTACCGGGGAGAAGGCCCTGAGATTCACGGGCGACAAAAGCGTCCAGGGCGTCGTGACCGACAACCGGGAGATTCCCTGCGATATGGTCGTTCTGTCGGTGGGCGTCCGACCGGCCGCGGAGCTTGCCGCCCGGGCGGGTCTTACGATCGGCGACATGAAGGGGATACGCATCGACGAGAACATGATGACCAGCGCCCAGGACATCTACGCCGCCGGTGACGTGGCGGAGACCCACGACATCGCGCGGAATGCCTATTTCCTGAATGCCATCTGGCCCTGTGCCTTCGAGCAGGGGCATATGGCCGGCCTGAATATGGCCGGTCGGAAAACGGCATATCCAGGCTCCTACCGGAGAAACTCCATCGGTAACTTCATCGGGATCCCGGCCATTTCCATGGGCGTGACCCATGCCGAATCCTGTGCGCTGCAATCCGATGAGGACGAATTTCGGGAGATCCGGGTGAGGACGAAGGAGAGCTACAAGAAGCTCGTCCTGCGAAACGGGAAGGTCATCGGGGCAATCCTGGTCGGTCAGACCCAGAAGGCCGGGTTGATGTCGATTCTGCTTCGCAAGCAGGTCAATGTCGCGGATTCCATACCCTTGCTGATGAGCGAGCGCCTGAGTTTCATGGATCTGCTTCCGATCCTGAGGAGAAATGCCGACCGGTTCAGCGAGCCGGAATACAAGGAGTTGATCGATACCGGACTGTGATTCCCTGACCTGTCGTCGATAGAGGGCATAGGTTTCAAAAGAGGAGGAAAACGTGAAAGTATTAATGGTGGACAAAGATAAGTGTACGGGATGCCATCAGTGCGAGCTCTGGTGCGGGACGGAAATCGCCTCCATATCCAAGGAATTGGCTGCGGCGATCAATGAAACGCCTCAGCCGGTGCCGCGGGTCTATGTGGAGGGCAAGCCGTTTGCCCTGCAGTGCCGGCATTGCGAGGAGGCCCCCTGTCTGGATGCCTGTCCCAACGGAACCATGCGCCGCGATCCGGAAACGGGGATGGTTTATGTCAACGAGCCGACCTGCATTGCCTGCTGGATGTGCATCATGGTGTGTCCTTTCGGAATCATCAATCCGTCGTCGTCCCTGAAGGTGGCGATCAAATGCGACCGCTGCCGGAGCATGGGCTATCCCATCTGCGCGGAGGTCTGTCCCACCGGGGCGATCTCCCTTGTGGAGAGGAAGGATTATCGGAAGAAGAAATTCTAGTGGGAAATAAGAAAGGAGAGTGAAGATGGAGTTCATCCAGAAAAAGACCGCCGATAATGCAGCAGAACACTTCCTGCCGAAGGCGGCGGACAAAGGTACGAAACTGGCGTGGGACCGCTTCGAGGGACAACTCCCCGAGTGCGGTTTCTGTGAATCGGGTTTAAGCTGCCGGGATTGCCTCCAGGGGCCGTGTATCAGCAACCCCTTTCGGGATGCGAACAAGCTGGGCGTCTGCGGGAAGGACAGGGATGTCCTGGCCGCTCAGTCGCTGCTGAAGCTGGTCCTCAAGGGGACAATGGCCACCCTGGATCAGGTGAGCGATTTTGTGGAGGGGGTCGCCTCCGGAAAGGTGAAGCCCCGGGACAAGGCCGCGGCCGACAGGGTCATCGCCGAGATCAAAGCCCTTCTCACGGACGGCGGCGCCGGCATGAAGAAGGCCTTCCCCAAGGCCCTGCTCGCCGCCTGGGAAGAGGCGGGGGTTATTCCGCAGGGGGTGGCAAAGGATCTGTTCAAGGCCTCCCAGAAAGCGGAAGGCGGCGTCTCCGGCGTCGAAGAGACGCTGTTCTGGGCCTTCAAGGCGGCGCTCCTGGGGGCCTTCGCCCGGAAGCTGCAGGGTGGTCTTAAAAAGGCGACCTTCGGCGCAGCCCCCGCCGAGATCGAAGTGGACATGGGCATTCTGAAGAAGGACACGGCGACGATACTTCTGTACGGCCGTTTTTCTCCGGTCCTGAAAGTGAAGATCGCCGAAGCGGCGGCGAAAAAGAAGGTAGCCGTCATGGGCGTCTGCACCGACCCCCTGCTTTTGCCCCATGTGTTCGCTCCGGTGACAAGCTACGGTTCCCAGGAACTGCCCCTGATGACCGGCGCAGTCGATCTGATCGTGGTCGGGGACCAGTTCGTCAATCCGTCGCTCGCCGCGATCGCCGCGGAATACTCGGTGGCGGTCGTTCCGACGGAAACCCTGAAGGATCAGAACCCCGACGCATTTGCCAAGGAGATCGTGGATAAGGCCGTAAACGCGTTTGGGTTCCGCCGGTCCATTGTGCAGGATATTCCGGATGCGAAGAAAACCGCGCTCATGGGTCTTTCCGCTGCCGATCTCGACGTGAAGAAGATCGCGGCCGCCTTGGCCGGGGAGAAGATCAAGGGGGTCGCAATCCTCGCGGGGACGAACAACGTAAAATTCACGCAGGATCTCCCCTTTGTGACCCTGGCGCAGGAATTCCTGAAAAACGGCGTTCTCTGCCTATCCGAAGGCGATGCGAGCGTGAGCCTCGCGAAGTACGGCTTCCTCGACCCCGGCCAGAGCGAAAAGCACTGCGGCCAGGGTGTGGCGGAGCTTCTCAAGACCGTCGGGAAGAACCTTCCGGCCGTGATCGACCTCGGTTTGGCCGAAAACGGCGGTCTGACCGAGTTCCTGCTGGCCCTCTCCGCGGCCGCCGGGAAGTCCATCAAGGAACTGCCGATCCTGGCCTGCTTCGCCGAGGCCAACCGGAGCGCCGAGGCGGGCGAGGCGCTGAGCCTGGTGGCGATGGGTGTTTCGACCTATTTCTGGCCTGCTCTGCCGGTGACGGGAAGCCCCAAAACGATGGATGCTCTCTCGACACTCTGCCGGTTGAAATTCGGCGCGGGGCTGATTGTCGATACGAATAAGAAAATGGAGCCGCTGGCTAAGGCGGGAGTGATTCTGAAGGTTTTTAACCGTGTTGCGGATCCCGCCGCCGGAGACCATCCCTGGACGGACTGGAAGAAATAAGGAGGAAAGAGATGTCTTATCCGAGCGGGCGTCACTTTTTGCAGATTCCGGGACCGACGAATGTTCCCGAGCAGGTGCTCAGGGCGATGGCCAAGCCCACCATCGATCACCGCGGTCCGGAATTCAAAGCCCTGGCCCTCGAGGTGCTCGGCGGGCTCAAGCTTGTTTTCAAAACAGCCCAACCGGTCGTCATCTTTGCGTCGTCGGGAACCGGCGCGTGGGAAGCGGGACTGGTGAACACCCTCTCCCCGGGGGACAAGGTCCTGATGTTCGAGACGGGATACTTCGCGACCCTCTGGAAGAATATGGCCGTCCGTCTTGGGCTGGAGGTCGACTTC
This sequence comes from uncultured Syntrophus sp., assembly GCA_964540555.1. Classification (GTDB taxonomy): domain Bacteria; phylum Desulfobacterota; class Syntrophia; order Syntrophales; family UBA5619; genus JAKAFS01. The sequence goes on along the minus strand of CAZINF010000074.1, from coordinate 7,545 downwards.
GTTCCCGGCGACTGGCGCCACGGCGTCGATCCCGCTGTGGTCGAAGCGAAACTGGCCGAGGACCGGAGCCGTACGATCAAATCGGTCATGGTGGTCCACAACGAGACATCGACCGGTGTGACCAGCCGGGTTGCCCAGATCCGGAAGGCGATGGACCGGGCCGGCCATCCGGCGCTCCTGATGGTCGATACGATCTCTTCCCTCGGCTCGATCGACTACCGCCATGACGAATGGGGGGTGGACGTCACGGTGGGCTGCTCCCAGAAGGGGCTGATGCTCCCGCCGGGGCTCGGGTTCAATGCGATCAGCGCCAAGGCTCTCGATGCGGCGAAGACCGCGCGCCTCCCCAAGTCTTACTGGGGGTGGGAGGAGATGCTCAATGCCAATAAAGGCGGCTTCTTTCCCAGTTCTCCGGCGACCAATCTGCTTTACGGCCTCAGGGAAGCCCTTTGCCTGCTTAGGGAGGAGGGGCTCGATAACGTCTTTGCGCGCCATATCCGGCACGGGGAGGCGACCCGCCGTGCAGTCCGGGTCTGGGGGTTGGATGTCCTCGCTCTTAATCCGGAGGAGTACAGTCCGGTCCTGACGACGGTCGTGATGCCCGGGGACAAGGGGGCGGACGCCTATCGCGATGCGGTTCTCGAGAAATTCAACATGTCCCTGGGGAGCGGTCTCGGCATTCTCAAGGACCGGGTATTCAGGATCGGTCACCTGGGAGACTTCAACGACCTGATGCTGATCGGAACCTTGGGCGGCGTGGAAATGGGCTTCGCCCTTACCGGTGTGCCTTACAAACAGGGCGGCGTCATGGCGGCGATGGAATACCTGGCCTCCCCTTGAGGAACGGCGCTGGACCGATCCGGCGGATAGGTCGGTGCATCGGAACCGCCGAGTTTTTTAAAGACGGGGCGTTCTTTGGATACAATGTTCCAATAAGAGGCTTGACACGACGGCCTGAACGCTTTTAGGGTAAAAATGTTCTTTGTTACAAGAGCAAGTTTTTTGCCAGGGATGACAAGGTGTTCGAGGGTATACATGGGACAGCGGTAGGCAGGACCTCCTCAACAAAAAGGAAAGCCTGATGATTTTGGCAACAACAACAAGGTGGTTTCAACAAAAAAGAAAGGGGAGTACTTATGAAGAAGAATCGGATGTTTATCATTCCATTGGCGGCGATGTTGGTTCTTGTTTTCGTCGCTTCCGGCTGGACGGCAGCCGCACCCAAACCCAAGGGGTACCCGGAGCGGCCCATCGAGGTCGTCGTGCAGTACGGCGCCGGCGGCGGCAGTGACATCTTTGTCCGGAGTCTTTTCAACGCGGCGCGCAAAGACATCGGCGTGGCGGTCAACGTGACGAACATGACCGGCGCCGCGGGTGTCAAGGCATCCAACTATGTCCTCGATCAGCCCGCCGACGGGTACACGATCTACAACTTCAGCCCCGAACAGTTGATCAACACCATCATGGGGCGGGAGGACTACCGGGCGTTCGCCCCCCTGGCCAACGTGCAGCAGGATGAGAGCATCTTCTATGTCCGGGCGGAGAGCCCCTTCAAGACCATGCAGGATGTGATCAAATTTGCCAAGGCGAATCCCGGCAAGCTCCAGTTCACGGGGACGACACCGCAGAGCCCCGACGAGATCATCATCATGCAATTCGCCAAGATGGCGGGGATCAAGATCAAGTACATCCCCTTCGACAAGGCCCCCGAGTCACACGCGGCGGTCCTGGGCGGCCACCTCGACGTCCTGCACGAGGAGCCGGGAGTGATCATCTCCCTCATCGAGGCCAAGAAGCTCCGCCCCCTGGTCGTCTTCACTGAGAAGCGCCTGCCTGTCAGCTGGGGGGCCGACGTCCCCACCGCGAAGGAACTCGGCTACGATATCACGATGGGACGCTGGCGGGGTCTCGCGGTGAAAAAGGGCACGTCGCCCGAGATCATCAACTGGCTCGCTTACATCTTGGAGAAGGCGACGAAAGATCCGGCGTATAGCGAGATCGCAAAGAAGTCCCTCCTGGACCTCCGTCCGGGCTGGAAGGGCCCTGCGGAGTACGGGAAGTTCTGGGAAGAGGAGTTCAAGGCGTACAAGGAAATCCTGGATGATTTGGGCTACACGAAGAAGAAATAATGCATACCGGATCGCATGACCAAATGACGGGCATGGGCGGGCGGAGTCGCACCGCCCATGCCCCAATCATGATGATATATAAGGAGAAAAGCCGTGCTGAAAGGTGAACTGATATTCGCTCTCCTGATCTTCGTCGTTTCCCTGTTTCTCTATTGGGTGACAGGGAGCTTCCAGACGGGAACCCTTCTACAGGGCGGGCAGATGGGTCCTGCATTCTGGCCCCGGTTGATCCTGGGAGCCCTCATCCTCTTGAGCGGGATCGTCTCCGCAGGGATGATCCGCAAGATATCAAAAGAGAAGGCCTGGGGCGAGTCGCTCGTGACGATGGACCGGGGGAAGGTCCGTTTTTTCGCCGCCATCGGTCTGGGCGTCGCGTATCTGGTTCTTTTGCCGGTCCTGGGTTTCATCGCGATCACCCCGGTGTTCATGATTGCCTTTATGATACTGCTGGGGGAAAAGAGCAAGGGATGGATCCTCGGCGTCTCGATTGCAATGACGGCGATTATCGTCGTTCTGTTCACGAAGGCCATGTATGTTCCCCTCCCCAGGGGAGTATGGCTGTTTCGCGAATTTAGCCTGCTGTTCTATTGATGAAAGGGAACGCGACATGGATATCTGGATAAGTGCGCTCCAAACGGTTTTTTCGCCGACAACGCTTTTTTTCATCGCCTTCGGCGTTCTTTTAGGGACGGTCCTCGGTGCGATTCCCGGGCTCAATTCCACGATGGGGACGGCCCTTTTGATCCCCTTCACATTCGCCATGTCGCCGGAAAACGGCCTGGCGCTCCTGGCCGCGGTATATTGCGGCGGGACGTTCGGGGGGTCCATCTCCGCCATCTTATTTAACGTCCCCGGGGCGCCGGAGGCGGCGGCGACGGGATTCGACGGCTACCCCATGGCCCAGAAAGGCCAGGCGGGCGAGGCATTGGGATATGCGATCATGTGTTCCGTGCTCGGGGGGCTCTTCAGCGTCCTCGTCCTGAACCTGGTTGCCCCCCAGCTTGCCGTGGTCGGGCTCACCTTTTCGCAACCGGAGTACTTCGCCCTGGCGGTGGCAGCCCTGACGCTGATCGCCTCGCTCGGCGGGGCGGGGATGGCGAAGGCCTTCATCGCGGGGCTGATCGGCCTTCTGCTGGCCACCGTGGGGATCGACGAGATGACCGCCGATCCGCGATTCACCTTCGGGGGGAAGGCGCTCATGGGGGGGATCAACTTCATCCCCGCCATCATCGGGGCCTTCGCCGTGGGCGAGATCCTGGCCAAGGCGGAGGAAGGATTGGGATTGAGCGGGGAACACCTCACCCTCAAGGTCTCCACAAAGCTCCCGGGCCTCAAGGATCTCCTGCGCCTGAAGTGGACGATGATCCGTTCCGCCCTCATCGGGACCGCGATCGGGATCCTCCCCGGCGTCGGCGCGACGACGGCGGCCTTTATCGGCTACTCCGAGGCGGTCCGCTGGTCGAAACACCCGGAGAAGTTCGGGACGGGTGTTCCCGAGGGGATCGCCGGCCCCGAGACGGCCAACAACGCCGCCACCGGCGGGGCGATGGTTCCTTTGTTGACTTTGGGAATTCCCGGGAGCGCGACGACGGCCGTCATGATCGGCGGCTTTCTGGTCCACGGCCTTCAGCCCGGGCCGATGCTCTTCATGAACCAGCCGAAGCTCATGTACTCGATTTTCATCGCGATGTACGTGGCCAACATTTTCATGCTCTTCGCCGGCCTTCTGGTGGCTAAGGTCTTCGCCAACTTCCGGAAGGTCCGCTACTCCATCCTCGGCCCCATCATCTTCATCTTCGCGGCGATCGGCTCCTTCGGGATCCGCAACGACATGACCGATCTCTGGATCATGTTCGCCTGCGGGATCGTGGGCTACTTCTTCAAGAAGTTCAAGTACCCGATCGCACCGATGATCATCGGTCTCGTCCTGGGGCCCTTGACGGAGGTCTCCCTGCGGAAGGGGATGTTCATGACGGACTACGAGCTGATCCCCTTCCTGATGCGACCGATCGCCGGCACGATCCTTGTGATCTCCATTTGCTCGGTTTTGTGGAACCTCTACAGCGTCTTCATCAAGAAAGGCAAGGCATCGCTGGAGGAGATCGAGTAGCTTATCCGTTCGCTCGCGGGCGCTTCCACTGGGGAGGCGCCCACGAAACCTTTACGGCTCCCCGCCTGCTGACGGAGAGCCTTTTTTTATATCGGCCGGCTTGCTATCGAGGACGGTGACACAGGTAAATTCGTTCCCGATCAAAACGGGAATGACCGCTTTGTTGCGGCCGGCGAGGTCGGATATCAGATCCTAAATTCTATCAGGAAAGGGCCGCGTCGGGCGCAGGCCGCTTTGAATACGTCGGCGAATCCTTCGAGCGTTTCCACGCGCCTCGCTTCCACGCCCATGCCGCCGGCGAGCTTCACCCAGTCGAGTTCGGGGCGCGAGAGATCGAACAGATCGATCGAGGCGCGGCCGGGCTGCGCGCCCACTGCAAGCAGTTCCCCGTGCAGGATCTTGTAGACGCGATTGGCAAATACGACATTGACCACATCGAGCCGCTCGCGCGCCTGTGTCCACAAGGCCTGCAGCGAGAACATTCCCGCGCCGTCAGCCTCCAGGCACACGACTTTGCGGTCGCGGCAGGCCACCGCCGCGCCGGTGGCGCAGGGAAAGCCGTGGCCGATGGCGCCGCCGGTAATCTGCAGCCAGTCGTGGGCAGCGGCATTGTATGTATAGGCGAACAACGGGCGGCCGGAAGTGACAGCATCCTCCACGACAATGCAGTTTTCCGGCAGCAGTGTGGCCAGCGTGCCGGCAAAGGCCTCGGGGGTGAATTTTCCGCGACCCGGCTGCGGCTTCGCTTCGCCATCCGCGATCGGCGCCGTTTTCGGCGCGCCGAGCTCGTCGGCCAGTTGTTCCAGGGCGTCAACCTCATCCTGCTCCGGCCGCGCCAGCAGGCTGGGTTTGCCCGGATAGGCGAAGAAGGCGGTCGGTGGTTTGGCGCCGACGAGGATCAGGTGTTTTGTTCCTGCAAGCATCTTGAGGGCGTTGTCCACGACATAGGGCACCCGGTCCACCGGCACGCGCCCGCGACCCCGCGCCATGCGCGCCACCGGATTGGAGGCGCGCAGGGTCGCGCCGCTGACATGGGCGATACGGTTGGCTGCGACGAGGCCCGCCTCCGACAAGGCCCAGCCCGAAAGAATCAGCACTGCCGGCTCCCTGGCGCGAAGCGCCTTCGCGATAACGCGCACGTTCTCCGGAGCGACGGCGCTGCGCGCCGATACCGAAAGCGGCAGAGCGACGACCCCGCCCTCGTTCCATGCCGTGTCTGCCGGCACGATCAGCGTGGCGATCTGTCCCGGTGCGGTCATTGCCGCCTGCACTGCGGCGGCGCCGTCTGCCCCGAGGGTCGCGGGAGCGTTGCTGGTTCGGACCCAGTGCGACACCGTGCGCGCAAGGCCCTCGGTGTCGGCGGTGAGCGGCGCGTCGAACGGCCGGTGGTACGTGGCGTGGTCGCCGACGATGTTTACCATCGGAGATCGCGCGCGGCGCGCGTTGTGCACGTTGGCCAAACCATTGGCGAGACCGGGGCCGCAGTGCAACAAGGTCGATGCGGGTTTGCCGGCCATGCGGGCGTACCCGTCGGCGCAGCCGGTGACCACGGTTTCGGCCATCCCCAGAATGCAACGGATGCCTTCGATCTTGTCGAGCGCCGCGACGAAATGCATCTCGGATGTGCCCGGATTGGCAAAGCAGGTATCGATCCCGCCGGCGAGCAGCGTTCGGACAAGGCTTTCAGCGCCGTTCATAATAAGGAGTTCTCCTGATTACGTTTATATGAAAATGCCCTCCTCCCTGTATCCCTCCCCTCGACGGGGGAAGGAGGGGTGGGGGTGCAACTTGGGGACAGATTTTAAATCTGTCCCCCTTCGTCACTTCGTCCCATGTCCCCCTTCGTCCCAGGGCGGGAAGGAAAACCCTCTTTCACACCACCGGGCCACGGATAAGAGCTGTTCGTCATCCCCCTGTCGGCCGATCATCTGCAGTCCCAGGGGAAGCCCCAGGGGGCCGAATCCCACGGGGATGGTCACGGCCGGGACGCCGCAGAGGCTCCAGATGGAGCAGAAGGCGGGGTTTCCTGTTTGCTCCAGTGTCGCCGGCGCCTCTCCCGTCGTGGGAGGCGTGATGAGGGCGTCGTACCTGGCCAGGAAACGCTCCAGCTCCCCTTGCAGGTCGGAGCGCAGCTTCAGGGCCTGCAGGTAGACCTCCGCCTTTGTCTCTCTCCCTTCGGCGATGAAATCCCTCAGGGTTGCACTGAGGAGGGGGGTCTGGTTGAGCGAGAGTTCCTCAAGGTTGAAGGCGGCCTCGACGGACATGATGGTGCGGATCGCCCCGTGGGCGAGGCCGAAGGGTTCGGGCAGTTCAACCTCCTCGATACGGGCGCCCGCTTTGTGCATGGCTTGGATGTTCTCCGCGAAATTCCGTTTGGCGTCATCCCCCGCCTGGTCCCAGACCGGGGTTTTCACTGCCGCCAGGCGGGGCGCCTCGGAGCGCCCGGGGGTTGTTGAAACGAGTTTTTCCCCCTCGCCGGACAGGGCGGCCGCGAACCAGGCGGCGTCTTCCACGTGACGGGTGAAGAGGCCCGGCTGGTCCAGGGTATGGCTGAAGGTCAGGGCCCCTTCGATGGGAATGAGGCCCTGGGTCGGTTTAAAGCCGACGACCCCACAGAAAGCGGCGGGCCTGATGACGGAACCGTTGGTTTGCGTACCCAGTGCGGCAGGGACGAACCCTGCCGCGACCGCGGCGGCGGAGCCGCTGGATGATCCCCCGGGCGTATGCATGGGATTCCAGGGGTTGCGTGTCTTTCCGGGGTGGAGAAAGGCGCATTCGGTCGTGACGGTCTTCCCCATCACAAAGGCGCCCTGGGCCTCGAGCCGCTCGACCACGCGGGCCGATTTGTCCGGGATGTGACCGGCAAAGGCGGGGGAGCCCATTTCCGTGGGAACGCCGGCGGTGGCATAGATGTCTTTTGCTCCCACGGGTACGCCCTGGAGTGGGCCGGGTGTGCCGCCTAAGCGGAGATGACTGTCGGTAAGGCGTGCGGCCTTTATCGCCTCCACCGGTTTGAGCCAGGCCCATGCCTGGATCTTTTCATCGAGCAACGCGATCCTCGCCAGAAGGGCCTGCGTGTATTCTTCGGAGGTGAATCGCCGGCTTTCGATCCCCTTGACGGTTTCAATCAAGCTCAGGGTGTGCAGTGGCTTATCCATTTTTTTGTGACCTCCTGTGTCCCTCCCCCTCGACGGGGCAACTTGGGGACAGATTTTAAATCTGTCCCCTTAATGTCTCTTCTTAACATCCGCATTGAGAAGGTTCGGGGGATTTCCGGAAGAGAGAGCGGCGACAAGATTCTCTGCG
>CAZINF010000073.1:0-15954 GCA_964540555.1 uncultured Syntrophus sp. | reverse complement strand
CAATGTTTTAATGGAACATAACGATTTTGCCGCCCCCACGGCGGCCAAACCCATAACCGATCGTTTCCGGCAACGGGACAAATACCGGTGACGATCCCATATTATCAAAGCTTGGAGTCACCCGTAACACAAAGAAAAATAACAATCAAGAAAAATTTTTTTATTTTGAGCAATGACGGCGGTTTCACAAGCAAGAGGCCTTGTGTTGCGTAACCGCTGGGCAACCGGGAAGGGTGAATCCAGGAACTACGATGGTCTATATCCCGGCCTTTCACTGATCGTCTCCCCTGTCTAACGGTCCCTTTCTCTTTTCTTCACGAGGAAATAGAGCTCGCCTCTTTCCTTGAGGCTCCCCGCAAGCATCTCCGCCTCGTCACCGGTTCCGCAGAAGAGATCGACACGTCCCGCTCCCTTGATCATGCCGCCCGCATCCTGATTGACGACGAACCGGGAGAAGGGGACCCACGATTCCGCATTCCCCTCCCGGTCGAGGATCGGCTTCCTCGCCCGGATGAAGCCCAGCGCCCCTCTTGGAAACACGGCGGCGTCGGTCGCAATGGAGCGGCCTGCCGTCAGGATCTCTCCGTGGGAGCCGACGGGACCTTCCTTGACTTCCCGGAAAAAAATGAAGCTTTCGTTGTGGCCGAGGATCTCCGAGAGATCTTCCGGGTTCTCCCTTAGATAGCGCTTGATCGCCTGATAGGAAATGTCCTGCGGGGCGATCTTCCCCGTATCCATCAGAAACCGCCCCAGGCTCTGGTAGGGACGACCATTTTTCAGCGCATACCCGACATGGAGGAGCTTTCCGTTGGGCAGTTTGATTTTCCCGGACCCCTGCGTATGAAGAAAGAACAGGTTGATCCGGTCATCCACCCAGGCGATCTCGAGATTCCGACCGGCCAACGCTCTTAAATCTTCAATCTCGCTCCGGCTGTAATAGGGAACGAGTTCTCCGTTTCTCACCCGGCCGACCAATTGATCACCCTGATTCTTTTCTCTGAATTTTCCGAGGTTGACAACGACCGCGTCGTCCGGCGCCTTATATATGGGATATTTGTATTTCGCGGTTTTCTTCAACGACCCGTCCATGATCGGCTCGAAATAGCCGGTGAACAAAACCGTGTTCTTTCCATCCAGACCGGTCGACCGATAGACGTCGAAAGTCTCCCGGATCCGCTCCTGCCTCTTTTCGGCCGGCTCGTCCCGACGGAGGATTTCCCTGAGAGCCAGGAGTGATTCCCTGAGCTCCCGAACGGTCACCATGGCATCATCCATCCGGTGGGGCCCGCTCCCGGCGGCCCGTGCGTAATACTGGAGGCTCTTTTCAATGGCCGTCTCCAGCGAGGCCAGATCCATGTCGTCCGCAAAAAGCGGAAGCTGATCGGCCGGGAGGCGGACGAGGGGAGGGGATGGTTTCGGAACGACCGGGGGAGGCAGGGTCTCCGGCGGGACCGTGATTACAGGTGTCGGCGGAGAAACAGGCGGCGCGGGCATCACAGCCGGAGGAACGGGTTTGACCGCAGGCGGCGGCGTCACCGGTTGCGGCATCGGTTTTTTCACCCGGCCCGCGCACCCCGATAGAAAAAAAAGGGCCAGAATAAAGATCAGGGCGCGTCTTGCCATCTTACAGCTCCAGGATCATGGACACTTCATCGCAGAAGTCGGGATATTTGGAACATCGAAAGCAGTCCGACCAGATTTTCTCGGGAAGCGTGGAGCGCTCAACATCCCGGAAACCGAGTTTCCGGAAAAACTCCTGTTTGTAGGTCAGCGTGAAAATCCGGAAGAGCTCCAGTGTGATCGCTTCGGAAATGCAGGCATCAACCAGAGTCCGTCCGATCCCCTCCTTCCTGTTCTCCTCATCCACATAGAGGGAGCGGATCTCCGCCAGGTTCTCCCAGATGATGCTCATGGCACAGATTCCTATGATTTCATCTTTCCCTTCATCCTGATAAATGAAGAAATCCCGAAGACTTCCGTAGATGTCCATCAGTGAACGCGGGAGCATCTCCCCCTTTCCCGAAGAGAGATTGATCGCTCTGTGAATGGTCCTGACATCACCGATACGGGCCTTTCTCAGCATCTCTCACCCCTGGCGGCGGACAGCATCTCCCTGGCATGGTCTCGCGTCTTCTCGGTCAGTTCTATCCCTCCCAGCATGCGGGCAATCTCCTCAAGACGTTCCGCCTCGGAAAGGACGGAGACGGCGGTGTTCGTCCGCTTCCCGGCGATCCGCTTCACAACGCGGTAATGACGGTCTCCGCAGCAGGCGATCTGCGGCAGATGGGTAATACAGAGGACCTGATGATGGCGGGAAACCTCTTTGAGTTTCTGGCCCACGATCTGGGCCGTGGCGCCCCCGATGCCGCTGTCGACCTCGTCGAAAACGATCGTCCCTACCGAACCGGTCCGGGCCAGGACCTTCTTCACAGCCAGCATGATCCGGGAGAGCTCGCCGCCGGAGGCAATGCCCCGCAGGGGCTTAAGCTCCTCTCCGACGTTCGTCGAGAGGTAGAATTCCAGATCATCCATCCCCTTTTCGTTGAAGGCCGCATCCCCCTCGGATATTTCACTAAAGACAACGGCAAAACGGGCGTTTTCCATGCCGAGCGTCTGGATTTCCGCCTCGATTGTCTCTTTTAGGGCGGTGGCCACCTCCCTGCGCCTTCCGGAAAGGGTTCCCCCGGTTTCCGTCAGCCGGCCCCGTTCGGCGGCAATGGCCGCTGCCGACATCCCGATCTCCTCTTCGACCGAGGCAATATTCCGGAGCTCCTCCTCCGCTTCGGTCTGTTTACTGAGAACCGCATCCAGCGTCCCTCCGTACTTCCGTTTCAGGCGGCCCAGAAGCTCCAGCCGCTCTTCGAGAGCCTCCATCCGCGCCGGATCGAACGAATGGCGTTTTGCATAATCGCGGAGGATAAAGGCAGCATCCTCGATCCGGTAATAGAGCTCTTCCATATCCCCTTCGGAGAGCTTCAGGGCCGTGTCGATCTTCCGGATCTCTTTTACGGCCGTTGCGGCGTTGCGGAACCCTGTGAGCACGGAATCGCCTTTCCCGTAAAGCGTCTCATAGGCCGTCTCTGCAAAATCGATCAGTTTCTGGACGTTGGCAAGGATTTTTTTCTCATCGAGCAGCGCCGCATCCTCATCCTTCCGGATATCCGCCTGAGAGATCTCCCCGATCTGAAAACGGAGGAGGTCTTCGCGTTCATCTTTTTTTCTCCTTAAATCCTGAAGCCCGCGGAGTTTCTCGTTGAGCTCCCGGTACCGGCTATACACCTCCTGGTACACCGACCGAAGCGGGAGCAGCCCGCCGAACTCGTCGAGAACATCGGTGTGATTTTCCGGATCTAAAATCATCTGGTGTTCATGCTGGCCGCAGATATTGATCAGCGATTCTCCGATCGTCGCAAGCGACGCCAACGAGGCCAGGGCGCCGTTGATGTAAATCCTGTTCTTCCCGGAACGGGAAACCACCCGGCGGACGATCAGTTCGTCGCCGTCGCCGAATCCCATCTCGCGGACCTTTTTTTGTAAACCGTCGTATGCGCGAATGTTGAAAAGCGCCTCCACGACCGCCGCATCCTCGAAGGAGCGGATCATGTCGGCATTGGCCCGGTCGCCCAACAGAAGGCCCACGGCGCCGATGATGATCGATTTACCGGCGCCGGTCTCTCCAGAGATGACGTTTAGCCCGCCGTCGAAGGCGATCTTCAGTTCATCGATGATGGCAAAATTACGGATGTTCAGTTCCGTAAGCATCTCGCCTCTTCCCGGCAGCGCCCGTCGGGGAACCGCTCCAGCCCAGTTTCGTTCTCAAAATCTCCATATACTTCCGGTGGGGTGATGAGACCAGCAGTGTCGCATGCAGCGATTTCCTGATCGTCACCGTATCTCCCGATTTCACGGTAAACGAGACCTGTCCGTCGAGGGTCAGAGTCGCCCCCTGCTCAGGGGTCCAAAGCGTCACTTTGATCACCGCGTTTTCCGGCAGGAGGATTGGTCGGTTCGTCAGGGTATGGGGGCAGATCGGGTTGATGATGATCGAGTGCAGCTCGGGAAAGACGATGGGCCCGCCGGCGGCAAGCGAATAGGCTGTCGAGCCGGTCGGTGTGGCGATGATCAGGCCGTCGGCTTTAAACGTCGTCAGGTAGCGCTCATCCACCGTCGTCTCGAGTTCCACGATTCGGGAGAGATTGCCCCGGTTGATGACCACATCGTTGAGGACGGTCCCCCCGCGAAAGGTTTCCTCTCCCCCGCTGATTTCCACATCGAGCATCATCCGCTTCTCGATCTGGAAATCCCCCGCGAGGATCAATTCGAGGGCACTGAACATCTCTCCCAGATTCACTTCGGTCAGATAGCCGAACACGCCGAGATTGATTCCCACGATCGGCACGCCCCGGTCCCGGATCAGGCGGGCCGTTCTGAGGATCGTACCGTCCCCCCCGAATACGACCAGCAGGTCGACCAGAGAGCCCAGTTTTCCTATCTCCACTCCGCGAGCGGGGCCGATTTTCGCGGCGATCCCCTCTTCCAGATAGACATCCAGCCCGCGGGCGACCAGCCAGTCGCGGAGCGCGGTTGTGCAGGCGGGCGATTTTTCCTTGGCGACGTTGGCGATAATCCCGACTTTTTTTATAAGCATCTAAGCACCTTACAGGCGATTTGGCACATGCTCTATCATAAAATGACCCGGGTGTCCATGTGTATTGTAAATGGGACGGCTTCGTAAAAAGGCCGCAGGCAAGGCGCGCGAATCTTGAGGAGTGAGGCGTACTTTGGCGTACGCCGTAACGACGAGAGATGAAGCGCAACGCTGCATCCGGACTTTTTTCGTAGCCGTCCGCCTTGAGCCTTGACAGGACGCCCTAAGGTGGGTTAGTGTCGCGCCTTCCAAGGAGGCATGCATGGGCTTACGCAAAGGAACGGTCTCATTTTCCCGGTATCGGCTGATCGGCGCCCTGCCGGATCATTTCCCGGAGTTTTTCAACGAACGGATCAGGAAAAACGCCTTTCAGACCGTCTGGCGCACTGCAGAAGAAAAGGCGACCGGTTGGACGGGCCTGGAGGATCCCCTGGACACGGATTTTCCCTACGCCTCCTATGCACTGGGGCGGTACCTGCTCTTTTCACTCCGCATCGACCGGAAGTCGGTCGCGCCATCCCTGCTCCGACTCCGGGTGATGGAGGCCGAGAGGAGCAAGCTTGTGGAAACCGGCCAGAAGAAGCTCTACCGGGAGCAGCGGGACGCGATCCGGGAGGCGGTGCGGCTCGAACTTCTCGGGCGTACCCTGCCCGTCCCTTCTTTCTTCGAAGTCTGCTGGTCCGTGCCGGAGAACACGCTGATCTTCTGCTCCCTCTCCGACAAGGTGTTTGAAGACCTCCAGGAGCTTTTCAGGGATTCGTTTCAGCTTACCCTCTGCCCATATGTCCCCTGGGATCCGCAGTTGCCCGGTGCAAAACAGACCCCACCTCACGGCGGCGCAGCAAAAGTCATCGAACCACCCCCGCTTCCCGCTTTTCCCCCGGGTGTCGATCCCCTGACGGCCGGCCGTGAATTCCTCACCTGGCTCTGGTTCAAAAGCGAGGAGAGAAACGGGAGGGTCCTGATCCCGGGCGCCGGCGAAAGCGAGATCTTTTTCATCAGGAGGCTGGTCCTCGAATCGGGAGACGGGGAGTATGCCGAAACGGTGGTCTGTCAAGGGCTGCACGCCGATCTCAAGGAAGGCAAGGAGGCCCTGCGGCAGGGGAAAAAGATCACTGCGGCGCGTCTCCGCGTCGTCCATGACAAGACCGAATGGGAATTCACCTTCAAGGCGGACCGGTTCCACTTCCAGTCGATGAAGCTGCCGACTCTCCCGGAAAACGAAGAGGAAGAGATCGACCGCGAGGGGCAGCTCCTCGATCGGATTGCGCTCATCGAAAAGGCAGCAGGAATGATGGATCTGCTCTTCCAGTCCTTCTTGGAGCGCCGACTCTCGAACGACTGGGAAGGCGATTTCACCCGGATGCAGAAGTGGATTTCACAAATCGCCGGAAACTGATCCGGGTATATGGGCGGGTAAATGGATCCGGGTAAATGGGACAGCCACTATTTATTAAAAGTCCCCATTTTTCATTTCCCAATTTTTCATTTTTGTCCGCCAGCAGGGCGTCCGGCGTTACAATCCTGTGATAAAGCGCAACGAATGGTTCTGGACTCTGCAAAGGGTGTATTCCTATGGCGCTCTATCAGAGCGGTCAAGTCCTCATAGGTGTCGATATCTCTCCATAGTGGCAGGGGAAAAAGTCTGAGCCCTTTGTTCTCGATGATTTCGTGGGTGCTTTTCAATACGCCATCGGTACCCCAGGAAATACCTGTAAAGACTTCCGGCACGAAAGTCCCCGATTGAAATCCGATCAGATAATATCCACCGTCATATGACGGCCCGATGACCGCATCGCTCGATCTCAGGGCGGCGAAACCCTCTTTAACGATTTCTCCCGTCAGGTCCGGGATGTCCCCTCCAACGAGGATCACCGTCTCAAATCCATCCGAAAAACATTTTTCAAACGCATGCTTCATTCGCTCCCCGAGATCATCCCCTCTCTGGGGTTCATAGCAGCGGTGGCGACCGAGCCATTTCGCTAAGACGTCGCGTTGGTCGGGCGGATAAAAAAATATTTTCAGACAGTAATCCCCTTTATCCAAAGAATCCAGGAGGTCCTCGACAAAGTGCCTGTATAATTGGCGCGCCTTTTGTTCCCCGATGTCCGCGGCCAGGCGTGACTTGACCCTCCCCGCTTCGGGGGATTTAACAAATGCGATAAGACTGTGTCGATCCATCAGGAGGTCCCCCTGGCAGGAGATGCCGTGGTTATCCTTGCCCGCTTCTGTAGTACCTGGCCAGCTTTTCCGGTGACACACCCAGGAGGTAGGCGCTCATGAGAAGCCAGTTTCTCAAGGTCCCGTAGAGGATTCCTTCCTCTTTCCACCTCCTGGCGGATGTGATGACCGGCTCTGGGATAAATCTGATTCTTCCCCCTGCCTTCTTGATGCTTCGCATGAGGGCGACATCTTCCATCAGGGGGATCTCGGGGTATCGCCCCACCCGATTGAAGTAGTCTCTGCGGATGAAGATGGCCTGATCGCCGTAAGGAATTCTTGTCAGACGCGAACGCAGCGACGCAATCCGGGCGATGATCTTCAGCATCGATCGCTCCGAGCCGATGCAAAGATCAAATGCGCCGCCGATCAAGGCTTGCTGGATCATGGTTCGGCTGATCAGACCGAGGGCGTTTCGCGGCAGCCTGGTATCCGCATGGAGAAAGATCAGAATCTCTCCCCTTGCCGCAGCAGCCCCCGCGTTCATCTGACGTCCCCGTCCCCGCGGCGATTTCATGCAGTACACGTCATTGCCGGTGACGGCATGTATCGTGTTGCCGTCCGGAGCCCCATCCACCACGATAAATTCGCATTGATCGCTCCCCTCCAAGGCTTCCAAGTGATCGATCATTGAATTGATTATCGTCGCCTCGTTCAAAACAGGCAGGATAACTGAAAAACGTCTTGTCAAGGGGTCGTTCCTTTTTACGAAGACGTCAGGTTTATTTCCTGAACAGTGTCATGTATTGCCCATACCCCTCTTTTTCAAGCTCTTCCCTGGGGATAAATCTCAGGGCGGCTGAGTTCATGCAGTACCGAAGCCCCGTCGGTTTCGGACCGTCCGGGAAGACATGCCCGAGATGGGAGTCGGCATGCCTGCTCCTCACTTCGATGCGCTTCGTGAAAAGGCCATGGTCCTCCTTCTCAATGATGTTGCCCGGTTCGAGGGGCCGGGTGAAGCTGGGCCATCCCGTTCCGGAGTCGTACTTGTCAAGCGAACTGAAAAGGGGTTCGCCCGAAACGATGTCCACGTAAACCCCTTCTCGCTTGTTATCATTATACTCATTCTTGAAGGGGGTCTCGGTGCCCTCCTTCTGCGTGACCTCGTACTGCAGCTTCGTTAATTTCTTCCGCAGGGTTGCATCGTCCGGCTTGGCGTAGACCTTGTCCTTTTTGGATGGCAGATCGCCGCGACCCGGCGCCCACACCTTCTCCAAAAACTGGTCCCGCCCCGATCCGCTGCGGTAATACTTGTACCGGAGGGGATTTTGCTTGTAGTAATCCTGATGATAGTCCTCTGCGTCGTAAAACCGGTCAAACTTGATGATCTCGGTCGCGATCGGTTTGGCAAACCGACCGGATTTCGCCAGTTCCTCCCTGGATTTTTCCGCGAGTCTCCTCTGCTCTTCATCGTGATAGAAAATGGCGCTCCGGTACCCGGGCCCCCGGTCGACAAACTGCCCCCCTGCGTCCGTAGGATCGATATGCCTCCACAGGACATCGAGCAGTTGCGCATAGGTCACCTTCGCAGGATTATAGAAGACCTGAACAGCCTCGATATGTCCTTTCGCCCCGTACGATTCGTATGTGGGATTCTCTCCGGCGCCGCCGCTATAACCGGATACCACCTTCAGGACGCCCGGTACTTTTTCAAAATCGGATTCCACGCACCAGAAACACCCCCCGGCAAACGTGGCCGTCGAACTGCTTACCTTCGTTTCCACCATTTCTAACTTCACCTCCTTCTGAGGGCTGTTACTCGTATTGCACCCCAGAACAAATAGAATCACCAGGGTCAGGATCGCTCTTTTTTTCATCGTCGTTTCCTCCTTGTATTTCCACCGACAATAAATTAACCACGATCCCGGCATTGTCAAAGCCGCTTCCCGAAGCGACGATAAAGACACGGTATCCGGGTAGAATTTTTGTCAAAGAGACTACGGTTGGGTGGGACGAAATTTTTTATTGACGAATCATATATATTGTGGTTATACTGGTAACCTCTACAATATGTTGTATATTATTTCATCGCGGCTTTTGATTGACGGCCTCGTAAAAAGTCTTAAAAGGTCGTGAAAATGGAACGGCTTCGTAAAAGGCCGCAAGCAAGGCGCGCGGGGACGGATTTGAAATCCGTCCCCATTATGAGGCGTACTGTTGCGTACGCCGCAATGACAAAGGATGAAGCTTTAGCGCAGCATTCGGACTTTTACGAAGCCGTCATGATTCAACGCTGGAGATGATCATCAGACAAGGAGATCCTATTGTGGACAATCATCCATCCGTCGCTCCCCGGTTATCGAAAAACGCCATAACCGTTTTAGAGAAGAGGTATCTGTGCAAGGACCAGAATGGTCTCGTGATCGAATCGGCCGCGGATATGTTCCGGCGTGTCGCCGAGGCGATCGCCGATGCCGACAAGAAATTCGACGCCGATGCCGACACTTCGCCCCTGGTCTCTCAGTTTTTTTCGATCATGGCGGGGCTTGAATTCCTGCCCAATTCCCCCACACTGATGAATGCCGGCCGCGAACTGGGCCAATTGTCCGCCTGTTTTGTTTTGCCTGTGGGAGATTCCATGGATGAGATATTCGATGCGGTCAAAAACACGGCCCTCATCCATAAATCGGGCGGCGGCACGGGCTTCTCCTTTTCCAATCTCCGACCCCACAATGATGTGGTCCAGTCCACGGCGGGGATTTCCAGCGGCCCTATTTCCTTCATGAAGGTCTTCGATATCGCCACGGAAACGGTCAAGCAAGGCGGTACGCGACGCGGCGCCAACATGGGTCTTTTGCGGGTCGATCATCCGGATATTCTGGAATTCATCCACTGTAAATCCGACCAGAGGCAGCTCAACAATTTCAACATCTCGGTGGGTCTGACCGAGGCATTCATGGAGGCGTTGGCACGAGATGAATCTTATCCGTTGATCAATCCCCGGGATAAGGCCACTGTCGGAACATTGAGGGCCAGGGAAGTCTTTGACCTGATCGTCAGGCATGCCTGGGAAAACGGCGAGCCCGGCATCATTTTTCTCGATCGTTTGAACCGCGATAATCCCACACCGCACATCGGTGCGATTGAATCGACAAATCCCTGCGGCGAGCAGCCTTTGCTCCCCTACGAATCCTGCAACCTGGGGTCCATCAACCTGGCGTTGATGGTGAAGGAGGGTCAAATCGACTGGCAGCGGCTCAAAGAGGTCGTGCACCTGGCCGTCCACTTTCTGGACAACGTGATCGAACTCAACCGGTATCCCCTGCCCCAGATTGCCCGGATGACGTATGCCAACCGAAAGATCGGCCTGGGCGTCATGGGATGGGCCGATATGCTCATTGCCCTGGGGATTCCCTATAACTCCGAACAGGCCATCGCGTTGGGGGAGAAGGTGATGGCGTTTATCAACAATGAAGGACATGAGGCCTCGATGGGCTTGGCACAAATCAGAGGCACATTTCCGAATTTCGAAGGCTCTCTTTTTGCTCGGCGGGAAATGTCTGCGATTCGAAATGCAACCGTAACCACCATCGCCCCGACGGGGACAATCTCCATTATCGCCAATACCTCATCGGGGATCGAACCGATTTTTGCCGTTTCCTATCTCCGCAAGGTTTTGGATGACAATGTCCTGGTCGAAGTCCATCCCCTTTTTGAGAAAACGGCCAGGGAAATGGGCTTCTACTCCGCCGACCTGATGGAAAGGATCGCGGAACACGGCTCGATTCGTGAGATCAGCGAAATCCCCGCCGCTGTCCGCGATGTCTTTGTGACGGCTCATGACATCACACCCGAAGATCATATCCGGATGCAGGCGGCATTCCAGAAGAACACGGACAATGCCGTCAGCAAGACCGTGAATTTTTCCAATAAGGCTTCGATCGAGGATGTCAGGAATGTCTACGAGCTCGCCTACAAGCTGGGATGCAAGGGGGTGACGATCTATCGGGACGGATCGAGGGATCGTCAGGTCCTTTCTACCGGCAAGGCGGCGCAGGAACCGGAGCGGGGCGATAAAAAAACGGTCCGTAAACGCCCTGAGTCCCTCAAAGGCTGGACGTATCGAATGCAGACCGGTTGCGGACCTCTGTATGTCACCGTCAACGAGGATGAGGAGGGATTGTTCGAGCTGTTTACCACCATGGGTAAAGCGGGCGGCTGCGCCGCATCCCAGAGCGAGGCCATCGGGCGGATGGTTTCCCTTGCCTGGCGGAGCGGCGTTCAACCGGTCCAGGTGATCAAGCAGCTCCTGGATATATCGTGCCATTCCCATTCGGGCTTCGGTGAAAACAAGATTCTATCCTGCGCTGATGCAGTGGCCAAGGCCATACAAAATCATCTGTCTTCCACCGGTCACGCGGAGAAAATGGAGAAACGGGCGCTGTTCAAGGGGGCCTGCCCCGAATGCGGCGGCAAGATCGAGCACGAAGGGGGTTGCGCCGTTTGTCATTCATGCGGCTTCAGCGAATGCGCCTGACAATTACTTACCGAGCTTTTCACCCACGGCCCTACCGTAATCCTGACAGGCGCGCAGCCCTTCCGTGACGTCTACCAGGTGTTCAAGAAGATTGAGTGATCCCAGATCGATCATCTCCATCTTGAACACGTTCTCCATCGTATCAAAAATCAAATTGGGAGCATCACCGCTATGGGTATAGGAGCCAAAAGCCCCGCCCACCTTCCCCTCCAGGTTCGCTTTCTGAACCAGAAACAGGAACGTCTTCATGGTCCCGATCAGGCCGGGCTTGCCAAGCTGGTTGCCTTCCTTTTTGTATCCCGTCGTGTGGCAGGGACCGCAATCGTATGACGCCTTCTGGCCGGGATTCCAATTTACAAATTCTTCTGATCCTCGGCAATTCACTGGGATACATCCCTTCCCCTGACGGAGACCGGGATATTCCCTCCGAGGCATTGCGCCTGCTGAAACGCGGGGGGTGACTGCTCATCGATATCGTGAACAGCGCAACCCCCCGGAGCAGGTTTAATCCCGTTGCATTGCAAGAGATTGGCAACGATATCGTCGTCTGCCGAAACAGATGCCTGGATGGAGCCATCGCTCGTGGCCCACCTTCAAGTCACAGCAGCTATTCATCCAAATACTTGAAGGACAGGTTCACCCTTGCCCGGTAGGTGGCCACTTTTCCTTTTTCGATCGTCATATCCAGTTTCACGATCTCGGCAATACGCAATTCCCTTACGCTCTTTGATGTCGTTTCCACGGCATTTCTCGCCGCTTCTTCCCACGAGACCTTGCTTGATCCCACCACTTCAATGATTTTGTAAACACTCTCAGCCATGGTTTTTCTCCTTTCTTGTCAAAACGATTGACTAAATACCACGTTCATTTACATCTATTCCGGCCGCCTATCCGTTATACAACGCTTGGCAAACTTGAAAAAGAAGGGAAAGCTCAAAAGGACTTGACTTCACTATAAAGGTATTTTCGGAAAAATCAACGAAATAATCGGACGACAAAGATCCAGTGTCAATACGAGCTCTTTATGAGAAAGGCATCCTGAATGGTTTTCGGGATGCCTTTCTCATTTCTGGTGACCATGCTATCGCCGGAGGCATCGGGCAATCATCACCGGCATTTCCAGGAATCATCTCCAGCTTGCCCCTCCCCTGTCGATTGATGCGCCGGATACTTATAGAAAAATGGTTGCAATAATTATCATCTGATGATAAGGAAGAAAAATGAATCGGAAAGTTCTCCACATCGGCATCATGCCCTATCAGGATTACAAGACGCGATCCCTGGCTATCGCCCGCGGGGAATATCGTCCGCGGCCTAATGAGCCCAAGATCTGGTTTGAATCGGTGCGATCCATGGCGCAAGTCCTCAGCAACGAAAACCAGGTTCTGCTGAAAACCATCCTGGAGCGGAAACCGGAATCGCTCAAGGAGCTGGAAGCGGCAACGGGACGGAGCAGCAGCAACCTTTCCCGGACCCTCAAGACGATGGCCCGGTACGGTATTGTGAGGATGGAAAAAGTGCGCCGAAATATCCGGCCGGTTGTCGAAGCAACGGATTTCACGGTTCAGTTCGGTTTGTACGCCTCT
Source organism: uncultured Syntrophus sp. (assembly GCA_964540555.1). GTDB lineage: Bacteria > Desulfobacterota > Syntrophia > Syntrophales > UBA5619 > JAKAFS01. Next base: position 3,023 of record CAZINF010000073.1, on the reverse strand, counting down.
TCTCGTCGCGATCATGGCGCAGGCGCCGTACGTATTTAAGAGAAAGATGCAGACAAGAAGGCAGCCCCGATTTTCTCGGGATTGCCTTCTCTTTTCTCCCGGTTCCAGTCTTTCATCCATGATTCAGAACGGGATCTCGTCGTCCTCTGTGGCGGCCGGCCGGATATCCTCTTCCGATTGACGAAATCATAGAGGATCTGCGGATCGCCGGTGTTGGTATCGCCGAAACTTTCGAGGCAGTCTCTCTTGAAGCCGCCGCCCTGGGTGCTCCGGAAGCGCCGGGTGAGATTGTCCTCGATCCGGTCGAGCTGGTCCAGGGTGTTGACGTCCTTCGTGGAGCCCGCCCGAGCCATCTCTGCGATGTCCCAGAGGGACGCCCCTCTTTTTGTGGTACGCCTTCCATCTCCCGCTTCGGACCCCAATACATCGCATACCGGACGAAGCCCCCTGCCCTCTTTCCTTCATGGCCTCAAGGAACAACATCGTAGGTCATAAACTTAAATTCTCTGTTTGCCTGCGGTTCGAACGGAAGACTTTCATGATGATCTTCGCATTAGTACACCGGCAACTAAATATAAGAACTCATGATCGACGTTTACGAAATATAAGCATCGTGCAGATTTAATGGTCATGTTTCATTGCCGGAATACGCAGCCAATATCCGGATGCCATATTTTCGCTTGACATTACAAGAGTTTTGCCCTAAATTCACTCCCGTCCCAACGTTAATCGAATAGACTTGATTGGTTGCTGAAATGGTCCTGCTGGAAAAACGCCAATCTCAGCACCCAACCATCTTTCCTGATCAAGAATATATTTTTGCTATATATTTTATTTATGAATAATCTATATTGACGTATCATGTTATGTTCAATGATAATTAAGATATTTGTCGATTGAAGATGTTTCGCGAAACACGTCACTTCCCGCCCTGTGCGGATTGCTTCGTCGCAACCCTCATCTGTAAGCGAGAGGACGAAGCTTTGTGATCCACAATAGGCTTCAAATGCAAGACCCGATAACCATTCTTCGAAGATGATGATTGACATATACAGCCACATCCTTGAAAGCTTGACTTACTTTATGATGCAGGCCCGCCATCGGCGGGCTGGGACGCTAAATTTAAAGACCCCTATACTGATGACCCCCATACTGACCTAAATGAATGAGGAGGTGAAATAAATGAGCACAGCAACGGTGAACAACCTAATCGAGGAATTTATCCACTTGCCCCTTGATGATAAGGAATATGCGACAGAAGTGATCAAGAAGCAGTTGATAGAGGCAAAAAGAGAGGCCATTGCCAAGAGGGCAAAAACAGCAATGGCCGGTTTCAGGAAAAAGATGACCAAGCGCGGAACTGTAAAAGAATTATGCAAGGATCTGGAAAGTGATTAAGGTATCCTGGGACCAAGGGTTCAAGAGGGTTTACCGAAAGAAGGTAAAGAACGATGCTGAACTCAAGGGCAGATTTTGGGACGCTATGGAAATGTTTGCAAAAGATCCTTTTCACCCACGCCTGAGAACTCATAAATTGACGGGCAGGCTTGAAGGGCTCTGGGCATTCAGCGTTAGCTTTGATTGCCGGGTAATCTTTAAGTTTATAAGCAAAACCGAGATCCTTTTGATCGATATTGGCGGACATGACGAAGTTTATTGATGCTGCCCCCCCACCCCCGAAAATGGGGACAGATTTCAAATCTGTCCCCGACCTGACCCCCATGACCCCCATGACCCCAGAGGACAAACTGCGTATCGCGGAGGATTTACGCTGGGCCGCCTGGCGCCTGAAAGCAGCCTGGTTGCGGGAAATCCACCCGGATTGGCCCGATCAACGTATTGAAGAGACGGTCCGGGGGATTTTTCTCCATGCCTGAGCGCGACCTTTTCCTCCTCTTTTTGGCGCCCCTCAACCGGTTGGGAATTCTCTACATGGTGACCGGTGCAGCGGCAAGCATCGTATATGGGCAGCCACGTATGACCCATGACATCGACATCGTTGTTGAAATGTCCCTCAGGGACGCGACGCAAATACCCCTCGCCTTCCCGCCCGACTCTTTCTACAGTCCACCTCTGGAAACCTTGCGTATTGAGATTCAGAGAAGTCAGCGCGGCCGTTTCAATCTGATCCACCATGACACCGGATTCAAGGCGGACCTGTATCTTGTCGGTGAGGACAAACTCCATCGGTGGGCCATGGCGCGCCGACGAAAGGTCACGCTTGGCGAGGAAACCGTCTGGATCGCGCCGATCGAGTACGTGATCATCCGGAAGCTGGAGTATTACCGGGAAGGAGGATCGGACAAGCATCTCGGTGACATCCGGGGAATGATCGCGGCCTCATCGGATATGATCGATTTTACCGAGCTTGAGCGACGGATAGAGGAGCAGGGCCTGCAAACGGAGGCAAGAAAAGCGGGATGCCCCCTGCCCCGTCTTCGGCCTTGACCCGCTTCATCTCCGTCCGATTCGGGAACGTCGTCGATAGTTCCGGATCGGTGATCCCCCTCTTCCAGCAGCAGATCGCCCGGGGCGGCCCGGTGACCATGACCCATTCGGAGATCACCCGCCACTTCATGAGCATCCCCGAGGCAGCCCAGTTGATCCCGCAGAAGAATAAATAGTTATTCCAGCCAGATCGACCATCCTGTCGCATCTGAAAACACCCTTCAACACGGGTCGGCCGGCCGGTTACACAACAACTACGACCGCCACGACCGCCTGCCCAACCAGATCGACGAGCTGATCCGCATCGCCGACACCTTCGACATCCCGGCCATCAAAGCCAAACTCCAAGAGATCGTCCCCGAGAATACACCCCCCAATAAATACTTCTTAGAACAGCTTTCGTAGTGTTTTAAGGCACGGGGTGTTGAGATGGGGCAGCGCCCCTATTTCATCCTATTCGACGACCACCACAGTGGAGGTGTTGTTCAAGAACCGTCGCGTTGCCGGCCATCCGCGCAGTTATGCGTATTCCGCTGATTCCGCCACCCGATTCCGAAGGAATCCGCCACCCTGTT
>CAZINF010000072.1:0-16288 GCA_964540555.1 uncultured Syntrophus sp. | reverse complement strand
GGGCCGGCCAGAAGAAAAAGACTATGGTGATGGCAAGCTGCGGCGCGAGCAGCAAATAGGGCAGCAGTTTGTTATTGAAGATGACCCGGCGTTGCATCGATTCCCCCTATGATAATCGGGGGGCCTTTGCCCGGCCCCCCGATTCAGGACAATAGGTAACTGCGCCCCGTCCACCTAAAGTCTATCCACCTGAGCAACGAAATCAACGGTTGGTGCGCTCGAAGCTTCGCAGGATTACATTCCCCCTGGCCACGGCGCTATCCATGGCCTGCTGCGCGGTCTGCGTACCCTGGAGGGCCTTTTCCAGTTCTTCCTGGATCACCATGCGGATTTCCGGCATGTTGCCCAGCCGCAGGCCCCGGGAGTTTTCCGTCGGTTCCGTTCTGGTAAGCTGGCGGTAGGGGATATCCGTGCCGGGATTTTTACTGTAGTAACCCAGGGTCTGGGTACGCTCGAAGCCGCCGAAGGTGATCGGAAGGAAGCCTGTCTCCATGTGCCACTTGGCCACCACATCGGGCTGGCTGATGAACCGGAAGAACTCCACCACGCCCCGGTACTCCTCGGCGGTACGTTTGGGCGCCGTCATGGTCCAGAAGCTGGCCCCGCCGATGATGGAATTTTTCGGAGCGCCTTTCACATCGTTATAGTAGGGCAGCATCGTGACGCCCCAGTCGAATTTGGCCTCCCGGACGATTCTCGCCCGCAGCCCGGAAGAGGCATGGATAATCGCCGCCTCGCCGGAGGGGAAGAGGGCGTCCGCTGCCGAATCCCGGCCGCCGTACTTGAAGGAGCCTTCCTTCTGCATGTCCATCAGGGTCTGGACGTGGCGGATATGGAGGGGGCTGTTGACGGCCAGGACGGCGTCCATCCCTTCCATGCCGTTCGCCTTGCTGGCGAGCGGGGTGTCATGGATGGCGCTGAACTGCTCGAACTGGGTCCAGGTGGGCCAGGCCGCAGTGAAGCCGATATTGGCGGCATTCGCCGCCCGGATCTTCTGAGCGGCCGCCCGGAGTTCCGCCCAGGTGCGGGGGGGCTTTTCCGGGTCCAGCCCAGCCTTCCGGAAGGCGTCCTTGTTGTAGAACATCACCGCCGTGGAGCTGTTGAAGGGCATGGACATCATCCGTCCGTCCGGGAGGCTGTAGTAGCCGCGCACCGCCGGGACATAGGCCCTCGTATCGAAGGGAACGCCAGACTCGCGCATAATTTCGTGCAGGGGTTTGATGGCTTCCCGGGCGGCCATCATGGTGGCGGTGCCCACCTCGAACATCTGGACGATGTGCGGGGCATTGCCGGCCCGGAAGGCGGCGATCGCCGCTACCATCGTATCGGGATAGGATCCCTTGAAGGTGGCATTGACCTGATACTTGTCCTGCGACGCATTGAAATCGGTGGCGATCTTTTCGAGCATCCCGCCCAGCGGCTGGGCAAGCCCGTGCCAGAACTGAATTTCGGTCTTCTGGGCCAGGGCCGGCGTGGCGAGCAGGGCGAAAAAGATTGCCGCTGCCACAAAGGTAAAAACAGAACCTCTTAATCTCTTTACCATAGATACCTCCTCCTTTTGCTTGATTGTTGTTACTTCCGATCCACGATTTCCTTTCCTCCGCTAAGGCAGGGAGGTTAACCAACAACGATGGAAAGCCTGTCATTGATAAGGTATTGATTGATAAGCTATTGCTTTTTACGGCTCGGAGTATAGGGGGGGTATTTTTGCCTGTCAAGGGGTATTTTTCATCGAATATTTCGGCGCGGATGCGGTGCTTTTTACGACGATTAAAAATGGAACCTATCCTACCTGGTTATCGCGGCTAACCTGACGAAGTAGATATCTACGGATCGGCCCCTGCAGACTGGAGATGGGGCGCCGGGATCAGCCCCGGGAGCCTAGTCGCAGCCCACCGTGGATGAAGAACACCTCGCCGGCAATCGCCTCGTTCCGGTAGAGTTCGCAGATCAGCGCGGCAATCTCTTCCGGTTCGACCAAACGGCCGATCGGAATGTCGCCAAGGATTTTTTCCCGGGCTTTGTCGTCCATTCCTCTAACCATGGCCGTGGCGACGTATCCCGGCGCAACGGCAACACAGCGGATCCTGTTCGCCAGGTTTCTCCGGAAAAACTCGGCGGTGATGACCTTCGGCATCACCGATATGGCCGCCTTGGTCGAGGCGTAGTTGATCTGGCCGGCCGTGCCCAGCGAGCCCGTCGAGGAGATCAGGCAGATCAGCCCCTTCGAACCGGAATTGATCATCTGTTCCGCGCATTCCCGGATGGTTAAAAAGACCCCCGTCAGGTTGATGTCCAGAACCGCTTGGAATTGCTGGAGGGACATCTTTTTTGTCACTTTCCCGGTCTCCCGATCCGGGGAGAGCAGCAGGCCGTCCCTGATGATGCCGGCCGCAGGAAGAACCAGGTGGATGCCCCCGAAGCGTTCGATGGCGAGGCAAGCCAGCCGCCGGGTATCCTCCTCTTTGGTCACGTCGCAGACCACGGCGGCCACGTCTCCCTCGAGTGCGGCGAGTTCCTTCTCCACCCGGGCCAGGCTTTCCGGTACGATATCGGCGATCACGGCCCGGCCGCCTTTTTGCACCCAGTATTTAGCGAAACTCTCGCCGATTCCGCTGCCGGCGCCCGTAATGACGGCCACGGCATTTTCGATGTTCAGCATACCAGCTCCTCAGATTTTATGCCCCTGACTCAAGATTTACCTATAAACCCCTGCAACAGGGTGCAGAAGGTAGCGATTTTCTCCAGAAAGGCGGCATGACCGGCCTCGGGGATACAAACGATATGAGAATTGATGATCACCCGGCTCATCTCCAGCATCTGGGCATAGGGCGTAATGATATCTTCCTGGGCGGCGATGAGCAGCGTCTGGTTGGTTATCCGGGAGATATCCCCTCTGACATCATAGAACTCGTTGGATGAGGCCAGCCGGATAAAGCCGTCAAACCACTCTTTGGTAAGAAAATCCTTGAAAAACTGTCTTCTTTTCGCCAGCCAGTCATAATGACTGTTGTAAAAGGATCGGGAATAGATCGGGATCAGCGCCAGGTCAAAAAAGGCCTCCCCGTCATATAACTCCGCGGCCCTCTTCCACATCTGTCCCATGGCCAGGAGATAGCGATCCACATGGGCAGAGGTGTTGGCCAGGATCAACCTATCCACCATCTCCGGATATTTCAGCGAGAAAATCAACGCCACCTGGCCGCCATAGGAAAGACCGCAGATATTGACGTTCTTGATGTGGAGATGGTCAAGAAGTCTTTTGAGGTCTTCGGCATGAAGGCTGATTTGGTAACCCGGCGCCAGCCGGCTGGATTGTCCCTGGTCCCGCATGTCATAGACAATGAGCTGATAGTCGTCCTGCAATCGGGCGACGTGTTCCACCCAGCTCAGTGTATTCATCATGATGCCGTTCAAGAACACCAGGGGCGTTCCCTGGCCATGCACCTCATAATAGAGGCCGGGATCAGGTAAAAACATTTCCTACCTCCAGTATATAAGAGGGGACAGATTTGAAATCTGTCCCCTAACGCCCTCCCCAGCGGATGAGTGCCGCAGCATAGGTAAAGCCGATTCCCCCGGTGATCAGCACCACGTTAAATCCGTCCAGAATGGCGCCGGTTTGAAGACCCAGATCCAGGGAAAGGATGATGTCATTTGTACCATGACAGCCCCATTTTTCCAATGCTGCGGATCGATCCGCACTGACGCCCAGCCCGTTAAGCACGGCGCTGCGCTCAAGAGGAGACAGGTGCCGCAGGGCGACATAATCGGGCGAATGCCCGGACAGGGCCTTCCTTGCTGTTTCAGACAACGCCCCGGTCCAGCGCCGCTCCAGGTAGTGTCGCACCATCGCGGGGTGTTGCACCTGATAAAACATGATTTCGGAATCTAAATTGTCCGCGGAGAAGGGTATTTCCGTGCCGCCGCCAGGGACATAGACCTCATCGGACATCTCACAGTCCACCCTGAAGGCCGTTGTAATAAGGCGGTTGCGATGGTGCTGGCGCTTCAGCAAGAGGGCGCCGCCAGAGGCGGAAGAGGCCAAAAGGAAATGGGTTTCCCGATTAACATAATTAACGAGGTCCACGTTGCGGGTTCCTCCGGCCAGGAGTACCGTATTGATGGTCTCATCACCCGTGATGAGATCCCGCGCCAGCTTTATCCCCTGAATGCTGGTGACGTTTTGGCCAACCAGATCGAAGGCCCAAGCGCGAGAGCAACCGACCTCCTCCTGCAGGCGGATGGAGGGCGTCTGCGCGATATAATCCTTGTATTCCTCGCCGGTCCAGATCACCACATCCACCTCTTCGGGCCGCACTTCTTCTGTCCCCGCAAAGGCCTGTTGCGCCGCCTCAACCGCCATCGCCACCGGCTGATCATCCTTTGCGGGGCGACACTTGCGTTCAATGCCCAGTTTCCTGACTTCCCCGACGGCAATCCCCGCCCGGACGGAGACCTCCTCCGCCGTTTCAAAGCTGTCCGGAAGGTACAAACCGTAGCTTACGATCCCTATGTTCACCTGATCTTCTTCCATCAGCCGTTTTCCGGGAAGCCGTGTTTTTTCTTGAGCATGAACTTCTGAATCTTCTCAGAGGCCGGTGTGCGCGGCATCTTTTCTACGATAGCCAGATATTTGGGAATTTTGAATTTGCCGAGGCGATCCTGTAAAAACGTCACCAGTTCATCGCGGGTCAGGGAGGCGCCGGGGACGAGTTCCACAATGGCCTTGCCCACCTCGCCCCATTTCGGATCGGGAACACCGATGACGGCAGAGGCGGTGATGGCCGGGTGGGTGTCGATGGCCCGCTCGATTTCTGCGGGATATATATTGGCGCCTCCCGAGATAATCATGTCCTTGAGACGACCCACAATGGCGAGATGACCATCGCCGTCCAACTTGCCGAGGTCGCCGGTATGAAACCATCCGTCTATAATGGCCTCCACGGTAGCCTGGGGTTTATTCAGGTAGCCGGCGCAAACAGGGGGGCCTTTCAACAGGATTTCTCCCTCTCCGCCCACCGGGACTTTCTGACCCTTCGCATCGAGGAGTTTTAAATCCAAATGGGGCATCGGATGTCCGACTGTCCCCAGCTTGCCATTGGCCAGAAAGCAGTTCGGCCCCACCTCGGTCAGACCATAGCCCTCCCAGATGCGGACAGACTTCTCTTCCCGGTATTTCTCATACAGGGACCGCGGCAGGGGCGCGCCTCCCGATACGAAAAACCGCACCGGGGAAAAATCGGTGACCGCGAACTTGGGCGACTCGGCCAGCATTTGATACATCGTGGGCACCCCGAAAAAGACCGTCACCCCCTCCCGGGCGATCAGGTCCAGAACAAGATCGGGCTCAAAACGTCGCACCAAGATATTTGCCCCCCGGCTGTAGAAAAGGGGAAGGGTCAAAACGTTCCAGCCTGCCGTATAAAACATGGCCGCGTGCAGGATGGTCCGGTCAGCGGGACCCAGGTTCCATCCCAGGGTGCTGTTGACGGCGTTCCAGGTCAGCATGCCATGCGTCAATAACACGCCTTTCGGTATCCCCGTTGTACCCGAGGTGTAGATGATCAACTGCGGATCATTGGCCTGGATCTCCAGTTCCGGGGGAGAGTCGGAGGAAAGGGAGGGCCATATGTCGGGCAGTGACTGTCCCCGGGCGTCATCATGATCAAAACAGACACAACGGGGCAGCGGGGCCTCCGTCTTTAGCCCTTCCATCACTTGTTGGTGCTCCCGGTCAAAGAAGATCGCCTTCGGTTCCGCATCGTTGAGCATATAGATATATTCACCCGCAGCCAGCCGCAAGTTCAGGGGGACCATGATCGCTCCCAGGCGACTCAGGGCCATAAATAGCCAGATATACTCTATACGATTTAAGGCGAGGCAGGCGACACGGTCGCCCTTGACAATCCTCAAATCCCGATACAGAAACCCGGCCATCCGGTTGATGTCGGAAGCGAGCTGTCCATAGGTGTAACGCCGTCCTTCAATAGCATCCACCAGGGCTTCCTGGTCCGGATACCCTCTTGCCCAGCGGCCAATCCAGTCCCCGTAGATCATGCTTCCCTTTTCCTCCCCGCAAGACTCCCGAAGCGAATTAAGACGGCATTCCAGGAATAACCGATGCCGGCCGAAATCAGGAGCGCCAGATCGCCATCCTTGATCCGACCTTCTTCCACGGCCAGTTCGAGAGACAGTAGCTGGTCGTTCTGGCCGTGGTGGCCGAACTCTGCCAGATAGCGGCTCTGGGGCTGTTGCAGTCCCAGCTCTTTCAGCAAATAGTCATGGGCGCTCCGCTTCACCAGCAGCGTCGCCAGATAGTCGATATCCGCCCGGGTATAGCCGCATTTCGCCAGGGCCTGGTCGATGCAGATCAGCCAGTTGCTGATGCTAAGTCTTTCTAGGCGCTCCTTCATGCCCTCCGGATCCAGGACATCCAGGTACTGCTTCCCCTCCTTCAGACCGGCCAGGGTCATGAACTCGGCGGAGCCCCCCTGGGGAACATAGACATCCCAAGTAAATGAACCGTCGCTCATGAAATGTCCGTCCAGTATCTCATTTTTGACGCAGTTGCGCTGAACCACGCAGGCCGCCCCGCCGGCCGCCAGATAATACATCCAGCGTACTCGCGAATTGGGGTAATGGATATAATCGGAATTCCGGTAGCCCGAGGCGATCAGGATATTGTGCAATTCCCCGTTGGCCCGGATCATGTCCCGGGCCAGTTTCAACGCCACCAGCGTGGTCCCGCAACGTTGCTGCAGATCGAAAGACCAGGCCTTTGTCAACCCCAGGTCCTTCTGGATCTTCGGGCCCACCGGCCAGTTGCGGTATTCCTTGATCTCTTCTCCCGCGTAGATGACCAGATCGATCTCTCGGGGTTCCAATTCTGCATAAAAGAGCGCCTTCCGGGCCGCCTTTAGCGCCATGGCCACTGTTCCGTCACCGGGACCGGGCACATTCTTCTGACGCCATCCCAGTTTATTCCGAATAATTTCCGCTGGCGTATCACATTGAGAGGCGATGTAATCAGCGTCATGGTAGGAGCGTGGCAAGTAGGTGGCAAAGCTCCGGATGCCCGCAGTGGGATTTGTTTTGTTCTGTTCCATAATAATAGGGGCTTAGGCGTGAGGCGTAGGGTTTTCCTAACAACCTAACATCTTTCAATCCTCAGTCTAATAGCTTTCAACCTATCTACCTCCGTCCTTCAGATTCCCAGGTATGATTTTCTGATGTGATCATTGTCCGCCAGATTGGCGGCGGTATCGACGATGGCGATCCGGCCGTTTTCCAAAATATAGCCCCGGTCAATCGCCTTGAGGCATTGACGGACATTTTGTTCCGTGACCAAAATGGAAACGTCTTGGGAAATCTCTTTCAGACGTTGAAACACTTCCGTAACAATGGATGGCTGCAGGCCTCCCGACGGCTCATCGAGAATCAGGACCTTGGGATCGGCCATGAGACCCCGGCCAATGGCCACCATTCGCTGCTGTCCGCCACTTAAACTGCCTGCCGGCTGGGTCAACCGCTCTTTCAGCATGGGAAACAGGGCCAGGACATATTCCAGTCTTTCCGCGTATTTCTTTTTTGCGCTGGGTACATAGGCACAGCCGGTCCGCAGGTTTTCCCGCACCGTCATCAGGGGAAATAATTCCCGCTCCTGGGGTACGATCGCAATGCCGCGCTTTATAATGTCCGCAGTCTCCATGTTCAGGAGTGATCCTCCCTCGAACGTTATTTCCCCGCTGGCGGGTTTTACCAGGCCTAAAATACTGTTGATCAAGGTGGTTTTCCCGGCGCCGTTTGGTCCAAACAGTCCGACCGATTCGTTTCCAAGATCCAGGGATAAATCCCAGAGGATTTGCAACTTGCCATAGAACACATTTACATTCTTCACGGTTAACATTGACGCCCTCATAAAAAGATTTATTGGGACGGCTTCGTAAAAAGCCCGGATGCAGCGCAACGCAGCATCCGGGCTTTTTACGAAGCCGTCAACATTCTGCTTCCTCGCCCAGATATGCGGTAATAACGCGCGGATCACCCGATACCTTGTCATAGGGGCCTTCCGCTAAAACCTTGCCCCATTCCAAAACGACCACCCGCTCGGTAAGTTCCCTGATGACCCTCATGACGTGTTCGATAATGACAATAGTCATGCCCTCTGCATGAATTTTACGTACCGTTTCCACCATCTCCATGGTTTCTTCCTTGTTGAGGCCGGCCATCGCCTCATCCAGCAGCAATAGTTTTGGTTCCGTAGCCAGGGCGCGCGCCATTTCCACTTTTTCCAGACCCAGTAATTGGCAAAGCCCCAGTGATATTTTTCGCGCCTCTTTCAGGCGGTGCATCTTGCCGAACATCGCGCCGATCATAATATTTTCCAGCAGGCTGAGGCCGACCAAGGGTCGCATGAGCTGGAAGGTGCGGCTAATCCCCGCGTGGCATTTCTCATGGGTCGGAGACATGGTGATATCCCGACCGTAAAATTCCACCTTTCCTGCAGAGGGCAGATATACCCCGGAGATGACATTCACAAAGGTTGATTTACCCGCGCCGTTTGGTCCGATGACGCCGATAATTTCCTTTTCCCTGACTTCGATGCTAACGTCGCTGAGCGCCATCAGGCCCCCGAATTGTCTGGTTAATCCCGTCGTTTTTAAAATGGCCATTGGTTAATCCCTGCTTTGTTAAGTTAAGGTGCAACTACTCCTGGTGTTTCGCCTTCAGCCTTTAGCCTTCAGCCCATATGCCTTTATGGCCCCCATGAGCCCCCCGGGGAACCAGAGAATCGCTACGACCATAATAACGCCGTAAACCAATAGATGTCCGTAAGGTATTTGCAACTTCAAATATTCGGCAATGATACTGAGGATGGTGGCGCCGATTACGGGCCCCCAGGTGGTGCCGATGCCGCCAAAAAGGGCCATGGTAATCGGCAAGAGCGCAAAGGTCAGGTTGAATTGGCCTTCAGGTGTCACCGAAGCGTATATCTGGGAATAGGCCCCGCCAGCCATGCCCTGAATCGCTGAGGTTACGGCAAAGATAATGAGCAAATATTTAAAGATGTTGACTCCACTGGAGGCGGCAACAATTTCGTCGTTGGCAATGGAGGTCAGGGCATAATGCATCCTTGTTTTTTGAAATAGAATAGAGAGGACAATGGTCAGAACGCCAATGGCCAGCATGAGCCAATAGGTGCTGGCGGCGTCGCCGTTGAAAATGGCATTGCGGAGAATCATTCCTTCAGCGCCGCCGGTTACCTCAATGTTGCGGACGATGATACGAAATATTTCACCGATTGCCAAAGTTACAATCGCGAAATAGAGCCCTCTTAATTTTAAGACCGAGGACCCCACCAGCGCGGAGACTAAAGCGGCGGCCGCAGATCCGGCCAGGATGCATAAAATGGGGTGCAACGAAAAGTAATAACCGCATAATACCGAGGTATATCCGCCGATTCCGGCAAATCCCGCGATACCGAATGATAATTGCCCCGACCGCAGCAGCATGTCCCAACTCAGGGTAAAGGCGATATATACAAAGATAATGTTCATCATCTGCAGGTGATATACGCCCAGGAACCCGGGGAGGGAAATCGCCACGATTAATAACAACGCGCTAATTACATATTTCCAATGCCTCATTGTACCCGCCTTTGATGTGAACGATACATGATGACGCCGATGATCAGGGCAAAATAAATAATTTCCGCCCAGCGGCCATATTGAAATGAAGAAAGAACCAATGCTTCACCCATGCCCAAAATGAGCGCGGCCAAAACGACGCCGGTGATGGAGCCCATGCCGCCTACGGCCACGAGCGAAAAGGATTTAAGGGTAAAGGCCCCGCCCACATGGGGGAAGATGGTATATCTGGTCATGAACAGGGGGCCGATAGCGCCGATCAGGGCAATGGAAAGGGCAAAGATCAATAAGTAAATCCAGTTGACATTGATCCCCACAATTCTTGCCCCGCGAGGATTCTGGCCGACGGCGAGGGCGGCCTGGCCGGTGCTGGTCTTCTTCAGGAATATTTGCAGGGCGATATATATTAGGATTGCAGCAGCCACATAAACGAACTCGAAGGTGCCAAAGGTAAAATCATTGATCGTCGCCGAGGAGGAAACGTAAGACAGACTGAGCTTGCGCGGGGAATTCGTGGCAATCGTGGTGATGGTCTCCGCCAGGATCAGGGAGATGCCAAATCCCAGCAGGAGCTGGATGATGGGCGGACGGCTGATGATGTGTTTGAACGTTGTCAGATAAACAATCATCCCCAACGCAAAAAAGATGAAAAACGCCGGCACAACGGAAAGCAGGGGATCCATCCCGAACTGCGCACTCATGAAGTAGGCAAAATAGGCCCCCACCATCATGAAGTCGCCGTGGGCCAGGTTGATGACATCCACGATTCCCAGCAGCAAGGCCATGGGGAGGGCAATTAAGGCGTATAAGGCCGAGCGTTGCAATCCTTCTATCAGGACATGAGGTTTATAGATACCGATCAGTATTAGCGCCGCAAGTACAACCATACTGCCGATAAGAAAATTTCTTTGTTTAAATTTATTCAGAACAGCATTCATCATGGCCTTTGGTCCTAATCCCGTCGCGAAAGGTCTTTGTAACTACTCAGGTTATCTGGTTCACGGTTCACGGTTCAACGGTTACTGTGGGGTAAGGTCCCCATATTTTCTTGAAACCGTGAACCGTGAACCCTTTAACTCTGAACCAGAACAGTTACTCAGCGTTTATCCCAGGCCGGGAAAGGGTAAATCAGCCTGGCCGTGGCATATTCCCAGGGCCAGATGACTTCGGCCTTTCCCTTTTGCCACTGCATGATCTTCGGAGAGGCATGGGCCTGGTTATCAATGATCTTGCTCTTTTTAAAGGTAATCACATCTCCCAGCGGAGAGGAATGGCTCGTTGCCTTCAATGCTCTGATCAAAGCGGCCTTATCCAGAGAACCTGCCCTCCTGATCGCCTCGGCAACAATCATAATATTGCTGTAGCCAAGCGGTCCAAAATAGGTCACGGGAGCATCTTTGAATTCTCTGCGGAAGGTGTCGGAGTATGCCGCGCTTTCCTTACTCACACTCCGCAAGGATTCACTCCAATAGCTGTAAAACATGACAGATTCATTGAGCGGCGTTAAATGAAAATCTACAGGCCAGCCCGGAGGCGAACCCACATAGCAAGGCGGGGCAAAACCCATCTCCTTGGCCTGTTCCAGCATGGGCAGCGCGTCTTTATCATAACCGGCCCAAACGAAAATATCGGGCTTATAGTCTTTGGCATGCCTCAACATGGCCCGGTAATCCCCGCCGCCCATCGCGGCGCTCTTAAAAGGCGTTCCCTGAAAATCTATTTTCTTGCTTTCTGCTATGGGCTTGCCCGCTCTGAAGGAGCCGGCGCCAAAGGCGCCTTCTTCATAACCAAAAAATATTTTGAGTCTCTTCACCCCAAATTTCTGCACGATATCTTCCCAGCCCTGTTCCCAAAGCAGACCCTGCTGATAATCCCAGGCATGAAGGTGGAAGAACCAATCCTGCCCTTCCATGGCTTCTTCGATCCTTCCCGAGGCGCCACCACTCCAGACGACAACCTTGCCATACTTTTTCATGCCCGGAATCATCGCCATGGTGGTGCCACTCGCCACCCCGCCCACAATGACGTCCACATTGTCCACCGTGACCAGCTTATCCAGAGCCGCGGCCGCCTTATCCGGCTTCATTTCATCATCCATGATGATCAGCCTGACCGGACGCCCGAGGAGGCCGCCCCGTTCGTTGAGGTGCTTCACGGCCAGTTCCATGGATCTTGAACCATCTTTACCGGTGGAATCCGCCAACGGCAAAATGGCGCCCAGTTTAATGGGCTCTGCCGCGAGCGCTCCTGTGGTCAACACGCCCCATAACATGGAAACTGCTGCCAAAACCTTTACAACATTTTTCATTTTCATTGATTCCTCCTCCTTCGTCCTTTCCTGTTGCGGTTGTTGTGATTACGTTAAACGGTCCGTCATCCGAAGAAATTGTACGACCAATAGAAACAAATTACACCCTGTAATCCTTGAGGATATTCTTCATGACCTTGCCGGCGGCATTTCGGGGCAGCTTGTCAACGATAACAATGGTTTTCGGCAACTTGAAGCGCGCCAGCCGCTCTTTCAGGCCATTCAGGAGATCCGCCTCGTCGATCACCTTGCCCGGCTTCGGCACTACAAAGGCCCTGCCTATCTCACCCCACTTGGGATCGGCGATGCCTATCACGGCGGCCTCGGAAACATCGGGATGCTCGTAAAGGGCATCCTCCACCTCGGCGGGGTAAACATTTTCCCCTCCTCGTCCATCCGGGCCAGATCGCCGGTGTGGAACCAGCCGCCGCGGAAGGCCTCGGCAGTGGCTTCAGGCTTTGCCCAGTAACCTTGCATCAGGTTAGGTCCCCTGATGATCAGCTCACCCACCTGGTCCGCAGGCAGATCCTGCATGTTATCGTCCACCACCCGTACGTCTATGTGAAAGAGAGCCCTCCCGATGGAACCTGCTTTTTGGAGGGCCAGTTCTTTCTTTAGGGTGCAGATGCCGGGAGCGGCCTCGCTCATGCCGAAACCCTGCTGGAGGATGATACCTTCGTCATGGTATTGCTTGACCAGGCTGACCGGCAGGGGCGCACCACCACTCATCACCAGGCGGACCTTGGCAAAGACCCCGGGATTGAACCCCGAATGCTGGATTAAAAAGAGGAAAATGGCAGGTACTCCGAAAAAAAGGGTTATCCTTTCCTCCGCCAGCAGTTTGAAAGTCTCTGCGGGTTCGAAGACTCGCTGGATCACCACCGTCCCCCCGGCATAGAGCATGGGGAGGGTAAAGAGACCGATGCCGCCGATATGGAACAGGGGCAGGACCAGAAGGTTCCGGTCCTCCTGGCTAAAACACATATCCTGGTTGAGATTTATAGCATTCCAGAAACTGGCGCCCTGGTTCAGTATGGCGCCTTTTGGTCGCCCCGTGGTTCCGGCCGTGTACATAATGATATGCGGGGCATCCAATCCGACTGGTTTATCCGCAACAGGTTCATCCGCTGGCTGGGCGGCCAACATCTCTTCATAAGCCTGAGCGCCGGTCATAGCCCTGTTGCCGAGTACAAGCAGTCGTTTTATCACCCTGTGACCCTGAAGATTCGCCACCGTTTCAGAAAATCCAGGGTCGAAAACCAGGCTGTCCGTTTTGCTGTCCGCAAGGTTGAAGGCCAATTCTGCCGGCGAGAGCCGCCAGTTCAGGGGGACAAGGATCAGCCCCAGCTTCGCTGCGGCAAAGATGACCTCAATATACTCCAGGCAATTATAGGCGAGCATGGCGCACCGATCGCCCTGCCTCAGGCCGATGGATTGAAAATAGCGGGACAGCCTGTTGACGCGGCTGTTTAATCCCCGATAGGTCAGGCGCCGCGCACCGTCCACGAGAGCTTCCCGGTCGCCGCTTAAAAAGGCCCGTTTTGTGAGCCAGAAACCGATTCCCTGAGCTTCCACGATCTTTTCTCTCCCTTTTTGGTATGGCATGATCAGAGAAAAATTTTCTTCATGAGTTTGGACATGTTCCTGGCAAATTCGGTGACGGTCTCTATCCCCTCGGTATCCTCCGCCGCGTCCCGCGCCCCGCGCGCACCGGCGACGCCGATGTTCCAATAGGTCGAGCCGGGAACAATCAAGCCGTTCAGGAAAAACCAGAGCAGAAGTTGCGAGAAGGCCAGATTGTGCCCCGCCCGCCTTGCGACCGTGATCGGTCCGCCTACCTTGCCCGTGAAGAATTTATCGTTCCAATAGGAGACGAAGGTGGCCCGCGCTAAAAGCGACATCATCTGTGGCACCACGGAACTGAGATACACAGGCGATCCCAGGATAATCCCGTCCGCGGTCCTCATCTTTTCCAGGATAGGGGCAAAATCGTCACCCTCCAGCGTACAATGACCCTTCTTCACGCATTCATAGCAGCCGTTACAAGGCTTGATTTCCTTGTTCATCAGGGAAATCAGTTCGGTCTCGATGCCCTCTTGTTCGATGACCTCCAGCCCCCTGGCGACGTAATGGAGCGTATTGCTTGCGGGCCTCAGGCTTCCCGCTATGCCGATAACCTTCATATTGCCATCACCTGTCGCCCTGGACCCACTCCGGGAGTTTGCTGGTCGTCCTCAGCGCGCCGGACCGGAGTTGCCGGCACATTAAACTTACAAAGAAATTGGAAGAAAAACACCCTTTGAACTCCTGACTTTCCTGTTTCAGTCCTTCCTCAAAGGGCAGCCATTGGGAAGCGCGCAAGGCCCTCTTGGCCTGGGAAAGGGCATGCTGAGGGTTGGCGAGGATCGGTTTTAAGAACGCCCACGTTTCATCCAGGAGTTTTTCTCCCGGGACCGCACGGTGGATCAGGCCGAGTTCCTGGGCGTCTTTTGCCTGGTAGAGCTGTCCGCTCAGGATCATCTCCATCGCCCGGCCCATGCCGACTACCCGGGGCAGACGTTGTGTCCCTCCGCCTCCCGGAATCAGACCGACCTTGACCTCCGGCAGGCCGATACGGGCGGATTCGCTGGCGATCCGGAAATCACAGGCCAGCGAAAACTCCAGCCCGCCGCCGAAACAAAATCCATTGATGGCGGCCACGAGGATGAGCGGGCTCTCTTCCATGCGGTTGAAGAGTTCCTGAATCCGCCGGGAAAAGGCCCAGGCCCCGTCGGGATCGCACTGCATCATCTCAATGCCGTCTGCGCCGCCGATAAAGTGGGTTCCACCACTCCCGGTAAAGACCACGGCCCTGATGGCCGTTTGCTCCATCTCCGCGAGTAGCTGAGTTATCTCTCCCATCAGGGCGGTATTGAGGGAGTTCCGGTCCCGGGGACGGTTGATGGTCGCCCAGCAGACATCTCCCCGGCTTTCCGCAACAATAAGGGGAGTTTCCTTTTTCATGATTTCTCCCTCATTTAAATGACCCAGCCGCCATTGGGGCTAATAATCTGGCCCGTAAAGAAGTCCGCCTCGCGAGAGGCCAGAAAGGACACCAGCCCGGCGATTTCGCTTGTCTCTCCCAGGCGTTTCAAGGGACTTCTCTTGAGCACGTAATCCGCAAAGCCTTCCGGGAGGTGATCCAGCATGGCGGTGTCTATATAACCGGGCGCCACGATATTGACCCTGATGTTGTGTTTGGCCACTTCCTGAGCCAGCGTCTTGCCCAGCATGTTGACCCCGCCTTTGGCGGCGCTATAATGAAGCGATCCCGGCGTGGGCGCAAGCGAAGCGACGGAACTGAATAGGATAAGGCGTCCGGTTTGGTGTTTCTTCATCCAGCGGACCGCCTCCCGACAGCAGTAAAACATGCCGTCCAGGTTTATGGCCATCATCCTTCGCCATTCTTCATCGTCCATCTCCTCGATGAACAGGGTTCTCCCCAGGATGCCCGCCGTGTGAACCAGGAGATCCAAGCGCTCCACACGCTCCTGAAGCTGGCTGAATAATGCGGTAACGGAAGCGCTCTGGGAAATATCCACCGGAAATGCTTCTGCCCTGCCGTTCATGGACTCAATGACCGTCACGACATCTTTCGCCCCATCCATGCTGCTGTCGGCTACAAAGACCCGGATGCCCGAGCGGCTTAGAGCCAGGGCAGAGGCGCGTCCCATTCCCGATGCGCCGCCGACTACAAGGGCGGTGGATACATCCAGGGTTTTCATTTAAATATCCCGTTCTTTCTCATAAATCCGGGCCGGTTTCTTTGTCGGAAACACCACGAGACTCTCCGAATCAAGTTGTACCATGATGCCGGCGGCGACATCATCCGCTCTGTCCATGACGTGACGGTATTTTTCTATCTCCGGCGCCAGATCGTCGGCGCCGACGGAAACGCGGAAGAAATCAGTGGCGGTGATATGAGGACATACGGCCAATACACGAACGCCGGTACCGGCGCGGTCTTTGGCCAGGCCGCGGGAAAAGCCCACCAGGGCATGCTTGCTGGCCACATAGGGAGTGACCTTGTCGGAGTGCGCGATAAGGCCGCCAATGGAAAACGCCTTGGCCAAGGCCGCGCCAATTCCGGAACTGGCGCCCGTAATTACCACAATTTTGCCCTGAAGATCAGCCAAATATACACCTCTCACCGGAATCAGAGCGGAGTTGTTGCGGGGATTGGTTCAACCTTTCGGCCTTAGGTTGCAAAGTTGAAAGATTGATAAGCTATTGCTTTTTTTACGGCTCGGAGTATAGGGGGGGTATTTTTGCCTGTCAAGGGGTATTTTTC
>CAZINF010000071.1:0-16402 GCA_964540555.1 uncultured Syntrophus sp. | reverse complement strand
GAAAAAGCGTATCCAGGCGGGGCTCGTCGAATCCCTCGCCGATGTATCTCCCGGTCGCGATCAGCGTCAACGGTCTGTCGGCGGGCGTCGCGGAGACCCTGGCCAATGCTTCCCGCGTCTCTTTCACGCTCTTTCCGCCAGTCAGTGAAATCACGTCGGGGATCTGTTCCCGCAACTTCGCGGCCAGCAACGCCACATGCGCGGTTCTTTCGATGAGAACCAGAGCATTGCCGCCATTTTGAAAGCAACGGAGGACGTCCTCGGCAATCTGCTGGTTTCTCGGCTGGTTCACTGCGATTGCGGCGTAGAGTCTCTGGATCGACGGCTCCTTTCCTTCCGTTTCCAGCGGCGCCCTGAAGCTCGTCAATCGGGGAATGACATAATGGTCGAAGGGTCTCTTTTCCGCCTGCTTTCTGGCGTCCACCCGATACCGGATCGGCCCGCAATGCATGAAGATGATGGGAAATCGTTTTCGGACCAGCGCATCCGTACCGTCTCCCATGGCTTCTCGGCTTCTTCATCGTCCTTCCGGAGCGCCCCCAGTTCGTTTCCGGGGCTCAGCCGCGGGATTAGCCGCGCCATCTCCTCTTCGGACAATCTTCTGATGTTGGCCAGAAACTTCCACTGGTCTTCATAGGATTTGAAGTTCTCATCCAGAAAGACACTGTTGCCCTCTTCCCGGGCCGCCTTTTGGAGGGGAAGGGCGATCAGGTTTCCGAAGCCGCCTTTCGGCAGGGTGTCCTGATTGGGAAAGAATCGGTCGTAGGATTTGAAGGTCAATTCATGCCTTCGGCTCATGGCGCAGGTCAGCAGGGCCGATCCGAACTTCCGGGCCAGGCTCGCGGGGAGGGCATCTTCAAAGAAAAACCACGCATGCACCCCATTTCCGGAACGGGACCGCTCCAACGCCACGGGGACGTCGAAGGCAACGCATACCTCCCTGAGCGTGGCGCAATCCCGTTGCCAGCCCTCATCATCAAAATCGATGGCCAGAAGGTGGCACATCTCGTCCCGGCGCAGGGGGTAGAGTCCGGCGACGAGTTTTCCCCGCAAATGCGCCTCGATGATCTTTTCGTCCAAAGCGTCGTAGGATTGATGCCGGCAGTCGAAACATTTGACCGCCGGTTTCCGGCAGAGGCCCGATTTCCATTCATTCCGGCAAACCGGCGCATACCCCGCTCTGCCTTCTCGGTTCTGCCATCTTTTGGCGTAAACATCTTCCCGCCCTTTGAACAACGACATGAACAGACGGATCTTTTCCGCCGGGTCGGGTTGGCCTGGGATTCCCGGCTGCAGATTTTTCTCCGGTGTTTCCAAAGCCGCAAAAGCCAAAGGCAAATGGTTTTCGGGGTCTTGAGGCAGCTCCGGTCGCGGGGGGTCGGTTATCCCCAATTGCACCTTCAGGATCTCATTCTCTTCACGCAAAGAGTTGTTTTCGGCAAGCAATGTCCGGCATTTTTCAAGCGACTCGTTGACATTCACAACGGCAGCCCTTTTGCTTATCTTAGAAGAACTTCATCGAGATAATGTGGGATACAGATCCGGGAAAAACCATCCCGCGGCATGAATCGGGAACCCCAACCGAACGTCGCCTTTCGGCGTATCCGAAACAAGCAGCCCTTCCCCTATCAGTTGTCCCAGGAGACTTCTCCCGGTCCGCTCTTTCAGGCCTGATGCAGCAACGACCGTTCCCCGCGCCGCCTCGCCCTTCACCAATACCTCCTGGAGCATTCGGGCCGATTCGGCCCTCAGCCTCTTCTCCAGTGCCGGGCCGGGGATCATACCGGAGTTGCGGAGTTCCACGTACCGCCTGACACGTTCGATCAGCTCTTCCAACCGCAGCAAGCCCCCCATATATTCCACCTGGTCGAGGCACACCTCCAGAAAGAATCGGCAAAAATAAATCAACCCTTCGTTGGACAAATGCCCCCTGCCGTCCAGGTCGTTCCGACGGGGTGCATCGGCCCGGGAAAGGGCGGATTTGTAATCGACGTTCCTACGGGCCAGCCCCCGGCTTACCGACCAGAGTCCGAAACCGTGAACGGGAATCCGGTGAAAATACGCCTCGGTGAAGAGGCGTGCCACCCGGCCGTTACCGTCGAGGAAGGGGTGAACCCACATCAGCCGGTGGTGGGCTGCCACGGCCGCGACAAGCTTCAACGCGCCATGATGGTTGTGCGGCGCATAAAATTCACCGAAACAGTCGAGAAACGCCTTGAGTGAGCCAGGCTCCGGCGGCTTGTGATATCCCACCTTGACGGACTCTTCACGGAGCTCTCCCGGCACGACCAGGCTTTCCTTACCTGTTTCAGGATTCGTCACAACCCGAAATTCCTCAAGCAGTTGCCGGTAGAACTCACGGTGGAGATGACAGAGAAATTCCCGGCCGGTCATGTTGACTTCCGGCTCTTCCCACAATTTCCTCTCCATATCCTTCTGGACGGTGATATGGACAACGCTTTCCATCTGAAGATTGCGCTTGGCCGGTTCTGAATCGTACTCTTTCTGCATGGCGCGGGCGATGTCATGAGGGTGGGTGTTATGCCCCTCGATCAGGTTCGAATAGTAGCTGTTGATGATCCTGAGCAGCTCCCGAAGCGTGTCGAGCGTCACGGGATGCTGTCTGTTGCCGAGCGCGGCAGATTTCTGGAGCACCTCCAGGGCAAGGTCATGAAGATCATCCGCCTCTTCGGGCAGGAGAGGGGTCATTCGGTGGACTTGCGATCGCATATTGTGCCTTTTGTTGCCGATATATTTTCCGTTCTGTGATCTTAAAATAATCCACGATTACGGAGGAAAATACACTATAATCTAACTTAATACAACTGTTTTTGCCGATTTATTTGCCGATGTACGGAATTTATTCGTTGGTAATCGACGGAAACGCACTGCAGATCCCGAACGAAGAAATTGATGGCCGTCCCGGCTTTCAGGGCAAAGAGGGTCTCCCTAATCGAAAGGGAAACCCGGCAGGGATCGGCATGCGAAGCAGCGGGGAAACCTCCGCATCATCCCTGTCGGGGAAAGGGCCTCAGTCCGCCCTCATACCCCTCCTTTCGGGCAAAGGCGTCGATACATGCGGCAAGATCCCTCTCCCGCGATAGGAAGAAATGATCCGCCCCAGGGACGAACACGAGCCGACAGGAAAGCGTCTCGGCTGCGAGTCGGATCTCATCAACCGGGCAATATGGATCACGGTCCCCGCAGACGATGAGCCCCACCCGGTTCCGCAGGGTCTCCAGGTCGAACGTAAACAGATGAACCGGCGGCGCCACGAAGATGGCAGGCGCCAGCGCCCGACGGCCAAGGACACCGGCGCTCACCCAGGCCCCGAAGGAATATCCCGCCGGCAGGATCTCTTCAAGCCCCTGCTCTTTCAGAAAGGCAAGGGCCGCCAGGAGATCCTCTTGCTCCCCCCGCCCCTCGTCGAAGCATCCCGAGCTGCCTCCGACCCCTCGGAAGTTGAAGCGGAGTGTGGAGATCCCGGCGGCAAAGAGAGCCCGCGCGACGGTCTCCACTACAGGGTTCCACATATCCCCACCCATGAGGGAATGCGGGTGCGAGATCACAGCTCCTCTCATTCCTCCCGTGGAGGCGAAAAGCCCCTCCAGGCGTATCTGGTCTTCCCCGAAAAAAACCTTCTCTTCCTTCACTCCACCCTCACCAGCTCTCTGCGCAACGGTTACTGTTTGGAAGGCTTACTATCATGATTCTCATCCAAAACCTATAAGAATGACAAATGTAGTTGTCTTCCTCTTTTTTTCGTGATCAAAACTCCATTGACACACAATACCGTTCTTCGTATATTCACATGGTGAAAGCATGGTCAGTGAGTAAAAGAGGGCCCATGAATAACACCTATGTTCACGGCTACGCCCAACAGGAAAACACCCGCTTGCAGGACCAGGCATCCACCCTGGCGGAGCTGCTCTATTCCGACACCCGGTATCCCGCGGGAAGCCGGGTATTGGAAGCAGGTTGCGGCATCGGCGCGCAAACGGTCACACTTGCCCTGAACAGCCCCGCCGCCTTGATTACTTCCATCGATATATCCAAATCTTCCGTCGCCGAAGCCGAGCGAAAGGCGACTGCCGCTGGGTTGTCAAATGTTCAATTCCGGCAGGCGGATATCTTTGACTTGCCTTTCGAACCGGAGGCGTTCGATCATGTGTTCGTCTGTTTCGTTCTGGAGCATCTCTTGCGCCCCCTTGAGGCGCTGCATGCCTTGATGAAGGTTCTCAGGTCAGGCGGAACGATCACGGTCATCGAAGGGGATCACGGCTCGGCTTATTTCCATCCGGACAGCGAAGCGGCTCACCAGGCGATTGACTGTCAGGTGGAGCTGCAGCGCCGAGCAGGAGGCAACGCCATGATCGGGCGGGAACTCTATCCCTTGTTGTGTAAAGCAGGTTACAGTTCCGTTCATGTCTCTCCCCGCACGGTCTACGTGGATTCCAGCAAACCCAGGCTTGTAGACGGTTTCACGCGAAAAACGTTTACAGCCATGATTGAAGGGGTCCGTGAATCCGCGCTCAAGGCGGGAATCGTCGAGCCGCAGGTTTTCGACAAGGGGATCAGAGACCTCTACAGGACGGCCGAGCAAGACGGAGTGTTTTGTTACACCTTTTTCAAGGCCTTCGGCCGAAAGGAATGATCCCTGAGTAAGAGGAAGATGGGACGATGGAAGTCTGGATAGCGCTCGGCCTCACTCTTTTTGCAGGACTCGCGACCGGTATCGGGAGCGTCATTGCATTCACCGCGAAGAGAACGAACTACCGTTTCCTTTCGATCGCGACCGGTTTTTCCGCCGGCATCATGCTGTATGTTTCGTTTGTGGAGATTTTCGCCAAGGGGGCCAATGCGCTGACCGCAACCTACGGTAGTTATTGGGGGCACTGGGTGAATGTCGCCTCGTTCTTCGGCGGCATGCTCCTGATCGGTCTGGTGGACAACCTGATCCCGGCAGCAAAGAACCCTCATGAGACACACTCAGAAGAGGAAACGGCGCCCCTCCACAATCCCTCGGCTCCCTTCCCGGACTTCGATACAGCAGTCGGGGCGGGCATGGGGGAGCATGCCCAGGGGACGCATCACCATGGCGGGAAAAACGGGAAGCTCCTGCGCATGGGGCTTTTTACGGCATTGGTCATCGCGATCCACAACTTTCCTGAGGGTCTGGCGACCTTTCTGGCCGCCCTGGAGGATCCGGCTCTCGGCATGGCCATTGCTGTGGCGATCGCACTCCATAACATTCCCGAAGGGATAAGCGTTTCCGTGCCGATATTCTATGCCACCGGAGACCGGAAGAAAGCCTTTACCTATTCCCTGCTGAGCGGGTTGGCTGAACCTGTGGGTGCGGGGATCGGCTACCTGCTGCTGTGGTTCCTGGCGGGGGGAGAAACGGGGGGGATCCCTTCACAGGCGATGGGCATCCTCTTTGGCGCCGTGGCCGGCATCATGGTGTACATCAGTCTGGATGAACTCCTCCCGACGAGCAGGGCCTATGGCAAGGGGCACGACAGCGTGCTCGGGCTTGTGGCAGGGATGCTCGTCATGGCCTTGAGCCTGCTTCTGATGAGACCCTAATGGATCGAATTATATTGACACACGGGCATCTCTCGCCTATATTCAGCCGCAAAAAGACAAGGTTATTTCACAAGTCATTCTTAAAGGAGCATCCCATGGAATATGTTCGCACGGTGGATTTCGCAGCCATCGACAAGAGCGGCGCCGATGAGCGAGTGACCCAGATTATGCTCGATCACACCTCGGGTGCCAAGACCTGCTCGATCAACTGCATCAAGACGCCGGCCGGCGGCGGCTCACCCGCCGGCATGCACATCCACGCCGTCGATCAGATCTTCTATATCCTGATCGGCACGATGAGCATCGAAATCGAAGGTAAGCAGTACGACTGCCCGCCGGGCTCGCTTATCGTCTTTCCTGCCGGTATACGGCACCGCAACTGGAACGGCAGCAGCGAGCCGATAGTTCATCTGGCTTTCAATACCCCCCTGCCTGATCCGAAAGTCCCTTTCGCTGAATCCGTCTGATCCGGCAACCCGGAGATCGGTATAGGGGCGTTACTCCTTCTCCGTCAGAACCTTATCTTATGATTTCCCGATAGTTATTGACACGCGGGGGGAGACATGATAATGGATATGGCACGTCGAAAAGCTGCATCCCTATACCCTCGGCAGCTTGTTTTGGCATTCCATCTTTTCAGGAGGAAAATCCCATGCAAGTCAAAGACCGTATGACCCCCAGTCCGACGACGGCCCTCGAGGACACCTCTTTCGAAGAAGGCCTGCAGATGATGAAGGAGAAGAAGATCCGCCGTCTCCCCATCGTCGCCAAGAGCGGGCGCCTGACCGGCATTGTCGTCCAGAAGGATCTGTTTTCCGCCTCACCTTCTACGGCCACCAGCCTCAGCGTCTTTGAGGTGCACTATCTCCTGTCCAAGTTGAAGATGAAAGACGTGATGACCAGGCGGGTGGTCACTGTCGGCGATGACTGCCCTCTGGAAGAGGCGGCCCGCATCATGGTCGATTACAAGATCGGCTGCCTGCCCATTACAAAAGACGGCAAACTCCTCGGCATCATCACCGAGACCGACATCTTCAAGACCTTCGTCGAGATCCTGGGAGGCCGCGAAAAAGGGTTGCGGCTGACTCTGGATGTGACCGAGAGGAAGGGCGAGCTGGCCGCCATCGCCGGCGAGATCGCCAACCACAACGGGAACATCATCAGTGTGGCCACCTTCTCCGGCAGGAATGCCAGTGATCGCATCATTACCATCAAGCTGACCGGCGCCCCCAAAGAACCTTTGCTTAAGGATCTGGAGTCCCACGGCGTCAAGGTGCTCAACGCCATAGATATAACCGAGGGGGGTTATACCCCCAAGATCAATGAATAGCCCTTTTAGAAATCTGACGATTGATAAGATAAGGAGAACCGGAAATGGCAGGTGTTGATGGCGGTATCATGTTCCCCGAGGACAGGTTGCGGGGCTGGACGCAGGAGGTCTTCCAGAAGGTCGGGGTGAGCCGGGACGACGCAGTGCTGCTCACCGACTCTCTGATTGAAGCCAACCTGCGGGGTGTCGATACCCACGGCATCACCCGGATGCTTTGCGTCTATGTGGAGCGGATCCAAAAAGGGGTCATGAGCGCGAAGAGCAATCTGACCGTCGTGCGCGAGAAGGCCTCCACCGCACTGATCGACTGTCACAACAGCATCGGTCAGGTGGGTGCGGCGCGGGCCATGCGGATGGCAATCGAGAAGGCCCGGCAGACCGGCGTCGCTTTCACGGCGATAGCCCACTCCAACCATTACGGGGCGGCGGCTTACTGGGCCATGATGGCCCTCCCAAACGGCATGATCGGCTTCGCTTCGACCAACGCCCCGGCCGTCGTCGCCCCCACGGGCGGCAGCACGGCGCTGTTCGGCACCAATCCCATATGCATCACCATCCCTGCGGACGGGGAGCTCCCGGTGGTCCTTGATATGGCCACGACCGTGGTGGCCCGCGGCCGCATCAATCTCTATGCCAAGCAGAACAAGCCGCTGGAGCCCGGTTGGGCCGTCGATGAATGCGGCGTTCCCACGACGGATCCGCATGCCGCTCTGAAGGGACTCCTCGCCCCCATCGGCGGTTATAAGGGTTATGGAATCATGTTGGCCATAGACTTGATCTGTGGCGTCCTGACCGGCTCAAATTACGGGGCGCACTTCCCCGGCTTCCTGGCGGACAATATGATCGACCCGACCGACGTCGGGAGCGTTTTCGCCGCCGTGAATATCGAGAGCTTCATGGATCTGCCGGAGTTTACCGCTGCAATCGATAAGGCCGTTCGGGAAATAAAGACATCGACCAGGGTCGACGGGGTGAAGCGCATTTACATCCCCGGCGAGATCGAATTCGAGATGAAGGCCCAGCGCCTCGCACACGGCATACCGATCCCCGAGGAGGTCGTCAAGGACTTCATTGGCCTTGGCCGGAAGTTGGCTATTCCCTTCCCACAGGTCTGAAGGAACGAGAAAAAGGAGTTTCCCATGCCCGAATCAGATAACACAAAAATTGAAAAAAATTTTTACCCGGATGTGCCGCAGAAGAGCGAAGTCTTTTTCCTGAAAGGGTCGAATTCCTACGACTGGGGGATGAAAAACCGGCTTGCCCGCATTTTTGACGCAACTTCCGGGAAAACGGTGATGCTTGCCTTTGACCACGGCTATTTTCAGGGACCCACAACCGGTTTGGAACGACCGGATATCACCATACTTCCGCTTGCGCCCCATGCCGATGCCCTCATGCTTACCCGCGGGATTCTTCGGTCGGTGATTCCCCCTTCGCTGAACAAGGCTGCCGTGCTTCGCGCCAGCGGCGGGCCGAGCATCCTGAAGGAACTATCCAATGAACATATCGCCATGGACATGGACGATGCTCTTCGCTTGAATGCTTGCGCCGTTGCGACACAGGTGTTCATCGGCGGCGAATACGAGACGCAGTCGGTGATGAATCTCACAAAGCTGATCGATCAGGGTCACAAGGTCGGCATGCCGGTGCTGGGTGTAACGGCAGTCGGTAAAGAATTGACCCGCGACGCCAATTACATCAGGCTTGCCACGCGGATGTGCGCCGAGCTTGGCGCCGCGTTCGTCAAGACCTATTTCGTCCCCGGTTTCGAAACAGTCACCGCCGCATGCCCTGTTCCCATCGTCATCGCCGGCGGGAAGAAGCTGCCCGAGCTCGATGCACTGGAGATGGCCTATCGAGCGATCGACCAGGGCGCGTCCGGCGTGGACATGGGAAGGAACATTTTCCAATCCGAGGCGCCTGTGGCCATGATCAGGGCTGTCCGCAAGGTGGTTCATGAAAACATGAAACCCAAACAGGCGTATGAAATGTTCCTCGATCTTAAGAACCGGTAGACATCCTCGACGGCTTCGCACAAAGTCCGGATGCTGCGCTAAAGCTTCATCCTTCGTCATTGCGGCATACGCAACAGTACGCCTCATAATGGGGACGGATTTGAAATCCGTCCCCGCGCCCGCCTTGCCTGCGGACTTTTTACGAAGCTGTCATCCTCCACTGTCAGGGAAATAGCCCTCATGGACAACCACTGGGTTGACGCTGAAGCGAACGATTTCATTAAAACCCACGGCTCCGAGGGTGGAGGCGCAATCGCGCTTCTGGCGTACGCCACGCGCCTTGTCGGGCTGCAGCCGGATCTGGCGATGCACGGGGGCGGAAATACGTCGCTCAAGGGAATGATCAGAACCCTTGCCGGCGAAGAGGTCGCCGCGCTTTTCGTTAAGGCGACAGGTGTTGCCATGGACCAGATGACGCCTGCGGGTTTTGTCGCTCTTGATCTGGCCTATCTCAAGAAACTGCGCGGCGTTTCCTCCCTCACCGATGAGATCATGGCGGACGAGTTTCGGATGCGCATACTCACGCCCTCCGATAAGCTGCCATCCATCGAGACGCTGATGCACGCCTTCATCGACCGGACGGTCGTCGTGCACACGCACCCCAATGCCATCCTGGCGCTTGCCAATCGGGCAGGGGGAGAAGAGACCGTTGTTGCCGCGCTGGGCGACGATGTCGGGGTGGTGCCGTATGCAAATGCGGGCCTTGCCCTGGGGAGGGCCGTCGCCGATGAACTGGAAAGAAAAAAAGAACTCCGGGCGATCGTGGTGCTGCATCACGGCCTGATCACCTGGGGAACGGATCCGAAAGCGGCGTATGACGCCACGGTAGAGATTGTCAGCAGGGCCGAAGCGTATATACGGGCATCCCGGCGGCGCCTCTTTCCCACCGGCGCGCAGAGCGCCGTGGAAACCGCTCGAAGGCGCTACACTAAAATCGCACCGCTCATCCGGGGGCTGCTTTCCCCGGCGTCCGACGATCCGGACAACCCCTATGAAAAAATGGTCCTCTCCCCCCTCATCTCCAGAGAGACACTCGAGTTTCTTGACTCACCCCGGGCCGGAGAGCTTACCCGCACGGCGCCGCTGACGCCCGATTATCTGGTGCGGACAAAGGCGTATCCGCTGTTGATCGAAAAACCGGCTTATGACGACATCCCTCTTCTCCAGCGGCAGCTCGCCGCGGAGATCGATTCGTTCCGCACCCGTTATGGCGCCTATGTGAAGAAATACGCGTCGCGTCTGGCGGGATTCGCCGCCGACGGTTTCGACCTTCTGCCGAAAGTCGTCCTGCTGCCCGGCCTGGGCGCCGTGTGCGCAGGGCCGGACTTGGAGATGGCGCGAATCGCCCGAGACATCACCGAGCAGACGCTCATCGTCAAGCGCACGATCGACGAAACAGGCGGAACCTACCTTGGCCTGACGGAGAACCATCTCTTCGACATGGAATTCAGGATGTTCCAGCGGGCGAAGGTTGCCGGCAAAGGCCCGATGCCGCTGCGGGGCAGTGTGGCCGTCGTCACCGGGGCGGCAGGGGCGATCGGATCTGGCATCTGCGATGAACTGCTCCGGCAGGGCTGCAACGTCGCCGTGACCGATCTTTCCGGAGAGCCTCTCGACTTCATGGTTCTCACTTTAAAAGGCATCTATGGAGACCGGGTGATTGGCGTCCCGCTTGATGTGACCGACAGCGCATCGGTATCCGGAGCATTTGAAAGAATCATCGCTGCATTCGGCGGGATCGATATCGTCGTCATCAACGCCGGCCTGGCGCACGTGTCTTTACTCACAGAGATGGATCTTGAGACATTCAGAAAACTTGAGCGCGTCAATGTCGAAGGAACCCTTCTGTTGCTTGGCCAGGCCGGAAGATTTTTCAAGCTGCAGAACACCGGCGGCGACATCGTTCTTGTTTCGACAAAGAATGTGTTCGCCCCCGGCGCGAAATTCGGGGCCTACAGCGCGACAAAGGCGGCGGCCCACCAATTATGCCGTATCGCCAGCCTTGAGTTTGCAGATATGGGTGTGCGCGTAAACATGGTGTCGCCCGACGCGGTGTTCGCTCACGGGGCAAAGAAATCGGGCCTGTGGGCGCAGGTCGGCCCTGACCGCATGAAGGCCCGCGGTCTCGATGAAAAGGGACTCGAAGAGTATTACCGGCAGAGAAATCTTCTCAAGGTGCGAGTGACCGCGGAACATGTCGCCAGGGCGGTGGTTTTCTTTGTGACCCGCCAGACGCCGACGACCGGGGCGACCCTTCCCGTGGACGGCGGTCTGCCGGACTCGACGCCGCGATAGGAAAACCTGCGGTCACCTATGCCGCCCATGCAAAAAACGCGGAATCCTACTCATTTCGTATAAAACGTGCGTCCATAAAAATTAGCTGGTCAGACCTTCTGGATCTTCCGTACTTCACTAACGATCATTTCCTGTTGCCATTCAGGGTAATCAACAATGTCATCATCTTCTTCTGCTGCGGAAAGCTCTTCCCTGGATAAGGTCACCAGTTCTCCCGTATGTCTATTTAAGAATGCTGAATGCTCCTCGCTCAAAACATCCATTTCATCGACAACATCCTTTATAGAAACAAGAGTTTTCATAATGGAAAAGCCATTACATCCTTGTGCTCATATCCATATAGACCGATTTCCGGTGTCTAATGCCAAGAATCCATACCTCGTACTCGATCATTTTGAAGACGACCCGGTAATCACCCACGCGGAGTTTCCAGTAACCTTTCAGTGTCTTTCTTAAAGGCTCCCCGTATTCGTGTGGTGCGGTCTGCAATCGTTCTTCAATAGCCTTGCGGATTCTGTCTCTTGTTCTGCGATCAATAAGAGGCAAATCCTCAACGCGAACAGCAGGATGATAGTGCAGTGTAAAAGACATGAATCATTTCCACACTTCTTCATTTGAAAGCGCCACTTTTCTGTCAAATGACTTCATGCGTGTATCGGCAAAGGCTGCAAGGGCAACATCTTCACGCAAGTCAATCGCCTCATGGATAAGGTCACGGGCAATTGTTGACATGGAAATCCCCTCACGGGTTGCAAGGTCATGCATAACACTATATAGTCGCGGCTCAACAACAATGTTTACTCTCGGATTTTTTGTGGGCATTGCTTTTTCTCCTTTTTGGTTGGTGTAACACTTATGATGCACCATGTCAAGCTGAAAACCCCATTGAAATCAAGAAATGATTGTCGATCGAAATCTTGGATATTTGTCAAAATTGTCGGACGCTTGACTATTAGGAAGCAGGCCACATTATACATTGACGGAAAACCGGCTGTTAAGCCTTTCCACGTTTTCAACAGTATTCAATAATCCTGCATTGACTTACATCTCAGTCAACCAGCCCTTGCCTTGGGATTTTACACCGGATTTCATCGCCGATAGGAACCTCGAACGCAGGGTATTGCTGACAAGAGCCTTCTTCACCGGGCTCAGGCGGAGGAAACCGCCCACGAGCGCGCGCATGAAGTCCTGGGAGACGCTGTTCGGGTTATCGAAAATGATGTTTTGCAGGTTCCCCTTTTCAAGGGTCTGGAGGATGGTTTTTTCGAATATGTCCTGGGGGGTAATCACCCTCTGCTTCCGGGGAACAAGGCGCATTGACTTGGTCTTGCACTTGAGCGTGCATACCCCGCAGCCTATGCACCAGCTCTCGTTGATTATCGGCTTTCTTTTCCGTTTCGGCTCCGGCGGTGTCAGTTCCTCCATCTTGATCGCCGTGACCGGGCAGGCGATGGAGCATATCTTGCACCCGTTGCATTCTGAGTCATCGGGTCTGGCCAAATATGAGGAAGTGATGACGGCCTCGGTGTATCCCCACTTGCTCAGGCCGGCCAGATAGTGGCAGCAGCACGCGCAGCAGTGGCACATGTATGAGACATTCTTCCGGACGTTGTCGGCGCTCAAGACCAGCCCCAATTCCCTGGAGCGGGCGAGGTTCTCGAGCATCTCGGATTTCTTCGCTTCGCGCGCGAGCCTGTTCCTGACGAGGTAGTCCGCGCTAAATCCGAACGAGGTGCAGCTCTCGAGCGGGACCTTGCATTTCTTCTCATCCATGTGGTGCTTCTCGTGCCTGCACGAGCAGATGCCGATCCCGAACCGCTTTGCGTTTTCAATGATAGCCCTGGCTTTCTCGTAGTCGAGTACCTCGACAGCGTCCTCGGGGCGGAACCCCTCTTCGTGCGGGATCACCCGCAGAGGGGCGAAGGTGTTCCCGCCACTCATGTTTGTCGCGATGAACGAACCATCGGATGAAAGGTATTCGTGGAAGAGCTTCGCCATTTTCTTGACGTCGAGGTTATTTCCCGTACGCATCATGGTGAACTCGAATATTCCGATGACCATGGGCGAAGGCATATAATGGGCCGTGTCCCCGTGGAAAATGTCGATCACCAGCCCCTTGTTCGCGAGCCCGTTCAACACCTCAGAAAGCCTTTTTTCATCCCTCCCGCAGAGCAGCGCGATCCGCTTCAGGGGCGAGAGGCCGTAGGGCATCTTCACGATCACATCCGCCTCCTCCTCGGAATAAAGCTCCTTGACGATCGCGTGGAAGGTTTCGTTCCAGGGCGCTCTCATCGAAAGCCCGTCGATTTTCCTGTGAAGCTCACGGTAAAGATCTTTGCCCACCCTGTGTCCCATGTTCCGTCCTTCTTTTCAGATTAATGTTTCAAAGGATGTCATTAATTTCGCATTTGCTCCCTGACACTAAAAACAAAACCCCGCACTCTTCTGAGACACGGGGGTTCAATAATCTCTCCATGGCATCACCCTTCAAAAAAGGGTTCAAATTGGTTGTTAACCGATTGACAATGCCTTATTCAAATGTGTTTTCGTATGACCCTAATGAGTTGAGAAGTCAATAGGATATTTTATTGATAACCATTGGAAAGCTTCTATATTTCATGAATTTTCATTTATATTGACTACAGGAAGGCTTCCGCAGGCGACACGGTGATAAAATAAGCTGCCACACTTTCGCATGTTTCTTCCCGTAAGCCGCATCAATCGGGTTAGTCTTTTATATATCAGGTTTTTTATCAGGAAATAATCCAAGAATTGTTTGCTGGGGGATCATCAGGGAAAAGGGATTGTCCCTCAGCGGGATAAATCCGAATTTTTCGTAGAAAGCTGCAACATTCTGATTCTTCGCATCTACGAACAATCCAACAACGCCTGCGGTGTTCCTGATGGCAGCGGCCACCCGGCGCATGGCATCGACCAGGAGAAGTCTGCCATAATTCTTACCCTGGCAGTTCTTGTCAATGGCCAGCCTCGCGAGCTTGACTGCAGGGAGATGTGACTTTGGAAGTTTCTTTCCGTATTTTGCCGGTACTTCTGACAAATCCACCTCCAAAAAAGAGAGCGTAAAGAATCCCAGAATTCTGTGAGACTCTGCCAAGGTTACCAGTACATAAGTGTTGGCAATCCCCTTTTTCAAATGCTGGCTTGCCGTCTTTTGTAAATACTCGTTGAGGACCGGTTCTCCACAGTCGAAGGCATCGCGGTCATGGTGGTCGGTGTCCAGTAGGCAAATGATTAAATCCATGTTCATCTCAATCTCGGGATTCTACAAGTCGTTTGTGGGCGCGTACAGCTTCCTGCAACTTCTTGTTCGGCGCCGGCGGTTTGGTCAATGCATCAATGAAAACCTGGGCATCCCGTGACGAGAGTTTAACCATTTCCATGCTGTGCAAGACTTCATTTGCCCGCTCCACGGAGGCTTGAACAACAAACTGGCTGATCGTCGCTCCATAA
Organism: uncultured Syntrophus sp.; assembly: GCA_964540555.1. Lineage (GTDB taxonomy): Bacteria > Desulfobacterota > Syntrophia > Syntrophales > UBA5619 > JAKAFS01. Next base: position 1,705 of record CAZINF010000071.1, on the reverse strand, counting down.
ACCGCCGCTGCACGTTCTATGATTGCCCGTGTGGAGTGAGGTACCCTGGCCGTGATCCGATCATCGGCCAGCCCATTATTTTTTGCCTGCGCGTTTCCCATAATCATTTCCTCCTATGTAAAACAATATATCATAGTGGTGCCAAAGTGGCAACAATCATTTGCGGAATAATCATGTTCTCGTGTCTTATGCCGTAAGAAGACATTTTAGACATGTAGGCTTTAACCGGATGAACCGAGTGTGGAGGCGTGGGAAAAGTTCCCGGCAGGTGAGAAACGAAGGTCAAATCGCCCCACTAAAAGCGGATTTGTAAAACCGGCAAAAACTGTTGGGAATGGTGTATGGAAGCGGAGCCGAGGTCAGGTCGTGGTGATCCGTATGGACGACCTGACCCCGCTTATGTTTTAATAATTCTCGGCCAGGATCTCGTAGTGGGCCTGGGGATGTTGGCAGGCCGGGCAGAGCTTCGAGGGCTTCGTCCCTTCGACAATGTAGCCGCAGTTGATACAATGCCACTTCACCGCCTTGTCCTTCTTGAAGACCGTTTTCTTCGCCACGTTCTCGATCAGTTTCCGGTAGCGGGCTTCATGGAACTTCTCCACCTTGGAAATCTGCTCGAAGGAGCGGGCCACATCGGCGAATCCCTCCGCTTTGGCCGTCTTGGCAAAGTTTGCGTAAATGGTCGTCCACTCCATCTTCTCGCCGGCCGCTGCGGCCTCGAGGTTCTCTTTCGTCTTCCCGATCACGCCGGCGGGATATGCGGCCGTGATCTCCACTTCACCCCCCTGGAGGTGCTTGAAGAACACCTTGGCATGTTCCTTCTCGTTTTCAGCCGTCTCGGCAAAGATGTTCGCAATCTGCTCGTATCCTTCCTTCCGGGCCGCACCGGCGAAATAGGTGTAGCGGTTTCGCGCCTGGGACTCCCCGGCAAAGGCGGTCAGCAGATTCTTCTCCGTCTTGGATCCCTTGAATGCTTTTCCCATTGTCCGTCTTCCTCCTTAGATAGATGTGTTTGTTCCCCTTTTTCCGGAAAACAGTCATATTGCCCGTTGATCCGCCCCCGGCCCGGAAATAACGCACGGGAGCCTCGGCGGCGGTATTATACATAAGATGACGTATAGCATGCAAAAGGTATTTGGCCCTGGATTGAAACCTCGACTGTAGGCAACATCTCTCTTGACGACGGCATGACTATGGATTAATGGGTTCATCATGCGATCGGAATCATCCGCGGAGGATAAGAGTGAGAGGCAATCGATGAAATACGTGGGCGCCCATGTGAGCGCGGCAGGCGGCGTCGACAGGGCGCCCGGAAACGCCTCGGCAATCGGCGCCCGGGCATTCGCGCTCTTCACGCGGAACCAGCGGCAGTGGCAAGCGAAGCCCCTGTCGACGGAGGAGATCGCGGCCTTCCGGACCAACTGCCGGGAGGCAGGGTATTCCCCGGCGCAGATCATCGCCCACGACAGCTATCTGATCAACCTCGGCCATCCGGAGAAGGAAGCCCTCGCGAAATCCCGGGGGGCATTTGTTGCAGAGATGCGCCGCTGCGCGGCGCTTGGCTTTGCCCTTCTCAACTTCCACCCGGGAAGCCACCTCCGAATCTCCTCAGTAGATGACTGCCTTGACCGGATCGCCGAATCGATCGACATCGCCCTTGCCGAGACCGATGGAGTGACCGCCGTCATCGAGAACACGGCCGGCC
>CAZINF010000070.1:0-16711 GCA_964540555.1 uncultured Syntrophus sp. | reverse complement strand
TGATGTCCCGGCCCGCCGCCTTCAGGGCATTGGCTTTGGCCTGAATGGTCAGCGTCGGCGATGGTTTGATCAGTGATATCCGTGCCGCTAATTTCATACTCTCTCCTTTTTGCAAGCATATTTATCCACCAGTCTCTGATTCACGATCTCCGGCACCAGCCCCTTGACGGAACCGCCAAGGCTGGCCGCCTCATTGATGATGGTCGAACTGGTGTAAAACCACCTGAAGCCGGTCATGAGAAAGACGGTCTCGATGTCCCGGCTCAGCCTTCGGTTAATGAGGGCCAGCTGAAATTCGTATTCGAAATCGGAAAGGGCGCGCAGTCCACGGAGAATCACGTTCGCCCCCGCATCCTTCACAAAGTCCACCAGGAGTCCGTCGAAGCTCTCTACGCGTATGTTATTGCAGTCCTTAATCACCTCCCGGATCATCTCCAGCCTCTCATCCACCGAAAAGAGGGTCTTTTTGTTCGGATTGTAAGCGAGCAGAACAATGAGTTCATCAAACATCCGGAGACCTCGTTTGATGATGTCCACGTGACCGTTGGTGATCGGGTCGAATGAACCGGGATACACCGCTATTTTTTTCATCGGCATTATTCCTCTCTTCGTTTTTTCAGGAAAGACAACAGCGTATCGCCATACCGTCGCTGATCGCTCACCGCCAGCGGCTGGGTAACGGATTGTCTCAGTGGTTCTCGCAGCGAATGCTGCAGGATGATGATGCCGTTTTCAGTTAGGAGTTCCGCTCCCTCCAGATAATTCATGATTTCTGTGAGGAAACCCTCTTCGTAGGGAGGATCGGCGAAGAGGATATCAAACCGCTCCCCTTTTTTCCCCAGACGCCTCATTCCCTTTTCCGCATCTGCCGCGATCATCTCCGCCCGCCCTTCGAATCCCAGTAAACGGAGGTTTTCTCGGATGGCCTCGATCAGGCGCAGATCTTTTTCGACGAATACCGATCGACACGCCCCCCTGCTCAGGGCTTCCAGTCCGACGTTGCCGCAACCGGCAAAAACATCGATAAAGGACTTCCCTTCGACGGGTCCGAGAATATTAAAAAGCGCCTCCTTGACTCGATCGGCGGTGGGCCGGATGCGGCATCCGCCGGGAAGTCGGATTATCCTTCCCCTGGCCTCGCCTCCGATGATCCTCATAGGTATTTCTGGATCAGGATTTCGGCAATCTGAACGGCGTTCAGCGCCGCGCCTTTTCGGATGTTGTCGGACACCACCCACATATTGATACCGTTCGGGATGGATTCGTCTTCCCTGATCCTGCCGACCAGGGTATCATCGCTGCCGGCGGCATCGATCGCCAGCGGATAAAGCTTTTCCCGCGGGTTGTCAACGACCCGGATACCCGGAGCGGAGGCCAGAAGCTTTCGGACCTCGTCGGCGGTAATTTTCTTTTCCGTTTCAATGTTGATGGACTCGGAATGGGCATAGAATACAGGCACCCGCACCGTCGTCGCCGTCACTGCAATTGTGGGATCGTTCATGATCTTCTTGGTCTCATTGACCATCTTCATCTCTTCCTTCGTGTAGCCGTTGTCCAGAAAGACATCGATCTGGGGAAGACAGTTGAAGGCGATCTGGTGGGGATAGACCTTGATCACGGGTTCCTGGCCGTCGATCAGGGCGCGGGTCTGAAGGGAAAGTTCTTCAATGGCCTTTTTCCCCGTTCCGGAGACGGCCTGGTATGTCGACACCACGATCCTTTTGATCCGCGCTGCATCGTGGATCGGTTTCAGGGCCACGACCATCTGTATGGTGGAACAGTTCGGGTTGGCGATGATCCCCCGGTTTTTATAAAGCGCGATGGCCTCCGGGTTCACCTCCGGGACAACCAGCGGGATCTCCGGAACCATGCGAAAGACGCTTGTGTTATCGACCACGACGCATCCGGCACGTGCGGCAACGGGTGCAAACTTTTCGCTGACACTACCCCCCGGCGAAAACAGGCCGATTTGCACACCCTGGAAGGAACTCTCGGACAACACCTCGACCGGCAAAAGCTCTCCCCGGAAAGCGAGTTCCTTTCCCGCCGATCTTTCCGACGCGAGAAGGGTCAGCTTTCCGACTGGAAACCGACGCTCTTCGAGAATCCTGATCATCTCATTGCCCACGGCGCCCGTGGCGCCCGCAACGGCGACATGGTAATTTTTCATTCCATACTCCTCGCTGAGTTGTCCCTTTTCCCAATCCGTTCCGAATGGCCCGGATCCCTTTTCATACGGCGGAAAGTCTTAAAGCGGATGATCTTGACACTGTATCTTTTTTTCCCTGCCCTCCTTCACCATCTTGCGAATGACCTTGCAGATGGCCCACGCCGGCCCCGAAAGACTATACCCGAAGGTGAACGTGAACATCATGATCTCGGGTTCCGCCACCACGATCACCAGTATCAACACGATCAGAACAAAGGACATGAAAGGCTTGCGTGAGAAGAAATTGAGATCCTTGAAACTGTAATACTTGATGCTGCTGACCATAAACAGGGAAAGAGCAACGACGCCGAGCATGACCGGCAGCTCTGAAAAGCGTCCCTCGCCGCCCAGGTAGTAGTAGAGCAGAATCCCCGTGGCCATTACGGCGGCGCCTCCCGGAATGGGAAGACCGTTAAAAACCCGGCTGTCGATCACCCCTACCTGGACATTAAACCTCGCCAGACGAAGCGCGCCGCAGACGCAAAAAAGAAACGCCGCCAGCCAGCCCCACTTTCCATAAGCGATCAGCGACCAGTTGTAGACAAGCAGCGCCGGCGCCACACCGAAAGTGACCAGATCGCACAGCGAGTCGTACTCTGCCCCAAATTTGCTTGTCGTATGGGTAATCCGTGCAATCCGTCCGTCCAGACCGTCCAGAACCACCGCGATAAGAATTGCGACGGCTGCAATCTCATACATCCCTTTCATCGAGGCAATCGCGGAATAGAATCCGCAGAAAAGATTGGCCGTGGTAAAAAGGTTCGGCAGAACATAAATCCCCTTTTTCATACGGTCTCTTCTTAATGAATGATCTCGTTTCATTTCAGTTCTCCTATTGGCGTCTCACCGGCCCTGACCTTATCCCCTACCTTCACCAGGAGTGTTGTTGGGCCGAGAGGTAAAAGAACTTCCACCCGTGAACCAAACCGGATCAAACCGAATCGCTCCCCTTTTTTGACCTTCATCCCCTCTTTCATCCAGCAGACGATTCTCCGCGCGATCAGACCCGCGATCTGCACAATCATGATTTCTAGGCCGTCATCCGTCCGGATCAGAACGGCGTTCTTTTCATTGAGCGCAGATGCCTTGTCCAAATTGGCCGACAGGAACTTGCCCGGTGTGTAACGGATCGAGACGACCCTACCGGAATAAGGAATCCGGTTCACGTGGACATTGAATACATTCATGAAAATACTGATTTTCAGCAAAGACCGGTCGGAATGATCGTCGCTCGAGATCTCCTCGATACGAATTACCTTTCCATCCGCAGGAGATACCAGCAGAAGGGGATTTTCCGGTATGGTTCTTTCCGGATTACGGAAGAACCATACAACGAAAAGCGTCAACATGAAAAGCAGTATAGCGACCCAGACGAACCCTGCGAAAAAAGCGAAGATCGTCGCCGCCCCGGGTGTGACGATAAAGGGAACGCCTTCCTTTACTATGGCACTGCTATGGTTCGGTTCCTTCGACAAACGCCAACCTCCGCACCTGTCAATATGGCCACTTTACCGTATTCCGATCAAGATGTCAACCTGCTCCCAACCGGCCGGGCGTGTCGCCAAAGCCCCTGTTTATCTCGGCCTCGGATGGCCTGAGATATCTCGGTGCAAAGGTGGGGGTATCCAGAACACTGCCGCTACAAAACCGGTGCAGGCCGATCAGACCAACTGCAGATCCCAGGAGCTTTTGCTCGCATCGACTGCACACAAAACATCGATGAGCCTTGCTTATGAGCTTCTCGTGACGCACCGCGCCGTCCCCCAGGAAAACAATCTCTTCCCGATCCAGATCCTTCAGGAACATGGTGATGTCGATAAGCTTCTCCGAGGTCACTGCCCGGGGGAGACCATTGGGTCCGATCCTGAACAGACCTGCATACACCTGATCTTTCCCTGCATCGAGCAACGGACAGATCAGCCCGGGGGATAAAACGGCATTCATGGCCAGGGCTTCCAGTGTGGACACTCCGACAACCGGCGCCGACATCGCCAGGGCAAGTCCCTTCACCGTGCTCACCCCGATTCTGAGCCCCGTAAACGACCCGGGGCCCACCGTACAGGCCAGCAGGTCCACCTCCTCCGGCGCCTTCCCCGTCAGAATAAACAGCTGTTCAAGGGCCGTAAGCAGAACCTCCGAGTGGTGTCTTTCCGAACGGAGATACAGCTCGGCTCGAACATCCTCCTCCTCCAGAAGGGCCAGACCAATGGTTTTCGTTGCACATTCTATTGCCAGGGTCAGCATCGCTACTCCGTGAACATCCGGATAAAGTCGTTTATCATTTTGATGTTCAGCCTCTCTATGTCCACCATGAACACAAAAACCATCAGGAGGATCAGGAGAACAAAACCGACCTGCTGGGCCTTTTCCCGCCACCGGAGATTGACCTCACGCCCTGTCGCCATTTCAATCAGATAGAACAGCAGATGCCCGCCGTCCAAAACCGGAATCGGCAGGAGATTGAGGATCGCCAGGTTGATGCTCAGCATAGCCATGAACAGAATGAAAGGAATGATCCCTTCTCTGACCTGAGACCCGGCGATCTGGGCGATCAGTATCGGTCCCCCCAGGCTCTTCGGCGATACGACCCCCTGAAACATCTTGACAATGCTGATAACGGTCAGTTTACTGATCATCCATGTCTGGCGGAGCCCCCTGCCGAATGCGGATAGAGGATTCAGCCGTTCGATGACCGTACGGGGCAAGGGGCTGACGCCGATCTTATAGGCATCCACCGTTTCCCCGAAATGATTCGTGGTTTTCATGAGCTTCGGGGTCACTGTGAGCGATAGAGGCCGGTCGTCTCTATGAACGGTGATCAGGAGCGGCTTCCCTTTGCTCTGGTTGATCGCCTCGGAGAGCTCCTCCCACTTCGTCACGGCGCTCCCGTCTACATCGATGATCTTATCCCCGGATTTCATGCCGGCGCTCAGGGCGGCGGACTCTGGCTGGAGGTTTCCAATTTCCGCAGTCAGAACAGGAAGTCCGATCATGTTGACGACCGTGAATATCAGAATGGCCAAGAGCAGATTAAAGGCGGGGCCCGCCGCCACGATGCCGATCCTTTTCCGAACGGTCTGCTGTAGAAAGGATTTTTTTGCCTCCTCCGCCGATAACTCCTCACCGGGGGATTCCCCGAGAAGTTTTACATATCCACCTAAGGGGACCAGGGAGAGAAGATATTCGGTCTCCCCGATTTTTCTGCCGATGACACGCGGGCCGAAACCAAGGGAAAATTTCATCACCCCAACCCCCGCCCGCTTGGCCATCAGAAAATGGCCGAGTTCATGGACAAAGATCAAGACCCCAAGCAAAACAACGACCGATACAATGCTGATTCCCATCAATTCCTCATTCCGTTTATCATTTTTCCGATTTCCTCCCTTGCCCACCGGTCGGCGGCCAGGATAGCGTCAATGGTCGGCTCTTCCTGCACGCGATGGCGGTCAAGAACCTCTTGAATCAAACGGCAGATATCGTTAAAGCCGATTTTCGCGTCGATAAATGCCTCTACGGCACACTCATTGGCCCCGTTCATCACAGCCGGCATCGTTCCCCCAATTCCAGCCGCGGTGTAAGCCAGCTGCAGACAGGGAAATCTCTCGAGATCGGGTGTAAGAAATTCCAGAGCCCCCACTTTAGCGAGATCCAGGGGCGGGTCTGCCCGGCGGTGAAGCCGCCTGGGAAACGCAAGGGCATAGGCTATGGGAATCCTCATGTCCGGCACGCCAAGCTGGGCAATCACGCTCCCGTCCCGGTACTCTACCAGTGAATGGACGATGCTCTGGGGGTGGACGAGAACATCTATAGCGATCACGGGAATACCGAACAGCCATCCGGCCTCGATCACCTCCAGCCCCTTGTTCATCATGGTTGCAGAATCGATCGTGATCTTTTTCCCCATCGTCCAATTGGGATGCTTCAGAGCCTGGGCAGGCGTGACCGCCGTCAGCTCTTTTTGTGAGAGATGGAGAAAGGGTCCTCCCGAGGCCGTCAGTATGATCCGCTGGACATCTTCACGCCTGTGCCCCTGAAGACACTGGAAAATGGCGCTGTGTTCGCTGTCCACTGGAATGATGGGGACGCCCCTTTCTGCCGCTTCCCGCAGCACAATGCCGCCCGCCATGACCAGCGTCTCTTTGTTGGCCAGAGCAATTGCTTTTCCTGCCGCAATCGCATCCAGGGTGGGAATAAGGCCAACCGCCCCGACCATCGCGGATACGACCAGATCCGCACCGGAAATTGCCGCCGCTTCCCGATACCCTTCAGGCCCGAAGCGTACAACCGTTGCCACGGCGGAATGCAAAAGGCGCCGAAGCTCGCAGGCGTGCTCTTCATCGATGACCGCCGCCAGGCGCGGCCTGAAGCGCTCGATCTGATTTTTTAGGAGTGCAATATTGCGGCCTGCGGCCAGGGCCATCACGGTAAATTCATCCGGATATGACCCGATGACATCAAGCGTGCTGCGACCGATGGAGCCGGTGGACCCGAGAATGGAAATCCTTTTCATCGAATGATGAACACCTGGTAATAGTAAACAAATGGTGTAATAAACATCAGACAATCCAACCGGTCCAGAATCCCCCCATGACCGGGCAGCATCACGCCGGAATCCTTGACCCCGGCGGCCCTTTTCAGGGCCGACTCACAGAGGTCTCCGAGCTGCCCGACAATGCTTCCTACCAGCCCCAGGATCACAGCATGCGGCGCCGACAGCAGGGGGAAAAACAACTGCCTGAAGAGAAGAGCGCCGGCGATGCTCCCGGCGACAAGCCCGATCGTCCCTTCTACGGTCTTTCCCGGACTGACCCTTGGGAGCAGTTTTTTCTTTCCCATCCTTCTTCCGACATAATAGGCGGCAATATCCCCGGAAAAGGCCAGAACCAGGATGAAAAATATCCAGAGAACCCCCATCGACGTCTGACGGATCAGAATGAAATGGGACATTAAAAGCGGGATATACATGATCCCCGTGATCACCTTGCCTACGCGGATCATGTCTGGTCCCTCTTCATCGATCCGGAGCAGGTTGAGCATCAGGATCGCCATGACGGCGAAACTCAGGACAGCCGTCAGCAGGACCCTGTCTCCGGCGGCAGCCGCTGTCAGAATCAACAGAGCGACCACCAGCGTCTCGGCTTTCTCCCACCGGAAACCTGGACCGAAGACCATCCGGTTATATTCCGCCATCCCGACCAGTGTAGCAATGGTGATCAACAGGGTAAACATCCCTTCCGAACCATAGGCAACTATCCCTATGAGGATCGGTACGGCGATCACCCCGGTGGCCCATCTTTTCAAATGAGGGTTCATTTTTTTACGAAGCCGTCATGTCTTGAGCTGTTCACTCGTTCTCCCGAACCTCCTCTCGCGCTTCTGGTAATCATCAACCGCCTTCAGGAGGTGGCGCTCACCGAAATCCGGCCAGAGTATCTCGGTAAAATAGAACTCCGTGTATGCCATCTGCCAGAGGAGAAAATTGCTGATCCGGTATTCGCCTCCTGTCCTGATCAGTAAATCCGGATCTGGCAGCCCTGCGGTATAGAGGTAATCGGTGAAGAGTTCTTTTGTCACCTTTTCCGGGGTGATTTTTCCGGCCAGGCCATCGCTGACCATGCGTCGCACGGCGGCCACGATTTCATCCCGACCGCCGTAACTCAGCGCCAGAGTGACGACCATCCCTTGATTGCCGGAGGTTCTCGCCGACACCTCATCGAGCTTGCCACGGATCGGCTCTCCAAGGGAGTCCAGATTTCCGATAGCCACCAGACGGATATCCTGATCCATCATCTCCTGAACCTCGCTCTCGAGATATTCCTTAAGCAGATTCAGCAGCGCGCTGACTTCGTCTTCTGGACGGAGCCAGTTCTCCATGGAAAAGGCATAGAGCGTCAGATACCGAATCCCGATCCGGCGGCAGGTCCGGACCGCCGCCCGAACGGAATCGGCGCCCTTCTTATGGCCCAGGATCCTCCCCATGGCATGCCGTTCGGCCCAGCGGCCGTTGCCGTCCATGATGATGGCGATGTGCTGCGGAAGTCTTGTCAAGTCGATTTCTTTCATCATAAACCGCGTTGAGTATGGGCTGACTGAAAACTGCTTTCTCATTCCGAGTAACCCCCATGCCCGAAGAGGGCTCGACGAAGCATGAAAATCCCCATCCCCCTTTGGCAAAGGGGGGATGGGAAGATCCTCATATAAACACACTGACGGTTTTTTTTCAAGGCGGATCGAAACAAAACGGGGAGCCGGAAGGCTCCCCGTTTTCAGGCGGGATCATCCGGCTTTCTTCAGATTTCCATGATCTCCTTTTCCTTAACCGTCAAAATTTCATCCGCTTTTACGATATAGCGGTCGGTCAGCTTCTGGACCTCCTCCTGGAAGTTGTAGAGTTCATCTTCCGAGATGTGGTTGTCCTTCTTGAGCGCCTTGAGTTTCTCGTTGGCATCCCGGCGGACGTTACGCTGTTTGACCTTGCACTCTTCCGCCATCTTCCTGACAATCTTGACCAGTTCTTTGCGCCTCTCTTCGGTCAGAGCAGGAATGGCCAGGCGAATCAGTTTACCGTCATTATTGGGCATCAGCCCCAGATCCGATTTCTGGATCGCCTTTTCAATAGAGCCGAGAACGGAACTGTCCCAGGGGGAGATGACGATAAGTCGGCTTTCGGGAACGGACAGCGACGCCACCTGGTTTATCGGCGTCGGTGTACCATAATAGTCTATCCGGATATCTTCCAGAAGGGAGAGGGAGGCCCTCCCGGTCCTGACTTTACTGAATGACTTTTCGACGGCGTTGATCGCCTTCTCCATCCCCTCCCTGAGCTCCTGAAAAATAATTTCCTGCATGACTTCACCCTCCGATGATGGTTCCCACGGCTTCCCCGCAGATCACCCTTTTGATGTTCCCGGCCTTCTGAAGATTGAAGACCCTAAGGGGAAGGCCGTTATCCCTGCACAAGGAGATTGCCGTTGCATCCATTACTTTAAGGTTTTTCGTCAACACATCGGTATAACTTATTTTTTCATACATTACAGCATCCATGTTCTTTACCGGGTCACGATCATAAACGCCATCCACCTTGGTCCCCTTGAGCAGGATATCCGCCCTGATCTCGACGGCGCGAAGGGTCGCAGCCGTATCGGTAGTGAAGTAGGGGTTTCCCGTTCCGGCGGCAAAGATGACCACCCTCCCTTTCTCCAGGTGGCGGATTGCCCGTCTCTGGATGAACGGTTCGGCAATCGCTTTCATTTCGATGGCCGTCTGCACCCGGGTCGTCACGTCCAGATGTTCAAGGGCGCTTTGGAGGGCAAGACCGTTGATCACCGTGGCGAGCATGCCCATATAATCGGCGGTGGTCCGGCCCATCCCGCGGGCGCCCGCATCCATGCCCCGAAAGATGTTGCCGCCGCCGACGACGACCGCGAGCTGCACCCCCATCACGGCGACATCGCGGATTTCGGCCGCCACGACTGCCACGACCTCGGGATCGATGCCAAAGGACCCCTTACCCGAAAGGGCTTCCCCGCTCAATTTCAGCACTACCCGGCTATAGTAAGGCCGATCCATGTCTGCTACTTCTGCTCCTCGCCCAGTTGGAACCTGGAAAATCTCCTTACCACAATATTCTCACCCGTCTTGGCGATCATATTGCTGACCAGTGTGCCCACGGTGATGTCCGTATTTTTGATGAACCTCTGATCCATCAGGCACACCTCTTCGAAATATTTCTTCAGCTTGCCCTCGATTATTTTCTCCCAGATTTTTTCCGGTTTCTTCTCTTCGATAAGCTGGCTTCGATAGATTTCTTTTTCCCGTTCCAGGGCCTGCTCTGAGATCTCATCCGCCCGGATATAGAGTGGATTCGACGCAGCAACATGCATGGACAGATCCTTGGCCAGGGCCTGAAAACCTTCAGTTTTGGCTACAAAATCGGTTTCGCAGTTCACTTCGACCAGAACCCCGATCTTCCCCCCCATGTGGATGTACGAAGCAATGGCGCCGTCTTTTGCCGCCTTTGAGGAGCGCTTCGTGGCGGCCGACATCCCTTTTTTCCGAAGGTAATCGATAGCCTTTTCAAGATCACCGTCTGAGGCGGTGAGCGCTTCCTTACAATCCATCATGCCCGCACCTGTCTTGACCCTTAAGTCCTTCACCATCGCCGATGTAATGTTCAATTTCCCTTCCCCCTCTCCATATCCCCGTGTCCGGTCGCCGGAGCATCGCTGCCCTTAAGATCTGTTGCTGATCCGGGCCCGGTTCCTTTCGTTTCCACGCTTTCCGGTACATCGGCTTCCCCGTTCTCCGCTTTCAGCGGAGCGGCGCCGCCGCTTTCCTTGTCGCTTTCCGCCTGGAGACGCTCCTCAAACCGTTTCTTTCCATCGAGGACAGCATCGGCCATCCTGGCGGAAAAGAGCTTGATCGCCCGGATGGCGTCGTCGTTTCCGGGGATGATATAATCGATCAGGTCCGGGTCGCAGTTCGTATCCACCATTGCCACAATGGGGATCTTCAATCGTCTCGCCTCCATGACCGCAATCGACTCCCGTTTGGGATCGACGATGAACAGGCCCCTGGGAACCCCCTTCATGTTCCGGATCCCCCCCAGGACCTTGGCCAGCTTTTCCCGGTCTTTCTGGAGGCCCATGATCTCTTTTTTTGGAAAGGCCTTGATGCTGTCATCGGCAAACATCCGGTCAAGATGGTTCAAACGGTCGATGCTCTTCTTTATTGTTGCGAAATTGGTCAGCATTCCCCCCAGCCAGCGCTGGTTTACATAAGGCATTCCGCATCGATCGGCCTCATCGCGGATCGAATCCTGCGACTGCTTTTTGGTACCGACAAAGAGGACCTCGCCGCTTTGCGTCACCGTGTCCACAATGAACTGATAAGCCGTCTGAAACATCCCGACAGTCTGCTGGAGATCGATGATATAGATCCCGTTTCTCGCGCCGAAGATGTAGGGTTTCATTTTCGGGTTCCACTTGTTGGTCTGGTGACCAAAGTGAACCCCCGCCTCGAGCAACAACTTCATGGAAATATTGGCCATACTGGACTCCTTCTCTGTTTTTTCCGCCATCCCCATCCGCTTGCCCGGGGACTTTCCCTCTTAAAGGAAAAGCAACACCCGGCAATCCGGAGATGTGTGAATTGTGCAGGCTGATAACATAAAGATCTTAAATAATCAAGCTGAAATCAGTCGAAATCAGCCGGAAATCGGTTCGTTCGTTTATTCAGGTGTGATAATGGGCGTTGATTTTTATATAGTCAAAGGAAAGATCCGAGGTGCAGACCGTCCAGGACCGTTGGCCCATGCCCAGTCCGATCCGCACGCGGATCTCGGTCTGTTTCATGATCCCGGCCAGCTCCCCTTTTTGGTCCGGACATCCCTTTCCATCCGCAAATACAGGTACATCTTCGAAAAAAAGACGGACCTTCTCGGCAGGAAGGTCGATGCCCACCGATCCAACCGCCGAGATGATCCTGCCCCAGTTGGGATCGCCTCCAAAAAACGCCGTTTTGACCAGGTTCGAATTGGCAACGGCATAGGCCACCCGCCTGGCGTCGCGGAGCGTTTTCGCCTCTTCGACAGTGATCTCGATCACCTTGGTTGCCCCTTCCCCGTCACGGACGAGTCCCCGGGCAAGCTCGGCGAGCAGGGCCGAGAGCATCTCCCTGAACCGGTCCAGAGCTCCGGATCTCTGCGTGATCTCCAGATTTCCGGCAAAGCCGTTGGCCAGGATGAGGGCCGTGTCGTTGGTGCTCATACACCCATCCACGCTGACGGCATTGAAGCTTCGGTCGACCGACTGTCGAAATACCGTATCCAGAGCCTCGCGGCCGATCGCGGCGTCGGTCATGATGAAAGCCAGCATTGTCGCCATATGCGGTTCGATCATCCCCGCCCCCTTGGCGATGCCGCACAGGGTGACCTCCCGCTTCCCGATCTCCCCATTCCGGAAGGCGATTTTCGGAAACCGGTCCGTCGTCATGATCCCGGCCTCCGCATCCGGGATCCCGTCGACATGGAGCCCCGCAACGAGACCTCTCATCGCGGCTTCGATCTTCCGAAGGGGAAGCCGGTGACCGATGACACCGGTCGAGGCGACAAGGACCAGATCATCTACAATCCCAAGTTCTCGTGAAGCAGCCCGCGAAACGGCCAAGGCGTCCGCGAAGCCCTCCGGTCCCGTTGCTGCGTTCGCTATGCCGCTGTTGACGATCACGGCCTGGGCAATTCCCGCCCGGATCCTCTCCTTATCGAGGAGGACCGGCGCCGCCTGGAAGCTGTTCGTCGTGAAGACCCCGGCCGCTTTTGCCGGTCGGGTCGAGAAGAGCATTGCCAGGTCCCGAGCGCCGTTCGTCTTTATTCCTGCATGAACCCCGTTGGCGAGAAATCCGGGGACACGATACATTTCTGTTTTCATGGTCAACCTCAATTCCTTCTGTCTGCCGGACACATAGCGAGTTAGCGCCCTTTGAAAATCGGATCCCGGAAGCGCGCATTGGAGATTTTTCGGAGGGACCTGCCCCGAAAAATGTCCAGCGCGCGGAGGGATCTCGATTTTCAAAGGGCGCAGAGCGTCTACCCGCCGCAGCACTTCTTATACTTCTTCCCGCTTCCGCAGGGGCAGGGGTCGTTCCGACCGACTTTGGCAGCTTCCCGCCTGATTGTCGCTGACGCCGGGGTGTCCTCTCCCCGCGACATGATGTAATCCTGACGTCGCTTCTCTTCTATCCTCTCGACCTCTTCCTCGCGTCGGATCTGGACCATGCTGAGTTTCTCAATGGTATCTTCCTTGATACGGGTGATCATGTCCATGAACATGTCGTACCCTTCTCTCTGATACTCCCGCACCGGATCCTTCTGGCCGTAACCGCGAAGACCGATCCCCTCCTTGAGATGGTCCATGGCAAGAAGGTTTTCCTTCCACTGCGTGTCGATGGACTGAAGCATGATCACCTTCATCAGGTAATCCATCAGAGGCATCCCGAATTCCGCCTCCTTCTTTCGAAGATGCGCTGTGACTTCCGCGATAATCTTTTCCTGAGTCGCTTCCGGGGTGAGATCCCGACCCGTTTCGGCGAGATTGAGCTTCAGGGTGAAATGTCTGAAAATCCTGTCGTCGAGGCCTTTGAGATCCCACTCCTCGGGATGGATTTTCTCATCCACATACTCCGGAACGATCCCTTCGACCATCTCTTCGACCATCTCCTCCACATCTTTCCAGAGCGCCTCTCCCTTGAGGACCTTTTTACGCTGCTCATAGATCACTTTTCGCTGGCGGTTCATCACATCGTCATATTCCAGCAGGTGCTTGCGGATATCGAAATTCTGCCCCTCGACGCGCTTCTGGGCATTCTCGATCGCCCTGGAAATCAGCCGGTGTTCGATCGGCTGCCCCTCTTCCATACCGATCCTGTCCATGACGGAGGCAATCCGCTCGGCGCCGAAAATCCGGAGGAGATCATCGTCGAGAGAGAGGTAGAAGCGCGAGGATCCCATATCCCCCTGCCGTCCCGAACGGCCGCGGAGTTGGTTGTCGATGCGCCGGCTCTCGTGCCGCTCCGTCCCCAGGATATGGAGGCCTCCCAGTTCGGCCACCCTCTCGCCCAGCCTGATGTCCGTACCGCGGCCGGCCATGTTCGTAGAGATGGTCACCTGCCCCGGCTGACCGGCCTGGGCAACAATCTCCGCTTCCCGTTCATGATTTTTTGCATTCAACACATGGTGTTTGATCCCCGTCCGGGTCAGGTATTTACTCAGAAGCTCCGATTTCTCAATCGAGATCGTCCCCACGAGCACCGGCCGTTTGGCTTCGTGCAATTCCTTGATCTCCTCGATGACCGCTGTGAACTTCTCCTTTTCCGTCTTGTAGATCACGTCCGAATAGTCCGTACGGATCATCGGCATGTTGGTGGGAACCACGACGACCTCAAGTTTGTATATCTTCCCGAATTCTTCCGCCTCGGTATCGGCCGTCCCCGTCATTCCCGCCAGTTTGTCGTACATCCGGAAATAATTCTGGAATGTGATCGAGGCCATGGTTTGATTTTCCGACTCGATCTTCACCCGCTCCTTGGCCTCGAGGGCCTGATGCAGCCCGTCGCTGTAACGTCTCCCCGGCATCACACGGCCGGTGAATTCGTCAACGATGATGACCTTCCCCTCTTTGACGAGATAATCCACATCCCGCTTGAAGAGCGTATGGGCCTTGAGCGCCTGATTGACATGATGGAGAAGGTCTATATTTCTGGGTTCGTAAAGATTCTGAACCTTGAGATATTCCTCGACCCGCGGCACCCCCTCTTCCGTCAGGATAGAGGTGCGGCTCTTCTCGTCGACTGTGTAATCCTTGTCCTTTTTCAGGTGCGGTATCACCTGGTTCACCCGGGCGTATTTGTCGGTCGATTCATCGGATGCCCCGGAAATGATGAGCGGGGTCCGGGCCTCGTCGATCAGGATGCTGTCCACCTCATCGACAATGGCATAGAAAAAGTCCCTCTGGACATAATCGTCCAGAGTGAACTTCATGTTGTCCCGCAGATAGTCGAAACCGAACTCGTTATTCGTCCCGTAGGTAATGTCGGCACGGTAGGCCTTTCTCCGTTCGTCGTCATCCATTCCGTGAACGATGACGCCGACGGACATCCCCAGGAACTGATAGATCGGCCCCATCCAGGCGGCATCTCTTCTGGCGAGGTAGTCGTTGACCGTCACCAGATGAACGCCCTTCCCCTCCAGGGCGTTGAGATAGAGGGGCATCGTTGCGGCCAGCGTCTTCCCCTCGCCGGTTTTCATCTCGGCGATCTTCCCCTCGTGAAGGACCAGTCCTCCGATGACCTGGACATCAAAGGGCCGCATCTGGACTGTCCGTCGCGCCGCTTCGCGGGCCACGGCAAACGCCTCAACGAGGATATCGTCCAGTTCGGCGCCGTTCTGAAGTTTCTCCTTGAAGTAAAGTGTTTTCGCCTTGAGCTCTTCATCGCTGGCGTTCATCATGGCCGGCTCGAGGGCGCTGATCTCCTCGAGGATCAAGGAGAGATGTTTCAATTCTCTGTCGTTCTTGCTGCCGATCAGCTTTTTCAAAATGGCATGGAGCATAAAATTCCTTAAAAAAAGCCGGTACCATGACCGGCCGATTCGTACCTCAATGGGTTGATGGATCCTTGGTGCAGAGAGAACGGAAATTAGTTCAGATACTTCCGCGGGTTGACGGGGACGCCGTTGAGCATGACGGCATAATGCAGATGGGACCCCGTGCTGCGGCCGGAATTCCCCACATGACCGATCCTCTCGCCCTTTCTGACCGTTGCACCGGAACGAACAATCGCCTTGGAAAGATGGCCGTAGAAGGTGGAAATACCGTGTCCGTGATCGATCCGGATCATCTGTCCCACATCCTGTTGGTAGGCCACCTCAACGACGACACCGTCTGCCGGCGCCTGGATGACCCGTCCGTGTTTCGTTGCGATATCGATCCCTTTGTGAAATTCTCCCTCGCCGCCGAAAGGGGAGGTCCGCCGTCCGAATTCGGATGTCACCCAGCCCATGACGGGCCACATAGAGGGGGTCGCCGCCAGGAGGGATTTTTTCTCTTTCAGCAAGGCCAGCAGGGCGGCAAAGCTCTGCTCCCGGGAGGATGCCTCATCCATGAGGCGGTCCACCTGTCGTCCGACGCCGTCGATCATTGCCTTTTCATCGTTGGCCAACTGCGAGCGCAACCGTTTCTCTTCGCTCACCGGACCTCCGATCCCGAGGAGTTGCTCCCGGTCGCGGCGTGTTTCCAGATTCGCCATGATTCTGATCTTCTTATCGAACTGTTTGAGCTCCTCCATCTTGGAGGCAAACTGGTCAACCTTCGTTACGAGTCCGTCGATCTGCTTTTTCTGTTCTGCATTCGCTTGTTTCAGGTGCTTCAGCTCCACCTGTTCTCTGCGGATATGGATGTAATCATAGGTAAAATACATCATGATGAGGATGAGCCCCATCATGACAAGGGATACGCCTTTCACCAGCGTGCTGGACAGACTCATTTTCTTTGCCGAGCTGTGTTTTTTTGGTAAAATCAGGAGGGTATAGAAGTTTTTTGGCATTGACTCCCCTTTCTTATATCCTCGATTTGGCCGTCTCAAGACAAAAGTGATTAGTGCAATATCATAACCGGCAAAAAAGTCAAGCACCGTTTTTCTACAGTTTTTTTATAGCAAAATTTATAGACCCTGTAAAAAGTCTTAAAAAGGTCGTGAAAGTGGGACGGCTTCGTAAAAAGGCCGCAGGCAAGGCGCGCGAACCCTGATGAATGAGGCGTACTTTGCCGTACGCCGCAATGACGAAGGGTGACGCGCAACGCAGCATCCGGTCTTTTTACGAAGCCGTCAAATTTGTCTTGACTTTGAAGCGACTGTTAAGCTAAGGAGCTCAAGCACATAGAATCACTTCGTCAGGGGCAGTCAGAAAGGAGCTTTCATGTCAAAATATGAATCAAAATCCATAAGAAA
>CAZINF010000069.1:0-16861 GCA_964540555.1 uncultured Syntrophus sp. | reverse complement strand
ATCGGATTTCCATAGTGGTCGAGCTTCATCGGCCCGCGCGGGAGATCCTTGAGTTAAACGTTCTGGATCGGATTTCCATAGTGGTCGAGCTTCATCGGCCCGCGCGGGAGATCCTTGAGTTCGACCTCCTTCAAGGCCGCCAGTATATTCGCCTTGTTTTCCACGTCCCCGTTGACCTTCTTGATCGCCTCTACAATCCATCGCGCCCCCGAATAGGTCCCTTCGGAATAGTACGAAGCGGCTTTCTTGGCCTTGGCGCGGAAACCCTTGACGAATTTCTTGTTGACCGCGGTGTCGATAACTTCGCTGTAGATGAGCGGGGTGATGATCCCGATCGCCTCATCCCCCATCGAGGGGAGGGCGTGTTCATCGGTCACCGTTCCGCCGCCGATCAAAGGAATCTTATCCTTGAGGCCGAATTCCTTGTACTGCTTGACGAATTGTATCGTATACCGGCCGGAGAAGACGGTGAATACCGCGTCGGCGTCCTTCGAAATCTGGGAAAGATAGGGACTCATGTCCTGGGCGGTCAGAGGCACCCAGATCTTCTGGAGGACCTTTCCTCCGGCATCTTCAAACGTCTTATGGAACCCCCCCGCGCATTCCCATCCGAACGCAAAATCATAGGCGACAATGGAGACCTTTCTGAATTTGAGCGTATTGTAAGCACACTCTCCGAAGGGCTGATGCGGCTGGCTGCTCGACCACCCCGTGCGTACGATCCACTTGGGGATCTTTCTCTGCGTGATACTTGATCTCCTCGAGGTACTGCTCAAGACCCACCAGCATGTCCTTCCCATTCGCGGCCATACCGCCCGAAAGTGGAGCAAGGAAACCAATCTTAATCGGCCCTTTTGCTGCCGACCACGAAGGTAGAGGGTTGAACAAGAGGAGACATGTCACCGCAGCCACAACTGCCATTAAACATCTTTTCATCATCGCTTAGTTCCTCCCTGTCTGTTGTATTTTCTTCATAGGAGTCCCTGATTTTGGCGACTATATGGAAGGAGGATCGGGTGTGTCAAGCGATATTTGTGGACCCCCGATGCCCTGGAATGCGAAACACGTGTGCTGAGAGACCGGCGCCGCTCCGATGTGTGCCGGAAGAATTATCCCGACTGGTGAACCGATCCCGCATGATCCTGCTTCGATGGATATTCCTGTGTAAGATTATCTTGTCCGTCTCGAAGCCGGCGTTAGCGGCTGGCGCGTGGCGCGGCGTTAACTTCCAGCGAGTATGCGATTGCGGGGCGGACGCAGATCGAAAGTCGCCGCCGTTCGAGATGTTCTTTGAGAAGTTTGATATTTTACTGCTGCCCACCACCCCGATCGCCGCGCCGCCCATCGAGGGGACTCAAGCCATCCAAGCCGCCCGCCGCTTGACACGCTTTACCGCTCCCTTCAACCTGTCTGGTCTCCCGGCGTTGTCAGTCCCGTGCGGGTTTACAGGAGGGCATTTGCCCATCGGGTTACAGATAATCTCAAGACACTGGGGAGAGGCAAAAGTGTTGCAGGCGGGTCACGCCTTTGAGCAGGCGACCGAATGGCGCAATCGTCGTCCGGTTTGAGCGGCAGCGTTTGATTCGAATCAATGTATCAATTCCATCTACGTTATATGAGAAAGCGAAGAAAATCAGGGAGGGCGCGCACGACACAAGATTACGGCAGAATCTCCTTGACATGCGAAGACCGCTTCTCTTATGATCAGCGCATGTAAAAGCAAGTCCTTGTCGGACAAAATCAGAATCGGACAGACCGGATCAATAACAAAAGGGGGGTGGCTATGGATATCGCAACGTTGTTCCGCAGAACCTTATGGGCCGGTGTTGTGAGTCTTGCCGTGCTGGTCTATTTTTCAGCGATGGCCATGCCGGCCGGAGCGGCAGATCAGTGCAAGAATCGGGGGGATCTGGACAGTCGCTACTGTGATGAGGATGGCGATCTTCTCGCCGACAATCCAGCAGTTTCGGGCAAATGGCTCAATCCGGGCACGCTGATCTTTTCCTATACCGCGGTCGAGGACCCTTCCGTTTATGAAAATGTTTTCAAGGAGCTCATGGACCACATCGCCAAGAAGACCGGCAGGCAGGTCAAGTGGTACGGACCCGAGTCTTATGCGGCGCAGGTTGAGGCCATGCGCTCCGGCCGCCTGCATATTTCAGGCTTTGCCGCCGGCGCAACGATATACGGCGTGAACCTCGGCGGTTTTCATCCCGTGGCCATGATGGGCGACAAGAACGGCGCCTTCCGGGGATACCGGTTGTGGCTGATTACCCACAAGGACTCCAACATCAAGACAGTCCAGGACTTGAAGGGACGCAAGGTTGCTCACGTGACGCCGGCGTCCAACTCGGGCGACCAGGCGCCGCGGGCCCTGTTCAAAAAGGAAGGCATCATCCCTGACATTGACTACAAGGTGATCTACTCGGGCAAACACGACAATTCGATTATGGGGGTCGTCAACAAGGATTACGACGCCGCACCGATCGCCTCCACCGTGATGGAGCGCATGATCGAGCGCAAGATGTTCGACCGCTCGACAGTCCGAATCGTCTGGGAATCGGAGCAGTTTCCGGGCACCGCCTACGGGTATATCTACAACCTGCATCCCGACCTGCAAAAAAAGGTGCGTGAAGCGTTCCTGACCTTCGACTGGAAGGGAACGGGGCTCGCCAAGGATTTCGGAAAACAGGCCGAAGTATTCATACCTGTCGACTTCAAGAAACATTGGGAGATCATCCGCACCATCCAGAAGGACAACAAGGAAGCGTATACGCTGGACGCGCTGAAAAAGATCAAGCAATGACCGAACCCTTTACCCCCGGGGATCCACCCCTATGTTGAAGATATCCGGTCTGTCCAAAGTCTACCCCACCGGCACCGTCGCGCTGAAGAACATCAGCTTCACCGTCGGCGAACCCAAGGTAGTCACCATTATCGGTCCGTCCGGCGCCGGCAAGAGCACGCTCATTCGCTGCATTAACCGACTGGTCGAACCGACATCCGGTGCGATCATGCTTGACGACGTGGATATTCTGACCTTGAGTCGTCGCGACCTGCGCAAGGCGCGTCGGCGGATGGGCATGATCTTTCAGGAATACAACCTGGTGGAGCGCCTCACCGTGATGGAGAATCTCCTCTCCGGCCGGTTGGGTTACGTCGGATTCTGGAGGACCTACAGCCGCAGATTCCCGCCCGAGGATGTCGCCGCCGCCCTTGCCCTGCTCGAACGGGTCGGGCTTTCCGGTTATCAGAACACCCGCGCGGATGCCTTGTCCGGCGGCGAGCGTCAGCGGGTGGGCATCTCCCGCGCCCTGATGCAGCAGCCCGATCTGCTGCTCGTGGATGAACCCACGGCCAGTCTGGACCCCAAGACGTCCAGGCAGATCATGCGCATCCTGGTCGAACTGGCCCATGAACGCGGCACGCCGGCGCTGGTGAATCTCCACGACGTCGGGCTGGCGCAATCCTTTTCCGACCGCATTATCGGCCTGCGCGGCGGCGAAGTCGTGTTCGACGGTCCGCCCGGGCAGGTCACCGCCCAGGTCCTGACTGAGATCTACGGGGAAGAGGATTGGAGCACGACGATCCGCAAGGCCGAAGGCGAGAGCGGAAAACCGGATAAGCCGCATTCCGAGAGCAAAGACAGCATGCTGAGAGAATCGCTTGCATGACGACCACGCCATCGTCGACAGATCGCGGAAATGCACCCCAATGGCAGCGCATTCGAACCATTGAAAATCCCTGGGTGCGGCAGGGGCTTGCCGTTCTGGCGGCGGCCTATCTGCTGTGGTCCATGGGAACCCTGGAGATCAACTGGGGCCGGGTGGCCGACGGTGTCCCGCGCGCCGTCGACATAATCGTCTGGATGCTGCCTCCCGACTTCAGCCGTTGGAGTCTTCTCTTCCGGGGGACGCTGGAAAGCGTCCAGATGGCGCTGGCCGCCAGTTTTTTCGGCATGATCCTGGCGGTGCCGGTGGGGATTTGCGGCGCCGGGAACCTGGTCCCGCAGCCCGTCTATCTGGCTGCGCGAGGCTTCATTATCCTTTCGAGAACCTTTCATGAAATCATCGTGGCGATTTTTTTCGTCAAGATTTTTGGCTTTGGCCCCCTGGCCGGCGTTTTGACCCTGCTTGTTTCCAGCATCAGCTTCATTTCGAAGATGCTGGCCGAAGACATCGAAAATATGCCGCCGGGGCAGTTGGAAGCCATTCGCGCCACCGGGGCCAGCTTCCCTCAATTGCTGGTCTACTGCATTTCGCCGCAAGCACTGCCGCGATACCTGGGCGTGTCGATCTATCGGCTGGATGCCAATATCCGCCACTCCACCGTGGTGGGCATCGTCGGCGCCGGCGGCATCGGCCAGGTCCTGGCCGCCTCATTCAGCCGTTATGACTATGATTTCGCTCTGGCCATTTTGCTCACCATCATTTCCCTGGTATTTATCGGTGAGTTTTTCTCCAACTGGGTGAGAAATCAACTGCGATGACGCCACATAAGCACGCCGCCGCACACCCCGAGATCTGGCGCCGCTTCAGCCCGCGCCAGACCCTGCTTCGCTACGCCTGGTATTTGGGGATCGTCGCTGTCGCCGTCTGGTCGATCAGCGCCATGGATATTACCTGGTTCTTTCTTCTCGATGCGCATGTTCAGGCGCTGGATATGGCCACCCGGATGTGGCCGCCGGAGGCAGGCTATTTCCGGAAGCTGGTGACGCCGCTGATCGAGACGATCCACATCGCTACCCTGGGGACCGTGGCAACCGTTCTTGTCGCCTTTCCCGTGGCATTTCTGGCGGCACGCAACACCACCTTTAATTCACTGACCTGGTTCATCGGCCGTTTCATCCTGGTGGCGTCCCGTTCGGTCAATACGGTCGTGTGGGGTCTGCTGTTCGTGGCCGTCTTCGGCCCCGGTCCCATGGCCGGAATCTGGGCGATTACGTTCCGTTCCGTCGGATTCCTGGGAAAGCTCGTGGCCGAAGCCATAGAGGAAATCGATACAGGCGTTGTGGAAGCCATCGAAAGTACCGGCGCCTCTCGCCTGCAGGTCCTTTGGATCGGGATTCTTCCCCAAGTGCTGCCCGTCATTTACGGCACCACCGTTTATCGCTGGGACATCAATATCCGGGAGTCCTCCGTCCTCGGGTTTGTCGGCGCCGGCGGCATCGGCATCGTACTCTATTCGGCCATCAATCAGTTCAGGTGGCAAGAGGTCTCCGTCATCTTGCTCGCTGTTTTCGCCGTGGTGATTTTGAGCGAGTTCGTCTCTGCGGCCGTCCGCCGGCGAATCACCTGAAATCTGATGATTCAACGTTCGCGATAGGGGAGACCGCATCGATATCGGGCGGGAATGAACATGGATGCCATCCGGCTTGAAAACTTTCGCGAGGCGATAAGGGCGTCGGCCGCGTCGCTGGCCGATGCGCCGTGCCGGGAGATCACCCTGATCCACCACAATGACACCGATGGAATCACAGCGGGCGCCATCCTCCGAAAATCTTTGCTGCGGGCGGGATTTTCAGTGGAGAACATCCCCATCGAGAGGGTCCATCCCGCCTTCCTGCCGGCCATTCACACACCCGGACGACGGCTCGTCCTTTATGCCGACCTGGGCGGTCAGGCGGCGGATGTGATCTGCCGCCATATTCAGGAAGGTTCCCGGGTGATCATCATCGATCACCACCTGCCGGCCGCCGGCGAGTTCCCCTCTCTGCGACAGGTCAACCCGGAACACTTCGGCATCAACGGCGACAGTCAGTGCGCGGCCGCCGCTGCGGCTTGTTTCTTCGCCCTGGCCCTTGATTGCGGGAATGAAGACCAGGCGGCCCTTGCCGTCCTGGGTGCGGTGGGCGATCGCCAGATGACGGAGGGCCGCTGTGAAGGTCTCAACGCTATCTTGCTCGATACGGCCGTGAGGCGTGGGGATCTGCGGCCATATGACACCGGTGACGACGCTCCCTGGCTCTTTCCCCGTTTTCAGGCGCGGAGCCTTCGGGAAGTCGACCATCTGATCAGCGCCCTGGCGGTCAACGGATACTACCGGCGCGGCGCCGATCTGGCGCTTGAGGCCTGTATGAACGGTCCGGATGAGCGGGCCTTGGCCTTCAGCGTCGAGATGGCGGCGCTTCAGCGGGATCGCTTCTCCAGGGAAATGGCCCGGATTCGCCGGGAAGGGCTGCCGCGTGAGGGCCGGATCGTCTGGACCGATGTCGGGGAACGCTTCTATCCGCTGGGGCTCAAGGCCATCGGTCTGTTCTGCGAGGAGCTCATCCGGTGCGGCGCCCCGGAGGGGGAGCATTACGTGGTTGGATTTCAGCGTTTCCCGGAGAGGAATCCCTATCTTGGCGGATTTGTCGGGAAGGAGACCAAGGTTTCCTTCCGCGTGACACCCGGACTTAAGCGATCCATCGAAAGAGGTGCAAGACCGGACCTGATGCGGTTGGTTCCCGGGGCCGTGCAGCAGGTCGGAGGTTTTGCCGAGGCATGTCACCGGTTTTCCGCCGCCTGCACGATTCCCGAAGAACGAACGGGGGATCTTGTCGCGCTGCTGGCCAACCGTGCACAGGCGTAAGCGTAGCGGGCCGTATCCCGAAGATGAAAAACCCATGTGCAGACTTTTTACCTCTCTGACCGATCGATTCATGATCCTGGGATGCTTCCACGTCGGGGAGGTTGCCTGTGAATACAGGCCAGACCGTATCATCACCCCCGGGCGGCAGGTTTCTGCCGCTCTGCAGAATGAGGTCACCATATAAATCAGGCGGGCAAGGGACGAATCTCTTGCCGGAAAGGAGGTTGTGCGTGGCAGACCAAAACGGAACAGTCCCGGCGGAGAGCCTCAACCTGCGGCTGGTTGGGCATTCGGACATGAACGGCCACGGGGTGACGATTCAGCTCATCGCCCGGGGCGATTACCTGTACGTCGCCCATTTCAAGGGACCTGTGGGTTTCAGCATCGTTGACGTTTCCGATCCCCGGTCTCCCCGGGTGGTAAAGCAGGTCCCCCCGCTCCCCGGAACCCGCTGCCTGAAACTGCAGGCGGCCGACGACCTCTTGCTCGTGAGCAACGAGCAGGTCGGCGCCGCGCCGGCGCGAACCGGCATGGCCGTCTACAGGCTGGTCAACCCGGCGGATCCGGAACCTATAGGGTTCTTTGAGACGAAAGGCCTGGGGATCCTGGACATATCGGACAAGGAGAACCCTTTCCTCGTCAGTTAATTGCAATGGCTGAACGGCCGGTGGGCCCATACCGCCCTTCCCCTGCCCGAGAGGAACCTGCTGGTGGTCAGCGAGGAGGCCAACGAAGCCGATTGCATGGAGCACCCCAGGTATGTCAGGGTAATCGACATCAGGGATGAGCAAAATCCCCGCATCTTGTCGCGCTTCCCCACGCCGCGCGGCGACTTCCGCCGCCGGGGATTGCGCTTCGGGAGTCACGATCTCCATGCGAACTACCCCGCTCAACCGTGGACGACAAGCTGATCTATGCAACCTACTACAATGCCGGACTGCGGGTGGTGGACATCTCCGACCCTGTCGCGCCGAGGGAAGTGGCCTATTATGTTCCGGAGGCGCCTCCCACCCAGAAAGCGATCCAGACCAACCAGGTGTTCGTGGATTCCCGGGGACTGATCTACCTGAGCGATTTCGAGGGGGCGGTAGGGGGATTGATGATTGGAGCGGCAGGGACGGCACTGGCAGCAGAGCCAATGGCAAAGACGCAGCCCCGGGCGCCGGCCGGCAGGACACGCTATCGCGCCATGTCCGCCGAAACCAGTCAGCTGCGCGGGCACGAGGGCGACATGATCGATGCGTACCTGGCGCGACCCACGGGACCCGGCGCCTATCCCGGGGTCGTGGTCATCCATCATATGCCCGGCTGGGACGAGGCGACCATGGAGATCACCCGGAAGTTTGCCCATCACGGCTATGCCGCCGTCTGCCCGGATCTGCAGTTCCGCGAAGGCAAAGGCACACCCGAGGCAAACAGCGCCAGCGTGCGGGACGCCGGCGGCATGCCGGACAACCGCATCATGGGAGATGTCGAAGGTTCCATCAGATATCTCCGCACCCTGCCCTATCTCAACGGCAAGGTAGGCATCATCGGCTACTGTTCCGGAGGCCGGCAAGTCTACCTGGCCGCCTGCACGCTCAAGGGGATCGACGCCGCGGTCAACTGTTACGGCGGTGGTGTAGCGGCGGGCTCAGCGGGGCTTACGCCTCGCCAACCCGTGGATCCGATCGATTACACGAAGGACCTGAGCTGTCCTTTGCTCGGGCTCTTCGGCCGAGAGGACAAGCGTCCCTCGCCCGATCATGTAGCGAAAACGGAAGCGGAACTCAAGAAATGGGGCAAGACCTATGAGTTCCATATGTACGATAATGCCGGGCACGCTTTCTTCTCGGTAGACCGTCCGAGCTACCGGCCGGAGGCTGCGGTTGACGGGTGGAAACGGGTTTTTCAGTGGTATGAAAAATATCTCCGCTGAGCCTTACAAAGCGCCGCTATGAATACGCCCTCGGATGATCGGGAAGCGGAGCCTCAGGAATCTTGCGAAATTTGTTTCAGGGCCTCCCCGGCAAGGCTTCCCACAGTCACGGGCGTCAGTACGCCCTCGCTGTAGAGGGTAAACTTTGCGGGGTCCTCCTTCAAGGCATCGAGCTTCTCTTTGGCCTCGTTCACCTTCAGCAGCCCCAGGGCCCGCGCGGATAGACCCCGCACCTCCGGGTCCTCGGAATCAAGATAGGGCGGGAGGTAGACCGGGGCGCCCCAGGCCCTGAGAACGTCGGGCCTGGTCCCGGCCAACCTTCCCAGGCCCCACATCAGGCCCCTCTGCAGGGCGGGGAGTTCGAGGTAGCAACCGTCGAGACGCATATAGGCCACCAGCATATGGCCGAATTCCTCGGCGAACCCTCCGTGGATGGCCATAATCTCCGCCAGGGCTTCCGGCGCTCCCCAGCCGATGCCTCCCGACTCGTCGTTCAGGCTCCACATCAGACGGCGTACAACGTTGCGGCCGGCCTCCGTGTTCGTCTCCGCCAGGGCCGCTGTGATCGCGCCCAACGCGGATACGGCATGCCACCGGACCTTTTCGTCCCCATGGAAAAGGCAGGCGATCAGCGGGGAAATCGCCCTGCGGGGCGGCCATTGCATCACCTCTGCCAAAACCGCGTCGAGCGGTCCTCGATAGAGGAGGTTGATGATCGATTCTTTTCTTGCCTTCACAATGATGGTCTTCCCACGGTTGATCGAATTGACAGTTCTCGCCTGTTCAGGCTTCACTTATATGATAACCCGCACAAATGCAAAACCTGGTTCCGACGGTCGGCCAAGTCTGTCGGGTTGGCTTCTCAACAACCGGATTCATCGGGCTTTTCCCGGCGCGCCAGGGCATTTCTTTTTCACGGTGCCGGCATACGAAGGACGCTCCTGTTCTTCAATTGAATTTTAAAGCTTATGCCAACGTCGGAAATCCCTGTCACTGACAGATCCTGGCTTTTCCTTATCAAAATTGACTTTACTCACAACAAATACAAATGTTGAATCTGGATCTCCAGAACATCCTGTTGAATACGGATCGAAACAAGCGATGACGTAAAGAATTCACTTGACGTAATCATATATGTAGTGTATTGTAGTGCAGGAGGTAAAAATTATGAGAACCGTCTTGTCAGTAAGCTTGCCGGATACCATGGCGACGGAACTTGAAATCATTGCCAAAGCAATGGGCAGGAACAAGAGCGACATTGTAAAAGAATCCCTGGGATTGTTCCTGTGGGAGACGAAGTTGCGCAATATAAAGAAGAGACTGTCCACCAAGGCTAAGGCGGCCGGTGTTGTTACCGAAGAGGATGTTTTTAAGGCGGTATCGTGAAAGCCGTTTTCGATACGAACGTGCTTATCGCCGCTTTCCTTACGGAGGGAATCTGCGCCAAGCTCCTGATCCGGGCACGCAGACGGCAGTTTGACCTGATTTTGTGCAATGGCATACTTCAAGAATTTAAGCGTGTCCTTAAGAATAAGTTTGCCACCTCTCCTCATGAAACATCCGAAGCACTGATTATTCTTTCTGAGGCAGCGCAGGAAGTTCTCGGGCAGACTGATTCAATTGCGCCTGTCTGCAGAGATTCGGATGACAACTCGATTCTGGCCTGCGCCGTGGATGCGGTTGCAGACTACGTTGTTACCGGGGACGATGACCTGTTGGTTCTGAAGAATTATAAGGGCATAAACATTGTAAACCCCAGGGAATTTGAGATACTTTTTCCAGATTGAGCAAGGGCAGATTCGTTAGCTTGCGTCAGTGTGATTGTTATTTTGCTTTACAATTCGATCCCTTTGGAGTCATATGCTGTCCTTCAAATACAAAGCCGCGGATCGGGCTACCAGAGCGACTATCGAATTCGATTTAAAAGATGCAACAAATAGGAACTATTAGAAGGGACTGAACATCAAGAACCTGCTTACGGAAAACCGCTCCATCCCGCGAAACAGAGGGCTTGCGAAAATTTTCCATAAGAATACGCCCGGCAGCAATGTCACGGAAATTACCGCCGCCCTGGATATCCCTCAAAGAACCGTCGAACGCTGGTTAAAAAAATTGAAAGAGCAAGGAGAGATCGTCTTCACCGGTTCCAGGAAGACTGGAGGGTATTTTATGGCGGATGAGCAATTATTCGGAGCTTGAATCATGGAAAAGTTTGATCTCGTGGTCATCGGCGCCGGGTCGGGCGGGTATCCGGCAGCAATACGCGGGGCGCAGTTGGGCGCCACGGTCGCCATCGTGGAGAAGGAACGCATTGGCGGGACCTGCCTGAACTGGGGTTGCATCCCCACCAAAACCCTGATCGCTTCCTCCTTACTCTATCACCGGATCAAGTATGCAGACAGCATGGGAATCACCGCGGGAGCCTGCACGTTTGACTACGCGGCCATGATGAAGCGCAAGGATACCCTGGTCAGCAGGCTCAGCGGGGGAGTGGAACAGCTCCTCAAAGCCAATGGCGTGAAGATCTTCCGGGGGACTGCCTCCTTTCTGTCCCGGAATCGAATCGCAGTCGAGAGTGTGGAAACAGCCGTTCTGGAAGCCAAAAGCGTCATCATCGCCTCGGGTTCCACCTCGGCAGTCCCCGGCTTCGTTCCGACGCACGAACGGATCGTAGAAAGCCGGAAATTTCTGGAGCTCAGCAGGCTCCCCGCCAGCCTGATCGTGCTTGGCGGCGGAGTGATCGGTTGCGAGTTCGCCTGCATGATGGCGCATCTGGGCGTGAAGGTCACGATCGCCGAAATGCTTGAAAACATCCTTGTCCTGCTCGATGCGGATGTTCGACGCGAACTGCGCAGAACGATGGAAGGCTTGCTCGGCGTCACGATCCTGACGGGAAAAGCTATGGATAACATTCAGGCGGACGCCGCAGGCGTGACCGGCGAAATGAGCGGGCAGAAGATCTCAGCCGAGATGATGCTCGTATCGGTGGGGCGAAAACCCTCTACCGCCGGTCTCGCACTGGAAAAGGCCGGTCTCGAAACAACGGCGTCCGGACACATCGAGATCGATTCCCACTGCGCGACCAAAGTGGCGGGAATTTACGCCATCGGCGATGTGACCGCGGGCAGCACACAGATGGCGCATGCCGCCACGGCCCAGGGCGTCACCGCGGCGGAAAACGCCTGCGGAGCGGGTCAGTCCTCCGCAGAGACCTTAATTCCCGCCTGCATCTTTACAGATCCGGAAGTCGGCGCCGTCGGACTCACCGAGCAGTTGGCCAAGGCGCAGGGCCGTGCGGTGCGCACGGGAAAGTTCTTCTTCGCCGTCCTCGGCAAGGCCTTGGCCTCCGGAGAGAACAGCGGATTCGTCAAATGGATCGCGGACTCACAGACCGATCGGCTTCTGGGGGCGCAGGCGATCGGGCCGCATGCAACGGAATTGATCACCGAGGCGGCGGTTGCCATTCGTTCCGGCCTGACCACGAAACAACTTGGGAAGATCGTTCATTGCCACCCCACCCTGTCGGAGGCCTGGATGGAGGCAGCGCACGCGGTGCATGGTGAATGCATCCACGCGGCTCCCCGGCGACGGCCAGCCTGAATTCCTCCTGCCGAGATTTTTGTGACGATCGGTCTCCTCAGCACCCAGGACAATTTTTCAGCCTCATCCGATTATAAGGAGGAACACATGGATATAAGCGAAGCCGTTAAAAACAGGAGGAGCACAAGAAGCTTTCTCCCGGAAAGCGTTCCGCAAGAAACAATCCGGGATCTCATTAGCGATGCTCTATGGGCTCCATCGTGGGGGAATACACAGCAGTATGAATTCGTAGTGGCTACAGGTGACGCCCTTGAGCGCTTTAAAAAGGAAAACAGGGAGGCCCTCATATCCGGGGGAAAACTGGAACCGGATGTACCCATGCCGGAAAAATGGCCGGAGATTTTAAAAAAAAGATATGTGGATGTGGGTAAGAGCGTTCTTACATCCCTTTCTATTCCGCGGGAAGATACAACCGGAAGGATGAATTACTATGGAGACATGTTCTCCCTTTTTAATGCCACCGCCCTTCTCATTGTAATCGTGGACAAGGATATCCTTCTTGAATATGCCATGCTTGATGTGGGCATTTTCATACAGACGTTTAAACTATTGGCTCATGCAAGGGGACTTGGCACCATTTCTCTTGCCGCATCTGTATCCTATCCGCAAATTATACGCAGGATTTTTAATATCCCTGAAAGTAGGAGGATCATTATGGGAACTGCTCTGGGATGGCCGGATATTCATTCACCGGTAAACCACTTTGAAAGAAAACGCGATCCCGTCGAGATGTTTGTACGCTGGGTGAGCTAAAGTGCAGCACAACATACTTTTTTCAAACGGCATTCATCGACCGAGGAATCTTTTATGATGATGGCGTCGCGCAGGCCTGTTTGAGACTATTTAGGGAAAAAGGTTTCAAACTTGCAGAGACTTGATTATAAACAGTAATCCTCACCCCAATTCGATACCGTGTGCCGTTTGTTTGAACGAAAGCGGTCAATAACACCTTTTTTTGGAATAAAGCACGCATCAACCGGATGAACCGTTCTTTTATTGGTTACGCCTCGCTGGTTTCTTGGGCTGCCGGCCAGGGTCTCGGCGAAGAGCTCGGCGGCGTGGAAGGAGCTGCGCACGAGGGGTGCGGCGAAGACCGCCCGGAAGCCCATCCGCTTACCCTCGCGGCCCAGATCTGCAAATTCTTCGGGCGTGACGTAACGCGCCACCGGATAGTGCCGCTTCGAAGGTTGCAAGTACTGCCCAAGGGTCAAAATCTCGCAGAAGGCGCCACGCAGGTCGGCCATCGCCGCCAGGACCTCTTCCCGCTGCTCACCCAGCCCCAGCATCAGGCCGGACTTAGTGATTGTGTCCGTGTCGATCTCCTTGGCTATCTCCAGGAGGCGAACGGAGCGGTGATAATCCGCCTGCGGACGTACCGCGGGATAGAGGCGGGGAACGGTCTCCAGGTTGTGATTCAGGATGTCCGGGCGGCTTTGCAGGATGGCTTTCAGCGCCGCCCGTTCGCCCTGGAGGTCCGGGATGAGCACCTCTACGGTGATCGATGGACTTTGTCGCTTCACCGCCTCGACCACGGCTCCGAAGTGGCCGGCGCCGCCATCGGCAATGTCGTCACGGGTCACGGAGGTGATCACGACATGTTTCAATCCCAACTCTGCCGCAGCCGTGGCGATCCGCCCCGACTCTCCCGGGTCCGGGACCGGGGGGCGTTCTTCCGAGGGGATGGCGCAGAAAGTGCAGGCGCGCGTGCAGGTGCGTCCCAGGATCAGGAACGTGGCGGCGCCCCGGCCGAAGCATTCGGACAGATTCGGGCAGAGCGCCTCCTCGCAGACCGAGTTCAGCCCGTGGCGCCGGAGCAGCCCGCGCGTCTTCCGGAGCGTCGCCTGATCGGTCAGTCCGCAGCGCAGCCAGGCCGGCTTCATCGGTAAGGCTCCAGCGTGTCTGGAGGCGCCTCTCGCAGGGAAAACTGAAATACTTCAGCGAAGGCCTTCAGTGTCAGCGACTCAACCTCTTCCATATCCTGCGGTCGTCCCAGGATCTTGGCCATGGAAGTCATCGGGCGGCCGGTCCCGCATGGGTTGATCAGCCTAAATGGGGCCAGATCGTTGTTGACGTTCAGCGCCAGTCCGTGTTTGCTGACCCAGTTCGAAAGGCGTACGCCCAAGGAGCAGATCTTTTCCTGTCCAACCCATACCCCCCGGAGTTTTTCCTCGCGGTCGGCGACGATGCCGCAGCGAGCAAGAACTCGGATGATCACCTCTTCCAGGTTCCATACGTAACCGCTGACACCCAGGCCGTGAGATTGCAGGTTCAGGATCGGGTAAACCACCAGTTGGCCGGGGCCGTGGCAGGTGACATCGCCTCCCCGGTCGGTGGCAATGATCCGAATGTTTTTCGCGCGTACTGCCTCGGGGGCGAGCACATTATTCGCCTTGCCCGATTTCCCCAGGGTGATCACCAGAGGATGCTGCAGAAGGAGGAGTGTATCCACGATCTTTTCCCGAAAGCGGGCCCGGTTGAGGCGGTTCTGGAGGCACAGCGCCTCCCCGTACCCCACGATCCCCAGCCGATAACCCAGGCAATGGTGAAGAAAGCGGATAGCGTTCATTCCCCTTTAAAGACCGGTTTGCGCTTTTCCGCAAAGGCGGCAAGGGCCTCCAGGCGGTCCTTCGTCGGGATGGTGGCCTCATAGGCCTTCGATTCCAGAGGCAAGGCCACGCCAAGAGAGGCCTCCATGCCGTTGTTGATGGCGAATTTTGCCTGGGCGACACCGATCGGACCGTTTTTGGCAATTTCCCGGGCCATCTCCAGCGCGGCAGGCATGAGTTGATCCGGTTCAACAACCCGGTTCACAAGACCGATGTCCAGAGCGGTTTTCGCATCGATCCGCCGTGCGGT
Source organism: uncultured Syntrophus sp. (assembly GCA_964540555.1). Classification (GTDB taxonomy): domain Bacteria; phylum Desulfobacterota; class Syntrophia; order Syntrophales; family UBA5619; genus JAKAFS01. The sequence goes on along the minus strand of CAZINF010000069.1, from coordinate 1,914 downwards.
AAAAATCATCTCTTTTGCCTTTGCGATGCCTATGATCCGCGGCAACCGCTGCGTGCCGCCGGCCCCTGGAATGATCGCGAGGCTCGTCTCGGTGAGCCCCATGATGGCAGCAGACGAAGCAATGCGGATGTCGCAAGCCAGGGCCAGCTCGATTCCTCCGCCGAAGGCAAAGCCGTTTATCGCGGCGATGACGGGAACGCGCACCTGCTCGACAGCGGTGAAAGTGTTCCGGATCGTAAAGACATACCGCCGGACCTGATCCGGGATCATGTCTTTGCGCTCCTTCAGATCGGCCCCGGTTGAAAAGGAGGCCTTCTTCGGATCACCCCCGGAAGCGCCGGTGATGACGATGCAGCGGAGCGCCGTGTCGAAATTGGCTTCGCGAATCACCTCGGCGAGCGCCGCCAGGAGATCGAAATTGAAGCAGTTCATCGCCTCGGGACGATTCAGGGTCAGGATCAGGATGCCGTCCTCCGTCATTTCCTGCAAGAGAATGTCAGCCATGCCACCTCCTCATGATGAGTCGCCATTTAGACTTTCAAATCACCCCAGACGGACTCGCGGATCGGAACATGGAGGGCGATCTCGAACGCCCGCGCGAGAGCGTTCCGCGCCTCGGAAAAGGCGATGACGCCGTCGTGAAACAGAAGCGACCCCGTATAGAAGGGGTGTCCCTCCTCGTCGTAGCGTTCCCGCATCTCCCGGCGGAAGCGCGCCATCTCCTCTTCGTTCACCGTTTCCCCTTTTTCCGTGACGTTCTTCCGCCGGACCGTCTCCAAAATAAAACCGGCCGTCTCGCCGGACATGACTGTCGTCCGGCCACGCATGTTGGTGAAGGCAAATCGGGGCTTGAAAGCACGGCCGCACATCCCGTAATTGGCGGCCCCGTGGTCGGGCCCGATCACGTAGGTGACCTTGGGGACTTCCAGACAGGTGCAGGCGCGGACCATGTCGGCGCCGTACTTGCCGATCCCGCCCCACTCCTCGGCCTTACCCACCATGTACCCGGGGGATCCCTGAAGGAAAAGGACGGGGATTCGGGAGTTGCCGCAGCGGATCATCCATTCGGTCGCCTTTCGGGCCGCCTCGATGTAGATCACCCCGCTTGCGTTCGAGGCGATCACCCCTATGGGGATCCCCTTGAGCCACATCTTTCCGCAGACGATCGATTCGCCGCGCGCCAGGCCATAGTCGGCCTTGTATTCATGGAAATAGCTGTCGTCGGCAAGGCACTTGATCGTCTCCCGGATCTGGATGTGCTGATAGGTGTTGCTCGGGGTCGACTGCATCATTTCCCGGTAATCGTGTCGCGGCTCCCGGGTCTCCCGCCGTTCGATGCAGAGAGTCTGCCTGGGTTCGAATTCCATCATCGCCCGCAGCTTAGCGATCCCCTCCTCCTGCGTCCGGACCAGGTGATCGCAACCGCCGGAATGCTGCGTATGCACATAGGCGCCTCCGAGGTCCTCCATCGAGACGGTCTCGCCGATCGCCGATTTCACCATCGGCGGACCGGCCAGAAAGGCGTAGGCCATCTTCTCGATCATGATCGATTCGGAGGCCAGATAGACAATGTAGGCGCCGCCGGCGGTGTTTCCACCGGTGGAGAGGGTGTACTGTTTGATCCCCTTGGCCGACATCCGGCACATGTTGTAGAACATCGATCCGAAATGGCCGTCGTCCGCGAAGCTGCCGACCTGCAGCGGGAGGTTGACGCCGCCGGAATCGGCGATATAGATGCAGGGGAGGCCGCACTGCTCGGCGATTGCCTGGGCCCGCATGTGCCTCTTCAAGGTGATCGGAAAGTAGCTCCCCGCCGCAACCCGGTTTTCATTGGCGAAGATCATGCAGTCCTTCCCAAGGACGATACCGACGCCGGTCACAACGCCGCCGCCGGGAATATGCCCACGCTTTTCC
>CAZINF010000068.1:0-17229 GCA_964540555.1 uncultured Syntrophus sp. | reverse complement strand
TGAGCCTTCCCTGGGCGTTGAGGCAGACGAGCTTGCATCCCGTCCGGAAACCGGGATCGAGGGCGAGGACCCGTTTCTGACCGAGGGGCGGCGCCAGGAGGAGCTGGCGGAGATTCTCGGCGAAGACCCGGATCGCCTCCGCATCGGCCCGTTTTTTAGAGACCATGCGGATCTCCGTTTCCATCGAGTTCGCCAGGAGCCGCCGGTACGAGTCCTCAACGGCCAGCCGCACCTGTTCGGCGATCGGACCGTCTCCCTTGACGAAAAGGGCTAAAAGCAGTGAAAGAGCTCCCGCCTCGGGCGGGATGACGCGGAGAGTGAGAAATTCTTCCTTCTCGCCCCGGCGCATCGCAAGGATCCGGTGTGAAGGGGCTTTAGCCGCCGGTTCTTCCCAGTCAAAGTAGTCCAGGTAACGGTTCCCTTCTTTTTCCTTTCCCGGAATCACTTGCGACTGAAAGACCGCTTTGTCCGCAAAAAATGCCCGCATCCGGGCGCGGGCCTGTTCGTTTTCGTTCACCCATTCGGCAATGATGTCCCTGGCTCCAGCCAGGGCCTCTTCCAGTGTGACGACCCCTTTTTCGGGATCGACGAAGGCTGAGGCCGCGGCGAGCGGGTCGAACACCTCCTCCTGGGGGAAAATGCGCTGGGCAAGGGGTTCGAGACCCTTCTCCCGGGCCGCGGTTGCCCGTGTCCGACGCTTGGGACGGAAGGGGAGATAGATATCCTCGAGGACGGCGAGGGTTTCTGCGGCATCGATCCTGCCTTTCAGCTCATCGGTGAGGAGTTCGCGCTCCGCGAGCGATTTGAGGATCGCCTCCCGCCTTTTGTCAAGCTCCACGAGCTGGGCCAGGCGGTCTCGGATCGCGGTGATCTGGACCTCGTCAAGGGTCCCGGTGACCTCCTTCCGGTAACGGGCGATGAAGGGGACTGTCCCCCCCTCGCCAAGGAGCATGGCCGTCGCTTCGACCTGCGCCTTTCCGATGCCAAGATCGCCGGCGATCTTGGCGATGCGGCGTTCAAATGGATTTTCCTTGGGCATGCCGCTCTTCGATGGTTCCGTCATTTCTCTCACACCTTCCAGGGTGTTCCGCTTTTTCCCACCTCTCATATCACAGGGGAGGACGTTTATGAAATGAAATTGCGCGAAAGGAGCGGAGGTAGGTGGAGGAAGAAAAAATAAATGGCTCCCACAAAAAATTTGTTGATTTTATGTATGCCGAAGGTATAATAATTATACTATGGAATTTGAATTTGATCCGATAAAAAGTAACAGCAATAAGGAAAAACATGGGATTGACTTTTACGAAGCCCAAATCCTGTGGAATGATCCTGATTTAATGGAGATACCAGTTAAAACCAGCGATGAACCAAGATTTCTGGTGATCGGCAATATTTCAGGGAAGTATTGGTCAGGCGTTATTACTTATCGGTCTGAAACGATAAGAATTATTTCGGTGCGACGATCCAGAAAAGAGGAGGTTGAACTATATGAAAGCTCGTGAGTTTGACAAAAAATTTGATGAGGGCGGGGATATTTCCCAACATCTTGATATATCAAAGGCAAGACGGCCGGAACAGGAACAGAAAAGGGTGAATGTAGATTTTCCTGTGTGGATGATTCAATTACTGGATAAAGAAGCAAGGCGTTTGGGTGTGCCTAGGCAATCTATTATCAAAGTTTGGATAGCAGAGCGTCTTGAAAAGGCGTCTTGAATCGGTCAGCTGTCGCTTACCCCGCGGCTTGCCGCGAGGTAAGCGACACAAAATTATAGCCCCTCGAGACTAAAACGAGAAGCTTGCCAATATCCCGCCGCAGAGGAACGAACTGTCACGTTCGGCCGGCGCCGCAGCTCCCTTTAAACCCATGCCGTTCATTTCATTCTTCGCATCGCTGGAGAGAGGGAAAATGTAGGATCTATTCATGAATGCGTCCCTTTATCCCTACTTCTTGAAAAACTTACTAAAGACATCTATGTTTATATCAAGCTGTATCGTCCATTTCCATGGGCCATTGACAGTTTCATCATTGAACCATACGGGCCCGGTAAGGAGGCTGACGTCCTTATTGAAAAAGTAATACAGACCTACACCACCGCCACCGATGAGGTTTTTTCCAGAAGCGTAGTCGGCCGCAAGAACGATCCTGTTGAAATCAACCTCCTCCTTCCCATCCTTACCCTTTACCATTACAGGAAAGAAACCCCGGTCATACGCCACCATCCATCCTGAGTTGTCCTTCTCGCCGCGACCGTTGACCAGAGTTCTGTCGTTACCGATATAGGGACCCACCGAAAGCCGACCGATGTAGGGTATGGTCTTTCCAATAGTTCCGTACCAGGTGTCCATACTGGTGAGGTTGTTGGCGACGTTGTGATGAGAGAAGCCGCCCCCGAAGTACCCTATGTAAAGGGCAGGAGATCCTTCAAACAGCACACCTTCCGGCGAACCTAACTTTGCGTTGAACGAAAAGCCGCTCACCTGTTCGGATACCCAATTTTGTGGCATCAGGTAGTCTATGCCGACCTCCATCTGCAGTTTCTCGAAAGGAAGAACCCCTATGGTAAGGCCCGCATCGGTCGGGAAGGAACCTGCCCCGCCGCTTGTACTCTTGCCGATTGTTGCATAGTTGTCCACGCCGATATGAAGGACGCCAAAGGCCTGTATGTCCGGGGTCATGGGCGTCCAATAGGTTGTGGAGGACGTTGCCTGTGCAATGCCGGCCGACAATACGAATGTCATCATACTGACTGCAAACATCTTTAAAGCAGACCGTGTCATCCTTAAAAAGGAAAATACCGAAAGCACGTTACATTTCACCGTTCTCATCACTCGCCTCATGAAGTATCTATTTATTTTCATAGCTGTTTTTCCTTTCGTTCACAGAGATTTTGTTTTGGTTCTATATCCGCGGCGGCGCCGGTCAGCCGATGGCGATTCCGCCCCGTTCTCCGGAGCTGATTCGGACGCAGTCGGCGAGATCGAGAACAAAGATTTTTCCGTCACCGACCTGGCCTTCGCCGGTTTTGGCCCCCTTGAGAATGGCAGAGATGGTCGGCTCCACGAAATCCTCGTTTACAGCGATGTCCAGCCGGATCTTACGAAGAAGACCGCCGACCTCCCTCGCCCCTCGGTAGATCTCGGTGTACCCCTTCTGCCTTCCCTGTCCGAGAACGTTTGTGACGGTCATGAGATTGACGTCCACCGCTTCGAGCGCCTGTTTTACTTCCTCCAGCTTGTGCGGCTGGATGATCGCAACGATGTATTTCATTGTTTCCTCCTGTTCAGTGATGATTTTTCTAAAAGTTTATGCATACGGCTCTTTTGTTTCATTCAATCACGGTATAGGCCGACTCGCTCTGTTGAGTCAGGTCCAGACCGACGATTTCATCTTTTTTGTCCACCCGCATCCCGACAAGGGCGTCCACGGTCTTGAAGATAAGCCAGGTCATCCCCGCGGCGAAGATCGGCGTGATGACGACCAGAAGGAACTGGACGAAAAACAGACGGGGATTCCCGAACAGAAGCCCGTCGGCGCCGGCGGCATTAACCGCCTTCTCCGCGAAGAGTCCCGTCGCCAGGGTTCCCCAGATCCCGCCCACCCCGTGGACGCCAAACGCGTCAAGGGAATCGTCGTATCCGAGCCGCGACTTGATCACGACCACGGCGAGGTAGCAGAACAGGGAAACCAGGATCCCGATGAAGATCGCGTTCATGGGATTGACGAAGCCGCAGGCCGGGGTAATGGCGACCAGCCCCGCGACAACGCCAGTGGCAACGCCAAGTATAGTGGGCGCCCCGTGGTGCTGCCATTCGATGAGAGCCCAGGTGAGCCCCGCGGCGGCTGCGGCGATGTGAGTCGTAACGAAGGCATTGGCGGCCAGTTCATTGGCCCCCAGGGCGCTCCCTGCATTGAAACCGAACCAGCCGAACCAGAGCAGGGCCGCGCCGAGGACGGTGAAGGGGAGGTTGTGCGGCCGGAAAGGCTGCAGCTCGTATCCGCACCTTTTTCCTAAGAGGATCGCCAACGTCAGGGCCGAGATCCCTGAACTGACATGGACGACGATCCCGCCGGCGAAATCCAGGGCTCCCAGATCCCGGAGCCAGCCGCCCGTTCCCCAGACCCAGTGAGCGAGAGGATCATAGACCAGAGTCGTCCACAGGAGGGTGAAGATCAGAAAAGCGGAGAACTTCATCCGTTCCGCAAAGGCGCCGATGATGAGCGCCGGAGTGATGATGGCGAACATCGCCTGAAAGATCATGAAGACCTGATGGGGAATCGTTGCTGCATAATCGGCGTTCGGCTGTCCGCCGACGAAGTTGAGCCCCGCCCATTTCAGGCTGCCGATGATCCCGAGACCCGTATCGGGTCCGAAGGCCAGGGAGTAGCCGAACAGGACCCACTGCAGGCTGATGACGCAGACAATGATAAAACATTGCATCAAAATGGACAGGACGTTTTTCCTTCGCACCAGCCCGCCGTAGAAAAAGGCGAGCCCCGGAATCGTCATGCCCAGGACCAGGACCGATGACATTAAAACCCACGCTGTATCTCCGGTGTTCATGATCACATGTACCTCCTTAACTTGGTGTATCGGGTTCCCCGCCGCCGGAACCGACTGGCTCCCCGGGGCCTCCGGGGAAAGGCGCCGGCCGGCGGCGATCCCGTTTGGCAGTGAATAGAGCAAGGGAGATGCCAAAGGCCCCGTTATGTCATAAGTGTCTGAATACATGTGTGTTTATAATTAACCGGCGTGAGGACGGCGGCTTTTTTAGAAGGACAAATATGTATCGTACTCCCCCCGGTCATACAAAAATGTGGATGAAATGAAGCCCGCAAAGCAGAGCGGGGGCCTCCTTGAAATCGGGTGGGAAGTATGATAAACTACCGGATAATTTTAAAAATGACGCCCTCGCAATAAGTCCCAAACGCCTTGAATTTGGGACGGCTGAAACAGGACGGGTTATGCCGGTATACGAATACAGTGCATTGGATTCCGGAGGACGGAGAAGGAAGGGAATCGTCGATGCCGGGAGCATCGCCGCCGCCAACCAGAAGCTCCGGGAGGCGGAAATTTACCCGGCGGAAATCGTCGAGGCCGCGGACCGGAAACGGAAAGAATCGGCCGCGAGGAGCGGGGCGATTCACCTTTTCCGGAAGGTCAGGCTCCGGGAATTGGCCGCAATGACGAGGCAACTCGCCACCCTCATCGGGGCGGGACTTCCTCTCGTTCCCTCCCTGTCGGCTTTGGTGACCCAGATCACGGATCCGATCCTCAAAAAGACGCTCGCCAGAATCAAGGACGAGGTCAACGAGGGGAACAGCCTGACCCAGAGCATGTCCCTTTTTCCCGACATCTTTCCCCCTTTCTACATCAACATGGTCCGGGCCGGAGAGGCTTCGGGGACGATGAACCTCGTCCTGGACCGTCTGGCCGATTTTAATGAAAGCCAGCAGGCATTAAGGACCAAAATCCGGTCGGCCCTGGCCTATCCGCTCCTGATGTTCTTTATCGGGAGTGGCGTGCTCTTTTTCCTCGTCGCCTTCGTCGTGCCGAACATCACAAATATCTTCCGGGAGATGCATCAGACGCTCCCGGGGATCACCGTCTTTCTCATTGTGGTAAGCGGCTTTCTGAAAGCCTTCTGGTGGATCATTGCGTCGATCCTCCTCGCGGCGTTCGTGGGCCTGCGCCATGCCATCCGGAACACGAAACAGGGCCGGCGCCAGTGGGACAGGTTCCTGCTTCAGGCCCCGCTCTTCGGCGTACTGAACAGGAAGATCGCCGTGGCGAGATTCAGCCGCACCCTCGGCACCCTCCTTCAAAGCGGCGTGCCCCTTCTGCCTGCTCTGGATATCGCGAAGAATGTGGTGAACAACACGGTCCTCGCAGAGCAGATCGCTCTGGCGGCCAGGGATGTCGAGGAAGGACAAAGCCTTTCCTCCCCTCTGTCTAAAAACGGCTTCTTCCCCTCCATCGCCGTGGAGATGATTTCTGCGGGAGAAGCGAGCGGCAACATGGAAGCGATGCTCTTCCGGATTGCCGATGCCTACGAAAGGGAAGTGGAGGCGAACGTCCTTCTGGTGACCTCCCTGCTGGAGCCGGCAATGATTCTCGTGATGGGCGCCGTCGTCGGATTCATAGTCGTCTCGATTTTGCTCCCGATCTTCGAGATGAACCAGCTCGTCCGGTAAGGCTGGGTGACCCCATAAATAATCCCCCGATAAAGGGAGGAAGGCATGAGGAAAATGATACGCAACGCGAGGGGTTTCACGCTGATCGAACTGATGGTGGTCATCGCCATCCTGGGCATCCTGGCCGGATTGATCGTCCCCCGGATTATGGGACGGCCGGACGAGGCGCGGCAGGCGAAGGCGCGGATACAGATAGAGAGCCTCGAAACGGCTCTGAAACTCTACAAACTGGACAACGGGAACTACCCCACTACTGAGCAGGGGCTCCAGGCTCTGGTGGAACCTCCTGCCGTGGGAACGCCGCTTAAAAACTGGCGGCAGGGGGGCTATCTCGAAAAGGGCAAGGCGCCTAAAGATCCCTGGGGCAATGATTTCGTCTACATCTCCCCCGGCGCACACGGAGATTACGATCTCATTTCCCGCGGAGCCGACGGTGAACCGGGAGGTGAAGGGAAAAATAAGGATATCAACAGCTGGGAAAGTGAATAACCGGGGCTATACGCTGATCGAACTGTCCGTGGTGGTGCTGCTCGTCGGGATACTGCTCCTGATCGCCGTTCCCCGCGTCCGCGATACGTTGCTCAACGACGACCTCAAGGTCGCGACGCGACGCCTCGTCGGCGCCGCCCGCGAGCTGCGGAACGAATCGGTTCGGGAGCGGACGGACTCGATCCTCCACATCGATCTCAATCAGGCGGCCCTCTGGAGCTATACCGCCGATACGACAGCCGAAAGACGGGTGGAGCTCCGCAAGAAGGCGGTCCGCCTTCCGGAAGGGATCCGGATAGTGGACATCAGGCAGGTCAATGCGGCTAAAAAGACGGAAGGCGAGGCCGTTATCCGCTTCTTCAGGGGGGGGTACATGACGCCCACCGTCATCCGCCTGACCAAAGGAGACCGGACCTTCAGCCTGGTCTTCCACCCTTTTCTTCAGACGGTGAGTGTGTATGAGAGCGATGTCGATTTTCCCTTCGCTCAGGAGAAGCGCGGCGCCGGTCTCTGATCCGCGCCGATCGGTCCGGCCGGAATCGCACCGCCGAGAGCCACGAAGGATTTTTGCCCGCCAAGGAGGATTCACGCTGCTGGAGGTCATGATCGCGATTGCGATCCTGGCCATCGCGCTTGTCTCGGTGTACCAGTCCCAGTCCCAGAGCGCCTCGATGGCCTCGGACTCCCGCTTTCTCACCACCGCCTCGCTTCTGGCACAGAGCCGTATGGCGGAAATCGATGCGACGGACACCCGTTCGGCGGTCGCCGCAGACGGAGATTTCGGGGAAGCGTTTCCGGACTACAGGTGGCAGATGGAGGTCGGGAATGTGGAGGAGATCCCGTTGCTTCGCAGGATCATCCTTACGGTAACCAACAGTCGGATGACGAAGCGCAACACCTACCGCCTTACCCTCTATAAGGTCATACTGCCGTGAATCATAACAGAAGACCTTTGAACAACTTGAAAATCGGATCCCGGAAGCGCGCATTGGAGATTTTTCGGGATCCGGTTTTCAAAGATCTCAAAGGGTTCACACTGATCGAGATACTCATCGCCATCCTTATTCTCGGAATCGTTTTATCCACCGTCTACGCCTCCTATACCGGGACCTTCCGGATCATCCGCGAAATCCAATCCGATGCCGAGGTTTATGGAATGGCAAGGAGCGCCCTCGATCGGATGGCCCGCGACCTCCAGTCGGCAGCCCTCTGGCGGGGGGCGTTCACGTTCAAGACGAAGTCGTACACCCTGGGCAACCGGGAGTTCGTACGCCTCATCTTCCGTTCCTCAGCCCATATCGCCTTCAGCGACAAGGATGCGCCGGACGGGATCTCCGTCATCGAGTACGGCATCGAGGAGGGGAAGGAGGGATACACCCTCTCGCGGAGTGACAGCCTCTACCGGGATCCGGAAAAGGAGCCCTTCCCTTCCGACGGATTTCTCCTCTGCAACCGGGTAGAGGCCCTGACATACACCTTCTACGACGAATCGGGCAAGGAACACGAATCCTGGGACTCCGGAACCACGGTCGTCGAGATGCAGAAGAAAAGGGTCCCGGCCGCGGTCCTGATCCGCCTGAGCATGATAAGCGAGACCGACCCCAAACGCCCCCATCTCTTCATGACCCGGGTCCGTCTCCCTTTCAACCGTCCGGAGACGCCATGAGATCGCGATATTTCAACCGGCGGGGCATCGCCCTTATCCTTGTCCTTCTGATGATCAGCATCATCGTGGCGTTGACCATCCAGATGAACCGGGACACACGCTCCGGGGTCTACGAGGCGGCAAACCTCAGCGACGGGATCCGGCTCCGGTATGTCGCCGAGTCCGGGTTCCACGTGGGCGAGGCGCTCCTCTTGGCCGATAAAAACGCGTTTGACGCCCTGACGGAGCTGTGGGCGAACACCGAGATGATCTCCCTCCAATCCGAGCGCTTCTTCGACTCGAGTTCCTTCAGGCTGACGATCGAGGACGAAGGAGGAAGGATTGCCGTCAACCGCCTCGTCAGCGGCAGCGCTTACAATCCTCTGATCCGCGATCTCCTTCTGCGGCTTCTCACCGGCCCGTATTTCCGCCTGGAAAGGAGCAGGGCCGTCGAACTGATAGAGGCGATCAAGGACTGGATCGATGCGGACAACGAGGTGACCGGCGCCGGTGCGGAGGGGGCGTTCTATGCGGCGCTGGAAAGGCCGTACGCCGTCAAGAATGCTCCGCTCGATTGCATTGAGGAATTATTGATGGTAAAGGGAATGACCCGCGAACTGTTTTACGGTCAGGGGGATTCTCCCGGTCTCGCCCGGTGTCTGACCGTTTTCGGCGACGGGCGGATCAACATCAATACCGCCCCGAAATATGTCCTTCGGGCGCTGGCGGAGGAGATGACGGACGATGAGGTGGAGCGGCTCGACAAGTACCGGCGGGATGAGCGGAACAATCTTGGCGATCCCAGCTGGTATCTGAAGCTCCCCCGGGCAGCCGGGATAAACATCCCCGCAGGCCTGATCACGGTCCAGAGCGGGATCTTCAGGATCACGGCGGTCGGCCTCCAGGGACGGGTCACCGAGAGGATTACGGGTGTGATCAAGAGGGAATCCAATCGGAGAGTAGTCAAGTTGTTGTCTTGGAAGGTGGAGTGATGCCCGAGAGAATCCTGGGCCTCGATATCGGCGGCGGCAGCGTCAAAGCGGTCCTCCTTTCACGTGGGTTCCGAGGCGGATACCGTGTGCTTGGCTTTGACCTGATCGATATTGCCGCGGCCGGCGATCTGCCAAAGGCGTTGGGACGGCTTTTCGCCGATCGGATCTTCCGCGATGCGCTCTGCGTGACGGCGCTCCCGACCGGGGCTCTCTCGTTCAGGGAGATACGGCTTCCTTTTCGCGATGACCGGAAGATCCGCAAGACGATCGCCTTTGCCCTCGAACCGGTGGTTCAAACGCCTCTCGATACGGTCTTCATCGACTACACGCAGACCGGCGGGAAGTCGCAGGCGGAGATCTTCGCGGCCCTCGCCCCCCGTGCCATTGTCGGCGAGCGGAGTGCGCTCCTCGCCGGATATGTCCGGGAGACTGCCGTTATCGACATCGACGCCGTCCCGCTCGCCTCTCGCCTCATGGAGGATCCCGGTTTTCCGGAGAGCGCCCTTCTGATCGACATCGGCGCGCGCGATACGACGGCTCTCTTTACCGGAAAGGGGAGGATACTCCACCTCCGCCATTTTGCATTCGGTGGGGAGACTGTAACCGGGGCGGTGGCCAAGTCCCTGAAAATCGGCGCAGCCGAGGCGGAGAGGATGAAGCAAGACGGGAAACTCCCGGGAGAGGCGGCATCGGCCATTGTGGAGTGCAGCGCCCGTCTTTTGACCGAGATCAAGAACACCCAGGCGTACCTTCTCTGGCAGGGCCGCCTTGCCCAGGCGCCCTCCCGGATCATCCTGACCGGCGGCGGTTCAAGGACCCCGGGACTTGCGGAGCAGATCGAAGAACTTTTTGCCGTTTCCGTCGAAGCGACAGACCTTGCCGCAATGCGGGGCATTCAGATGGATGAAACCCTCCGGCGCTCATGGAATCCGTCTCTCATGGATCAGGCGCTTGCCCTGGCGGCAAGGCCCATGGCCAAGGGGAGCGGCTTCAATTTCCGGCAGCGGGCATTCGAGGCGCGCAGCGGTTACGGGGAGCTCAGGGATCGTCTGAAGAAGGGGGCCGTCGCGGCCCTCGTTATTCTGAGCCTGCTCGGCATCGAGATCGGGATCGACGACTACGGCGCCCGGCTCCGCCTGGCCGCACTGAAGCGGGACGTCGGCTTGGAATATAGAAACATTGATCCGGATGCGCAGCGGATCGTCGATCCGGTGGCGCAACTCAGGGGAAAGATCCTCGAAGCGCGAAAGCTCTCGGCCGGCACGAGAGATGCGGCAACGGAGGCGACGATCCTTGACCTCTTCAAGGAGATCTCGGGGCTTGCCCCCGCCGACCTTCTCCTGACCTCTTTCACTCTCGACGGGAATGCGATCGACCTCAAGGGGGAGGCGCGAAATTTTGACGCCGTCGGTGCGCTCAAGAAGGCGTTTGCGAATTCGAAAACCTTCCAGGCGGCAGCAATCGGCCCAACCGGTGCGGTGAAGCAGGGAAGCGGGGTTGAATTTGAATTGAAACTGACGCTTAAAAAATGAGACATTTCTGGGATCAGCTGACGCGAAGTCAGAAATACACGGTGACGGCCGGCCTCGTCTTTGTAAGCGCGGCCCTGTTGATCCAGTTCGCCGTCGCCCCTTACATTGAGGCCCGGCAGAAGGTGCGCAGCGCCATCGTCGCGAACGAGAAAACCCTCCGGGAGCTGTCCGTCCTGGGGGCAGAGTACGGAGTCCTGAGACAAAGGTCGGAGAAGATCAGGCGGTCGATCGAACGTCGGCCGCCGGGGTTTGCCCTTTTTTCCTTCCTGGAAAAAAAAGCCGACGAGGCGGCGGTAAAGACGAATATCCGTTCCATGAATCCGCTCAAGTCCTCCCCGGCGGGGGTCTACGAAGAGACCGCCGTGGAGATGAAGCTCGATAAGGTGACGATGAAGCAACTGGTCGATTTTCTCTATCTTGTGGAATCGCCGGAGGAGATGGTCCGAATCCGGAGGGCTTCTGTTTACAAAATGAAGGAAACGCCGGAATATCTGAGCGCACTGATCCAGGTCTTTACCTATCAGCTGCCGCCAACCGGGAGTCGCTGAGATGAGATCGAAGTCGAACCGGGCCATTGCAGGGTACATCCTGGCCGGCATCGCCATGCTTCTTTTTTTCCTCTATCTCCGCTTCCCCGGGGAGGCGCTTACCGATTACGTGAAGGCGGCGGCCGCACAGGATCCCCGGGCTTTGATTTCCCTCGACACGATCCGACCGTCCTTTCCGCCGGGGTTGTCGGCTTCGAATGTCACCATCGGCGATCGCGGCCGTCCGGAGGCGACCCTCCACGCTGACATCCTGAGCGTACGGCCCCGGGGATTTTCTCTGCTGAGAGGAGAGCTGGCGTTCCTTATTGCTGCGAAAGGTTACGGGGGTGAAGCAAGAGGTCGGGTCGATTTCCCCCGACTCTTTTCTCTCCGGGGACCGCTCAGCGCGGAGGCAACTCTTCGGGATGTGCGGATCGAGAGGTGCGCCTGGCTCCAGGAGGCGCTGGCCCGCCGGATCACGGGAACCCTTCAGGGAACCGTTTCCCTGAACGGGACTAAGGAGACACTGAAAAACTCGACGGGGAACGTCGATTTCACTCTGACCAACGGCGTCTTTCCGCTTGCCGACGGCTTCCTCGATTTCAAGAAGATCGATTTCAGCAGGATCGAGGGAAAGCTCAGAATCCTGAACGGGACGATAAAAATCACCCAACTCACCCTGACGGGAGAGACGCTCCGCGCTTCGCTGAAAGGGAATATCCTTATCGCCGATGAATTTCGGGAGAGCCGGATCGACCTCAGCGGCACGATCGAAATGCCGGCGCAGGGCAACAGGCGGCTGACGCTGAACATCAGCGGCACTCTCGACAATCCGAAAACGCGATTGATGTGATAAATAGGGTAAATTAGTGGACTGGTTGCGACATTTACGTTTTTCGCTTTCCGATTTTCGGGGTCTCGTTTCCCGGCGGACGGTGATCCTCGTCTTGACCGCCATTATCCTCTATCAGGCGACAGGGATTCTCTACAGCATCCTGAGACTCCAGCTAATACGAACGAGACCGGCCGCGGCGGCGCTGGAGAAAGGCTCGGCGGCGCCAGTCCGCGAGCCGGCGGACGCCTATCGGGTCATCCCCGAGCGAAACCTCTTCGGTACGACAACCAGCAGGATGACGGACAGGCAGGCCGGCACCCTGCAGCAGCAGGAGATCGCGCTGCCCATCGAACTTCGAGGCACGGTCGCCGGTGAGGCCATGTACGGATTTGCGATCATCGAAGAGAAGGGAACGCGGAAACAACGGCTCGTGAAAGCCGGGGATATTCTGTTGGGGGTGCAAGTGCTCCGGATCAAGCGGAATGCGATCGATCTCCTTGTCAACCATCGGGAGCGGACCCTCAAGATTGTGGAAACGAAGGAAGGGCCGATCCTGCCGCATTCTCCGGCTGCGGCGCCCGGGGTTGCGCCCGGCACGACTGTTCTGAGCCGGAGCGAGATCGATGAGGGACTCCAGGACATGGGGAGTCTCCTCAGGCAGGCGCTGGTTCGACCCTATTTCACCGCCGGGGTTCCCGACGGCTTTTTGATCAGCAACATCCGGCCGGGGAGCCTCTACACGAAGATGGGAATTTTCGACGGGGATATTATCCAGGAGGTGAACCACCGGAAGATCCAGACGGCGGATGACGTGATGGGGCTGTTGAGCACCGTTAAATCCGGCTCCAGTCTGTCTCTGACAGTCAAACGCCAGGGAAACCAGGAAATGCTGAATTACCAGTTCCAGTAAGGGATCGGTCTTTATGTATGAAGCCTATTTCGGGCTGACGGAAAATCCGTTCACGCTCTCACCGGATCCGCGGTACCTCTACCTGAGCCCGCAGCACCGGGAAGCCATGAACTGTCTCATTTACGGGATCGGCGAGAAAAAGGGGTTCATGGTCGTGACCGGCGGGATCGGCACCGGGAAGACGACGCTCTGCCGCGCCCTTCTGGCCGGCCTGGACGGAAGGACCGTGAGCGCGCTGATCTTCAACCCCGCCCTCTCCGATATCGAGCTTTTGAAGACGATCAATCAGGAGTTCGGGATCCGGATAGTGGGGAGAGGGACGAAGAAGCGGCACCTCGACGCCTTGAACACCTATCTCATGCGGAATTTCGCTGCCGGGAGAAACGCCGTCCTCATGATCGACGAGGCGCAGAACCTGTCGCATAGCGTCCTGGAACAGATCCGGATGCTTTCCAACCTGGAGACAGTCCGGGAGAAGCTGCTCCAGATCATTCTCCTGGGGCAGCCGGAGCTCCGGAGGCTCCTCGCCCTTCCGTCGCTCCGTCAGCTAAACGAGAGGATCACGGTCCGCTACGACCTGAAGCCCCTTGCCCGCGAGGATGTACGGCGCTATATCGAACACCGGCTGATCAAGGCGGGCGGCGACAAAAGCAGCTCTTTTACCACGGGAAGTTACGACCTGATCTATCGTCTGTCGCGGGGAATCCCGCGACGGATCAATGCGATCTGCGACCGGGCGCTTTTGATCGCTTACGGCCAGGATCTCAGAACCATCGACCGGCGTCTCGTCCGGGCGGCCGTCCGGGATATCGGACCGGGTTATCTGACGGAGAGGGATGTCCGGCGGCGGATCCGGATCCTTCTCATTGCGCTCCTGGCAGTGGTCCTGGTTGTGGCCGGAGGGGTTCTGTGGTTATCGTGGAAATAGCGACCCTACTTCCCTATTTTCCTTGACGGGATGGATCGATGAGTTATATCAATGACGCACTGAGAAAGGCCCAAAAAGAAAGAGACAGCCGCTATGCGAGGCTCAGCGGCATCATTCCCCCCGGTCTCAACGAACCCGGACGGTCGCGGAAACGGAAGCTCACCGTTGTTATGGCTATCGTTCTGTTCTTTTTGATTCCGGCCGGCCTGCTCCTGGCTCTTTACGTTCGATATCAGCCGTCCTCGATGGAAAAGGGGATCCAGCCGCCTGCCGTCGCGGAAAATCCCGCAGCTTTCCCGCTCGCGACTCCGCAGGAGGCGAGCGCGACGGTTCAAGGGGGAACGATACGGCGGGAGGCGCCGGCGGAGGTTCGATTTAGGGAAGCCCTGTCCGCCCAGCGCAAGGGGGATCGCAGACGGGCGGAGGTCCTCTATCGGCAGGCGCTCGCGATCGATCCCGGCCACGTCCGGTCCTTGAACAACCTCGGGGTTCTCTGCATGGAGGAGCAGAAAGGAGAGCAGGCGATTGCGCTGTTCGGCAAGGCCATCGTCCTGAAAAGAGACTACGTCGATCCCTATTACAACCTGGCCTGTCTCTACGCCCGGAAAAACGAGATCGGCGAGAGTCTCTGGTATCTTAGAGTCGCCATGACGATCAGCAATGAGGTCAAAAACTGGGTGATGACGGATGCCGACATGGAGAACGTCGTCGCATCTCCCGCATTCAAGAAGATCATGGAGGGGCAGAAAAACTGATGCCGCCAGCACGCAAGAATCACATTTTGTCGGCCATTTTTATTATGGTCTTTGCTCTGATTGTATTTCTCTCGCCCGATACGGGCCGGGCGGTCCGTATCGCAGGTGAAGAGCGTCCCGCGCCGTCGTCATCGCCCGCCTTGCCGGCTTCGCCGACGCCGACCTCCGCAAAAAAAGCCGCCGCCCCACCCTCGCCTCCGGCGCCCCCGTCCGCTTCACCCTCGATACCGGCAGCCGCACCGTCCCCGCTTTTTCCGTCGAAGAAACCGGCGGAAACGGCGACGGCGACGCCTGCTGAAGACGCCTCTACCCGGTCTCCGCGGCAGCCTGCGCCGCCACCGTCGTCTTTGCAACCCGCAACTTCGGCGCCGGCAACCCGCTATGTGACGATCGACTTTGACAACGTCGACATCCAGGTCTTCATCAAGTTCATCAGCGAGCTGACCGGCCGGAATTTTGTGATCGACGAGAAGGTCAGAGGAAAGGTCACGGTCATCTCCCCGACGAAGATCGCCGTTGACGAGGTCTATAAGGTATTCGAGTCGGTCTTGGAGATTTACGGATTTACCACGGTTCCGGCGGGCGATGTCATCAAGGTGATCCCCGCCCTGGAGGCCCGGGGGAAGAATATGGAGCTTCGTCTGAAACGGGAGGAGGCTGCCCCCGACGACAGGATTGTGACGCAGATCCTCGCTCTCCAGCACGCCAGTCCCGATGAGATGAAAAAGGTTCTCGACCCGCTGATCTCGAAAACCAGCATCATCCTTGCCTATCCCCCGGCGGGGATGCTGATCATCACCGACGTCCTTTCCAACATCAAGCGGCTCCAGGAGATCGTGACCGCCCTCGACGTCGAGGGGGTCGGGGAGGTGATCTCCTACATTCCCCTCCAGTCGGCCTCCGCGTCCGAGATCGTCAGGTCGCTGAGCGCGGTCTTCCCTCCCCTGAAGCCCGGGATCCCGCCGATACGGATCGTTGCGGACGGCAGGACCAACTCCGTCATCCTTATGGCAAGCGAGACCAACACGGCAAACATCAAGAAGCTGATCAGCCTCATGGATAAGGATATCCCCAGGAGCGGCAGCACCCTCCATGTCTTCCGTCTCCAGAACGGCAATGCCGAGGATCTGGTCAAGGTCCTCATGAATCTCCCCAGGGAGGCGAAGGATCCGAAGGCGCCTCCCGCACCGGCGGTGGGGAAGGCCGCCGCTTTGTCCAAGGATCTCAATGTGGTTGCGGACAAGGCCACCAATACCCTGATCATCACGGCGGATCGTGACGATTATAGAATCATCGAGGAGGTGATCCGGAAGCTCGATGAACCGCGGCCGATGGTCTACATCGAGGCGTTGATCATGGAGGTCTCGGTCAATAAGAACTTCAACATCGGGGTCGAATGGCGGGGCCTTCGGGATATCGGCAGCGGCGATCTCAAAGGTCTGGGACCGAGCGCGACCGGTCTGGGGATGGCCGGTTTCAGCGGTCAACCCATCATTCCCCAGATCAACCCGGCGACGGGCGCAGTGTCCATGCCCGCCGGCTTCTCCCTGGGGGTGATCGGCGCGGGGATACAGATCGGCAGCGTTGTCTTTCCCAACATCGGGGCGGTCCTTCAGGCCTACCAGAAGGATTCGGACGTCTCCATCCTCTCCACGCCCCAGCTCCTCACGCTCAACAACGAGGAGGCGGAAATCAACGTGGGAAAGAACGTTCCCTACATCACCCGTTCGGACACCTCGGCGACGGTTCCCGGCCAGGTGTACGGACAGAGCTATGAATACAAGGACGTGGGCATTGCCCTGAAGATCACACCCCACATCAATGAGGACAGATTCGTCCGTCTCAAGATCGACCAGCAGGTGACCAAGCTGACCGGCGAGCAGACCTCGACCCCGACGACACTCAAGCGGACGGCCAAGACAACCGTCGTCATTCGGGACAAAGAGACGGTGGTCATCGGCGGACTGATCGATGACTCGACCATCGTCGACACGTATCAGGTCCCCTGCCTCGGCGATATCCCCTTTCTGGGGTGGCTTTTCAAGACGCGGGGAAGCGGCAGGGAAAAGAGCAACCTCTTTGTCTTCATCACCCCGCACATCATCCGGAATCAGGCGGAAGCAGCGGTCATCTATCAAAAGAAGCTGGAGGAGATCGGCAACATCGAGGAGGGGGTCATCAGGATGAATGAGAAAAGAACCCTGCAAAAGCCGCAGATCGACCGGAAGGACTGAGAGGCGCAATGCTGAAGCGGAACCGAACCCACGGCAGGTCTGCGCCGGATGAAGTCCCGGCGATCTCTCCGGGCTTTTTATCCGCAGCCGATGAACCCGCGACCGGCCTCGATGCCCGTCTGGCGGCCCTCGGCGTCCCTGTCGATGCCCTCGCCGAAGTGCGGGGGCTTGCCCGGGTGAACGGCGCCG
>CAZINF010000067.1:0-17295 GCA_964540555.1 uncultured Syntrophus sp. | reverse complement strand
GTAACCCCAAAGCTATCCGTCTGGCTGTGACTCGCTACTGTCTGAATTGCAGTGGCCACTAAGACCTCAAGACCATGATCCACCGTCAACACTTTATGATGATTGGATTTACAGCATAAATGCTGATTCTTTTTATGCAATGAGGTGAATGAAAATCATCAGCAAACTCCCTGTTTTCTTGGGTTTGTTGAAAGTTGGTGGTGGATTTTGGGAATCCGCACATCGAGAAAAGAATGGTAAACCTGCCCGCCCACAAGAAAGGCCTTACGGGTTGCGCTTTCGTATCCCACCCTCATTTGCCTTGACAATCCCCGGGAATCCTGTTAGCAAACCCCCATAAGGCCTCAAAATGTCGTACGTTTATGTAATAGGCGACCTTTTTTCAAACGGCGGAAATTGATGGATCTACAGACGGAAGTCCTGATCATCGGAGGAGGAGCAACGGGGGCGGGGATCTCTCGCGATCTCGCACTGCGCGGCATCCCCTCCCTCCTCGTGGATAAGGACGACTTCACCTCCGGCGCCTCCGGACGAAACCAGGGCCTCCTCCACAGCGGCGCCCGTTATGCCGTCAACGACCCCGAAGCGGCCAGGGAGTGCATCACCGAAAACCGGATCCTCCGGCGGATCGCCCCCCACTGCATCGAAGCGACGGGAGGCCTGTTCGTCTCACTTCCCGAAGACGGCCATGAGTACCGTGCAAACTTCATTCGCGCATGCGGAGCGGCAGGGATCGACGCAGAGCCTCTCACTCCCAAAGAGGTCCTGTCGATGGAGCCGAAACTCAACCCGCTCATCACCGGCGCCGTCCAGGTCCCTGACGGGGCAATCGATCCCTTCACGCTCGTTGTAGAAAACGCGCGGGATGCCGAGTCCCGCGGGGCGCGATACCTTCTCCACACCGAAGTCACAGGTCTCATCCGCGAAAACCTCCGGATCGCCGGGGCGCGGGTCAAAGACCGGATCACCGGTGGAGAATTTACGATCTCGGCCTCCCGGGTAATCAACGCTACCGGCGCCTGGGCGAATAAGGTCCTCGGTCTCGCTGGCCTTGCGATGGGCATCGCCCTCTCCAAAGGTTCCATGCTGATTACCAATACACGCCTGAGCGAGCGGGTGATCAACCGCTGCCGCCCCCCCGCGAGCGGCGACATCATCGTCCCCAACGACACCGTTTCCATTCTTGGCACGACTTCCCTCCGCACGGAGGATCTGGAACATCATGAGGTTACCCCGGAGGAGGTCTCCTTCCTGGTCGACGAACTCTCCCGGATGATCCCCGCCGTCAAAGAGGAACGCTTCACCAGGGCTTACGCCGGCGTCCGCCCCCTCGTGCAGTCGGCGGTGGCAGGCGATGACCGGGAGATCAGCCGTGGCTTTACTTTGATCGACCACGGAAGCCGCGACGGCCTGGAAGGACTGATCACCATCACCGGCGGAAAACTCATCACCTACCGCCTCATGGCGGAAAGGACCGTCGACTTCATCTGCGCGGGGATGGGTCTCCATGTGCCTTGCCTCACCCATCTCCAGCCTCTCCCCGGCGCCGGACGCGGCCATACCTTTCAGGACCGTCTCCTTCGGCTGCGGCATCAGGTCCCCGCCTCCCGAAGGGAGCTCCTTTGCGACTGCGAGCTCGTCCCACGGGAGGCCGTGGATGCGATTCTGCGAGAAGGAAAGGTGCGGGAACTCCAGGATATTCTCCACCGAACACGACTCGCCAAGGGGACCTGTCAGGGGGGCTTCTGCGTCTACCGACTCCTGGGTGTCCTGAACGAACGGAGAAAAGAGGAGGGACTCGGCGGCTCCAACCCCATGCTCAAGGCCTTTCTCGAGGAGCGATGGAAGGGGATCCGGCCTGTCCTCTGGGGGACCTCCGTGAAGGAAGAGGAGCTGATCGAATCCATTTACAAGGGGCTCTTCAATCTCACCCCTGAAGAGGCCGACACGACGGACGGAGGTCATCCGTGAAGCGTTGGGATCTGATCGTCATCGGGACGGGGCTTGCGGGGCTGACCGCCGCGCGGACGGCGGTCGAAATGGGAGCGAAGGTCCTTGTCATCGGCCGGGGGATGGGATCGCTCACCCTGTTCGGAAACACCATCGATGTCCTGGGCGAGACGTTGCCCGGAGCGGACATGGAGGCGGGATTGGCCGCCTGGATTGCGGCGCATCCGGATCACCCTTACGCCAGGACGGGCTGGTTGGGGATCTCGGAGGGGCTGAATGCCTTCCGGGAGCTGTTTCCTCCGCCTTACACATTCGATGCCGTCGGCGGGGGAAACAGCCTCGTCCCCACCGGCGCCGGGACGCTGCGTCCCACCTATCTGCTCCCCATCACAATGACCGCCGGTGCGGGGATGTCTGCGGCGGATATGCTGATCGTCGGTCTGAAGGGCTTCAAGGATTTTCAGGGAGATACGGTTTCTCTCCACCTGCAATGTCGCGGGGTGAATCTCTCCCTCCCCCGTTACGGCCTGGAAGGTCTGACCGCGCTTGGCCTTGCCAGACTTATGGATGAGGAACCTTTCCGGGAAAGTCTCGGCGAGACGATCCGGCGCCAGATGGCCGGGGAAAAGCGGATCGGTCTGCCGGCCGTCCTTGGTCTTAAGTCTCCCGCGGATGTCCTCAAGACGCTCGAGACGATCACCGGAGCGAAAGTCTTCGAAATCCCGATGCTCCCGCCGTCGATCCCCGGCACGCGGATCTTTCACCGTTTCCGGCAGTTCCTTATCGCAAAAGGGGCAACCTTTCTGCTTGGAAATCCCGTGACCGGCGCCGATGTGAAGGACGGCCGCTGCGAAGGGATCACCCTCCAGAACCCTCCGCTTTTGACGCTTTACCGTGCGGAGCGCTACATCCTGGCGACCGGACGCTTCCTCGGCGGGGGGCTCCAGGCCGACATGGAACGGATCGCCGAGCCCCTCTTTCACCTCCCCGTACTGCAGCCGGAATCGCGCGGGAAGTGGTTCCGGGAGCGGTTCTTCCAGCCGGATGCGCATCCGATTCACCGCGCGGGGATCGTAACCGACGCAGACCTCCGACCGGTCGATGCCGGGGGAAGGGCTATTCTGAAAAACGTCCGGGTGGCGGGCTCGATCCTCGCCAACCACCAGATGATCGAGGAGCATTCGCACGAAGGGATCGACATCGCTACGGGTTATCTTGCAGCCAGGAGGGCGCTCGCATCATGACGCATGCAGAAGAAATCCCGACCCTCCCCCGGCACCTACCGGATCTCTGTGTCCGCTGCGCCACCTGCATGGCCGTCTGCCCGGTATCCCGCGTGACGCCGCTTTTCCCCGGGCCGAAGCAGGCAGGCCCCGGAGCGCAGCGATTCCGGTTGGCCTCCCAGGATTCCGTTGACGACTGGATCGAACTCTGCACTGCCTGCCGCCTCTGCGATACCGTCTGCCCGGCCGGGGTTCCGATCTCCGAACTGAATCTGATGGCGAAAGCCAAGTACATGGACGAGCGGGGGGTGACGTTGCGGGACTGGCTCCTCGTCCGGAGCGACCGCTTCGGCGAGCTGTTCTCCCGTTTTTCCGCGATCGTCAACCCCATGATGAAGATGCGCGCCATTCGGTGGCTCCTCGATAAGGCGCTTAAAATCGACCGGCGGCGAGACCTTCCCGCCTTCGAGTCCCCCACCTTCCGGAGGTGGTTCCGCAACCGTCCCGTCGTGATGAACACCGCGGGCCGCCCGAGAATCGCTTATTTTTACGGCTGCTTCACCAATACGAACGAAGTGGATGTCGGAAAGGCGGCCGTGGTTTGCCTTGAGGCATACGGATATTCGGTAAGCGTCCCGCCTCAGAGATGTTGCGGCATTCCCCGCCTTGGGGTCGGCGACCTGCGGGGCGCCAGGGAGATGGGACGCCGGAACCTCTCCCTGCTCCTGCCGACGATCCGAGAAGGAACCGATATTGTCTTCTCCTCGACGAGCTGCGGCATGATGTTCCGTCACGAATACGGCCCGCTTCTTGACCTCCCCGGAGCGGAAGAGCTGGCGACGCACCTCTTCGATATCTGTGGGTTTCTGTTGCGCCTGCACGAGGAGGGAAAAACAGCCGTGCGGTTCAAACGGCTCGCCTTGAAGGCCGCCTACTTTGCCCCCTGTCACCTCCGGTCGCTGAACAGCGGCCTCCCCGCCCTCGAACTTCTCCGCTTCGTACCGGGACTCGACATCCACATGATCGAGGCGGAGTGCTGCGGTCTGGGCGGTCTTTACGGTTTCAAGAAGGAGAAGTACGCCATTGCCGAAGAGATCGGGAAGGATCTGGCGAAGGAGGTTGTCCGGATGAAGCCCGATGTCATCCTCACGGACTGCGAAGGCTGCCGGATGCAGATTCGCCACCTTACAGGCCTCGAGGTCCTCCACCCCCTCCAACTCCTCCGCGACGTCCTTCCGTCCCCTTGATCCATCTGCCAACGAGCAGGATCAGCTGCACAAAAAGCTGCCCGGGGCATGTCGAAACAGCAAAAAAGCGTGTCGGCTTTTTGTTTCAAGCTGAATCCTATTGTTCGATCTCGTTTTCGATATCCTGGAAGTTCCCGTGCCAGATGTCAAACTCCTCGCCCATCCTCCAGCTCTGCACATCAGGGCGAGCATCGAGCCATGCTGCAATCCTCTTCAGTCTAGCATCAGGATCATCCGAGCGGCGGCCAAGCTCCACTACCACATCCAGCTTGTCTTCCTTCCCACCTCCGCCGCAGTAACATCCGTTTAATTCAATGGCTTCCTCTATGAAGGCGTCAAGAAATTCGTCGAATCCGTCTTTACGATTTCGCGTGATGACGAGTTGCCGTCCCCACTCGGTAAACTCGCCACGATGTTTCTTCTTGCGGAGCCGCTTCTTCATCTTCATCATCTCTTAGATCGAACGTCCGGCGTGTCCGGCGCGGGTACCGCGTCCGGACGACGCCGTTGTGTACGCCCGGCACGGGCGTGAACTTATGGCGTGAAAGTCCCCTGTGCATGAATCCTGTCAATACCTTTGTACATTGACACAAGTACTAGCCGAAGGCAAGGGCGGAACCGCGAGGGACCGTCCGAAGGAAGCCGGAGTGCAAAGCTATGAGCCGACGAACAGAAACAGCATACAAGGCTGAGTCTCCGGGCAAGTCAGCACAACATGACAAAGCCCTGGATTCGGGAGATACGGTAAATGCTGCGGTTGCATAGTCACAGTTCACGTCCTTATCCGGGGAGACCTGCCCGGTTTGCATCTCCTTTTGGGGAGCGGCGCCCGTCATGGCAACATGCCGTGGGACCGGACAGGAGTCAGCAGAGGCCATAGTAGGCGCGAGGAAACAAGCCCGGCGAAAAGAGAAAAGCCGGGAAAGACTTACCCCGCCGAAGGGCCGAACACAGAGAAGGGAAGAACCTCTATCGAGTATATCCGTGAAGGCTATCGCATCGCCGTCGATATGGACCTGTCGAAATTCTTGGACACGGTCAACCATGACGTGTTGATGCGCTGTGTGGCGCGAAAGGTTCGCGACAGACGGGTTCTTCGCCTCATCGGAAAATACCTGCGCGCCGGGGTGATGGTTCAAGGCCGCCTTCAGGAAACCCGGTTGGGAGTTCCCCAGGGCGGTCCCCTTTCACCCCTGTTGGCCAACGTGATCTTGGATGACCTGGATAAAGAGC
The DNA here is from genome assembly GCA_964540555.1 of uncultured Syntrophus sp. Classification (GTDB taxonomy): domain Bacteria; phylum Desulfobacterota; class Syntrophia; order Syntrophales; family UBA5619; genus JAKAFS01. Next base: position 11,642 of record CAZINF010000067.1, on the reverse strand, counting down.
TTGAAAAGCGTGGGCACCGCTTCGTCCGTTATGCCGATGATTTCATCGTCCTGGTGAAAAGTCGGTCGGCGGGTGAGCGGGTCATGGAAAGCCTGAAACGATTCCTGGAGCGCACTCTCAAGCTTAAGGTCAACCAGGATAAAAGCCAGGTAGTCCAAACAAATCAGGTTACCTTTCTTGGCTTCACTTTTCGTGGAACCAAGATACATTGGTCGGAGAAAGCCTTCCGTGAATTCAAGCGAAGTGTCAAAGATCTGACCGGCAGGTCATGGTTTGTCTCCATGGACCATCGATACAAGAAGCTTGCCGAATACCTCCGCGGCTGGATGAACTATTTCGGGATATCGGAATATTACAGACCGGTTCCTGAAATAGACCAGTGGCTGAGACGGCGCTTGCGCATTTGCTACTTCAAACAGTGGCGCAAGGCAAGAACCAAGGTGCGGGAACTTCGCAAGCTGGGAACGTCGCTCCATGCGGCCATCTCTGTGGCCATAAGCCGCAAAGGACCGTGGCGACTATCCCGGGCGCTGGCGACGCAAACGGGCATGACCAACGATTGGCTCAAGGGTCAAGGGCTTCTATCTGTCAAAGAGCTGTGGGTTCACATTCACTACCCGGCTACGGCCCGGTAATCTCTGTGAACCGCCCGGTGCGGACCCGCATGCCGGGTGGTGTGGGGGCTGGGGGGCTAACCCCCCCCCGGCTACCCGATTAGCGTCCTTATTTGTGCTCTCTTTTAAATGGTCGCCGTTCCTATTTTGCTCGGTCCATTCTTCGCCGATGATAACACATTTTATTTACTTTTTGGTTGAAGCTTAATATTTATTTCGGAATGTATAATACGCAGGGGTAATTTCAGCTGGAACTCCTCTAAGTGGAGATTCCGCGGCAAACCGGCCACCGATTCCGATCCAAATCGGCCACTGATTCCGAAGCAAATCGGCCGGGCATTCCGATCCAAATCGGCCACCCCCTGGAGGGGTAAAGTGACGCTGGATAATTAACCCCAAAGCCGTTAAAGATCCCGAAAAAAAGGGAGACTTACAATGGCCAATAGGAGATTATCCATGCGCAAAATAAAAGAAGTATTGAGACTGAAATGGGAGAAAGATTTCTCCGCACGTCAGATCGCCAAAAGTTGTGACATCGCCCGGAGCACCGTCAAAGATTATCTGGATCGTGCTGAACGAAAGGGGCTTACCTGGCCCTTGCCGGATGATCTTGACGAGGCTGCCGTGGAACATATGCTGTTTCCTCCAGTTGAACAAATAGATGCCGATAAAAGGCTTTTACCTCCTATGGATGGCATTCACCAGGAGCTGAGAAAGAAGGGAGTTACCCTTCAACTTCTCTGGTATGAATATAAACAAGCCAACCCCGACGGATATCAGTACAGCTCAGCTTGTCAAAGAGCGGGTTGATGTCCGTCTGACAGTCTCCACGGTTGAGGTCCTGTTCAAAAGCAAACGGGTTGCCAGTCATGCGCGAAGTTATCAGAAATGGCAGCATACAATCTTAGCGGAACATATGCCCAAGTCCCATCAGAAATATTTGGAATGGACCCCCTCCAGAATCATCGCCTGGGCCGGCAAAAACGGCCCCCGTACCGAAGCGTTGGTCTCCCAGATTATCGAAAGCCGGCGTCATCCGGAACAGGGGTTTCGTTCCTGTCTGGGAGTCATGAGACTGGCCAAAGATTACTCGAACGAACGTCTCGAAGCCGCCTGCGCTCGCGCGCTTTTACTGAATGCCTGCTCCTATAAGCATGTAAAATCCATCCTGGAAAAAGGCCTCGACAATCAGCCTCTCCCCTCGGCTGCCGATTCTGTAACACCCATTCTCCATTATAACCTCCGGGGGAAAGATTATTATCAGCGCCTCTCTACGGGCAAGGCAGAAAAGGAGGCCGACCATGCTTAATCAACAGACCATCGAAAAACTCCTTGCCTTGAAACTTATCGGTATGGCCGAGGCATTTAAAGATCAAATGATCCAACCGGATATCGACAGGCTCTCCTTCGAAGAACGCTTCGGTCTTATTGCTGACCGACAGTGGACCTGGAAGGAAGACCGCCGCCTGCAGCGGTATCTCAAAGCGGCAAAACTGAAGCTCAATGCCTGTGTCGAGGACATAGACTACCGAACACCCCGGGGGATCGATCAATCTGTCATCATGCGCCTTATCTCCTGTGATTGGATCCGGCATCACCAGAACATCATCATTACCGGTCCCACCGGCGCGGGTAAAACCTTCTTAGCCTGCGCTCTGGCCAACAAGGCCTGCCGGGAAGGATACCGGACTTTCTACATCCGCTGTCCCAAGCTTTACTATGAACTGGCTGTCTCCAGGGGGGATGGCAGTTATGGTAAAATGATGAACAAACTGGCGAAAACCCAAATCCTGGTCCTCGATGATCTGGGGCTCGCCCCCATGACTGACTCGGAAAGAAGAGACCTTTTAGAGGTTATTGAAGACCGCCACGGAAATGCATCAACGATCATTACCAGTCAGTTGCCGGTCGAGAACTGGCATGAACATATCGGCGACCCTACCATCGCCGATGCTATCCTCGATCGCCTGATCCATAACGCCCATTCAATAAACCTGAAAGGAGGATCCATGAGAAAAAAACATTCCGGCTTGACCTGATAAAGTGATTATGAGAAAGAACTAAAAAACCAGCGTCGCTTCGCTCCGACAGGGTGGCCGATTTGGATCAGAACAGCCGGCCGATTTCCGTCGGAACAGGTGGCCGATTTCAGCGGAATAAGCACATGTTCATATAATGCGATAATGATAAAAGGTGAAAGTCATGATCAGCGTCGAAGAGGCCCTGAAAAGAATCGTGGATTCCTTCTCCCCTCTGGGATTGGAGAAAGTAAGCATCCTTGACGCCCTCGGACGGGTGATCGGCGAGGATATTTACGCCGGGCGCGCAATCCCGCCGAAAGACCATTCGGCAATGGACGGATACGCCCTCCGCTCGGTTGATACCCGCGGAACGTCTCCGGGAAATCCTGTTATCCTTGATGTGATTGATGATATTCCCGCCGGGGCCATCCCGAAGAGGCGAATCGAAGCGGGACAGGCCGCACGGATCATGACCGGGGCGCCCCTCCCGGAAGGCGCCGACGCCGTCGTCCGGATGGAAGACACCCGGCAGGAAGAGGAGAGGGTTGTCCTCCTTGCAGGAGCAAGCAAAGGTCAGGACATTCGGCACGCGGGAGAGGATATGCGGATTGGGGAGAAGGTCATCTCCCGGGGCGAGATCATCAGACCCGCCGAAGTGGGGATGCTCGCCTCCCTCGGACGCTCCTTCATTTCCATCTACCAGCGACCGCTGGTCGCCATTATCGCGACGGGCGATGAACTCGCGGAGATCGACGAGCCCCCCTCGCCCTGGAAGATCGTCGGCAGCAACAGCTATTCCCTCGCCGCCCTGGTCAGGGAGTGCGGCGGGATTCCCCTCCAGGTAGGCATCGCGAAGGACCTCCGGGAAGACCTCTTAGCCAAATTCCGGGCCGCCATGAGGGCCGACATCATCCTCTCCTCCGGCGGCGTCTCCGTGGGCGACTACGATCTGGTCAAGGAGCTCATGAAGGAGGCAGGAAACCGCATGCAATTCTGGCAGGTGGCCATGAAGCCGGGGCGGCCGCTTGCCTTCGGCTCGCTCGGTGATATCCCCATCGTCGGGCTGCCTGGTAACCCCGTCGCCACCGTGGTCTGCTTCGAGCAGTTCATCCGTCCCGCGATCCTCAAGATGATGGGACATGTGAACCTGTTCCGGAGGACGGTCCGGGCGCGTCTCGGAGAGGATATCAAGAAAAAAAAGGGGACGCGGCATTTTATTCGGGCGCGTATTCAGCGGGACGGAGAGGATTATATCGTCGTCACGACGGGCAAGCAGGGTTCGGGTGTCCTCAAGTCGATGGTCCGGGCCAACGGCCTGATCGTCCTTCCGGAGGAGGCCACAGTAGTCCGAAAAGGCGCGACGGTCACGGTCCAGCTATTGGACGACTCTCTGGAGAGGATGCCGGCGCCGGGATATTAACAGATCTTCCCTTACGATTCGGACTGTGCTATAGATATCCTGGAAGTGCCAAGGTCACTGGTGGGCCTCTCGGACTTCAAATCCGGTGTGGGGGGCTAGTACCCTCCCAGGTGGGTTCGATTCCCATGCACTTCCGCCAATTGATTTCAAGCACTTAGCGCATGTGGTCATTTTCCCTTCCCCTACCCTTTCGCCCTTGAATCTGAAATTGTGCCCGTAATTGTGCCCGTGGCTTCGTTTTGGCGGGTGTCTTCGATCTCTTTAAGGTGGGTGTCTAAACGTTGTGCGGCTTGTTTCAAATCATCTTCGTTCGTGATGTTGTACCTCTGGAAAATGCTCCTGGTCTTATGACCGCTGATCCTCATGGCAACCGTTTCCGACACGCCGGACCGGATCAGGTTCCGGACCCCGGACCGCCTCAAGTCATGGAACATCTTCCCCGATAGTTTGGCCTTCCTGCACGCCGTCCGCCATGCAGCCTGAAAATTCTTGATCGGCTGCGCCTGGATCTCACCCGTGGGCGTCACGGCCTCCCGGAAGAAAACATATTCGCATTCAGGATATTCCCGCTCCTTAAGGATCAACTGATTCCGGAGACAATCATACAGGTCCCCGGCAAGGTATATGATCCGCGGTTTTTTGTTCTTCGTGTCGCTGGCATGAAGGGTGATCTTTCGTTCAAAGATGTTTACCTGATCCCATTGGAGATTAAGAACCTCACGCTTTCGCATCCCGGTTAAATATCCCATCGTCAGGACAGGTTTCAGGTGATCCGGCAATGCTTCCCGCAATCTCTGATATTCGTCATGCTCAAAGAAAACCTCCCGCGGGTCCGCCTCTTGCAGCTTGGGGATGAACGGCGGGTTGATCACCTTCTTTGGCGTCTGCCGTGTCCCCAAAGACATCATCCGGCGCAAGGCCGACAATTCGCGGTTGACTGTTCCGTTACTGGCCCCCGCCTGTTTGCGTTTCAGGATGTACCGTTCAACCTGATTTGTGGTGATATGGATCGCCTTCATCCCCTTGAAGGAACCGTCCAAGTGTTTGAGGCTCAGTTCCGTCCGATCCAATGACCGCTTGGCATTCAGCGCGTAATCGTTGATGAGGTCCTTCTTCAGGTCCTCAAAGGTGACCTTCTCCACCTTCAATCCCTGAAAATTCCCATCGACCACCTGCCCTTCCCGGCGATGCAAGAATTTCTTTGCCTCTGTTTCTTTCTTGGTCTTGGCGCTTTCCCGATAAGGTTTGCCATCCCGGTAGTATTTTGCCCACCATGTATGGCCTCTCAGATAGATCATGCCCATGACAGACCGGGCGATGCAGCCCTGATGGGGTCTCCTCGGAATCCCAGCGGCATGAAATGACGATTCGCTCAACCATACCACCCCGCTCCCAACCGGATGCCTAAAGTGACAATCCTCTCAGCCATGGGACCCCTCTCCCGCCCGGATGTCTGAAATGGCGACTCTCTCAGCCATACGCCACCCCTTTCTCCCGGGCGGCCTTGGTCAGCGTGTAGCCGTGCGCCTCAAGATCGACCAGGAAGGCCGCTGGGACGCCGTTCAGGTTCGACCGCTTGCATCTGCGGCAGCGGAAGAGGTACCGGCTCCCCTTCCGGTAGATGCTGATCATACCGGTCTCGTCGCAATCCGGACAATCCTCCCCGGCAGACTCGCGTGTCCGCCGATGGGGGTGATCCTCCAGCCATTGCTGCCAAAGCTCGCGCATGACCAAAGGCAGGTTTCGGGGGTACGACTCTTGCCGGCCGCGGATCTGCACGCTCATCCAGCCGACCGGTTCATCGGGGATGTGCTTCACCTGTGTTACCACCGATGAGTTTTGGACCCACCCCGCGCCGATAAGCGGACCCACCTGATCGTTGCTTTATTTTTTCTCCCACCGGTTTAAGAGACCCACCAACTTTCATTTCCAAACAAATAAAGATACGCCATTGTTTTCTTAAAGTCACCCGACGGAGAAAACGATGGAAGAAAAGCGTAAATACAAAAAGCGACCTTGCAGGGTCTGCGGCAATCGGAGCAGGTCCAGAGACCCGCGAAAGTCAGGCGCGCCTCCCGCGGGACCAGGGCAAGCTTCTCGTCGCTCCAGAATTCCGGTTTCAGGATCCGGGATCGGGCCATCTTCGCTACCTCACCATCGCGACATCAAAACGGTCGAGAAATCACCCGCGGCACCCATCGGGGCCCGCGGTTAAGACATCGGTTTGACTAGGGATGACATAAAACGAAGAAAAAGTTGTGGCAAAAAAGCGGTTTTTTTGCGGTCGTCAAAAATATTTTCCGCGGGTGTTTTCGTGTGATTGTTTCGTATTTACAAAAGCTTGCCGTCTTATCAGCCTACATTTACAGAAAAAACCATGGATGCACCGGTCGCAGCGCCGATGGAAAAAGGGCAATGGATGGGATTGAGGGTAAAGAGGGTTTTGCAGTCAAAAGAGATTTAGCAGGGATCTGCTGTTTGTTATAGAGGAATCACGGTAACCAGTTGTGAATAGCGAGCAAAATCAACAGTGTTGTTTGTAAGTAGACAGGGAATGTTGTGAGCGAGCATGGTTGCCACAATATTGGCGTCATGAACCTGTTTGCCGGCAGCGGGAATCTTTGACAGCAGTTGTCTGAGTTCATTGACGGTATCGCGATCTTCGCCAAGGAGAATAACTGTCCGAAGCATAAATGAGGATATTGGTATCCAGGAAACAGAATTTATCTTCCATCATCGCCGTAGATATCTTCCCGTCGGTATGTCGCCTTTTTCGGCAATGCAACCCAGTCCCAAGCCAGGCAGTCAAAATCCGCCTTCCCGGAATCGGCAGGGCTGATCGCCTTTTCTTCCACCACAACGAGCATTTTGTAATTGCCCGGTGAAACGTCCGGCGGGAACTTCAAAACAATGTTTGCTTTGCGGTCCTCACCAACCTGTGCAGTTGTTTCAATGGTTCTCATCATGCTCCTCCTTGATCAGTTCACTGTAAATATAACTCTTTCGGTAAGGAATATCAACCCGTTTTATGGTTCCCCTCTTTACCCCAACATGGTTGAATGGATGACACTGTCGCTTCAGCCCCCTCACCACAGAAGCAGCAGCTCCGGCATATCGAGAAACCAGTCTGAAAAGAATCGATCCATCTCCGATAGGAGCAGGAAGTCGATCACCCCAAAATCCTTCTTGCGGAGGATCAGGACGTTCTCCCGGACGAAGTTCAGCATGTACCCCATCTTGTGCCGCGTGGCGATCAGCGATTCCACTTCCCCCTCCCGGATCTCCACCCTCCCTGCGATGCCCTTCCGGATCTCAGCGATGAGCTTGCGCTTGTGGTCCGTAATCTGCCTTTCGTATGGTTTGTTGGATCCTTCGTAATCCATCTCGCCCGGCCAGAGGCGGCTGTAGATCTCCTCCCGCATCACAAATTCCATGGGGGTTTGCGCAAGTAGGAGCAGGTAACTGAATGAAACCGGACGCAGCATGACGGGGACGCCCCGGTAGAAGAAGAGTTTCTGACGTTCCTCGATGAGGATGGCCGGCGGGTCGGCGATCAATTCCGAGAGATTTTTGATATGGGCCAGCTTGGCGCGCAGCGCGGACAGCAGGGATCGGTTGCGGACGACATCGGCGCATACCCTGCCTCTTCCCGGCGACGCCGTGAACCGGTTTTTGAAACGGGGAAACGATCCGTCCGACAATCAGCGCTTTCCGGTAATTTTCCCTTGCCGTGGCCGACAGGATTTTCGTCCGTCAACTGGAATCGATCCCGGAGTTCCTGAAGGCGCCGCTGGTGGCGACCAGGGCCATATCAATCCCCCTCGTCTCGCCGAATGGATACGCCACTGCAAACGAGCCGGGCTCTACGAACAAGGCAAGCTCCTTTACGAAAAGGGCGGGCTTAACCCCGAGAACCTGTCCGAAGAAGCCATGGTGGGCGTCGAGGAAGATTACCAGGTCTGCGCGCGCATGCTGACACGGGGTTAGGGCACTGGGCCAAGACAAATGAATAACGTAGGACTATAAAATGACCGAGCGGAATAGAATCGAAAGCCTTTTGGCACAGGAAGAGGGAAAAACTCTTGAATTCAAGGAAAATTGCCGCTCCCTGTCAAAGATCGTTCAGACTGTGGTTGCCTTTGCCAACACCGCCGGCGGTGTTCTCGTCATCGGCATACGGGATCGAACGAAAGAGGTCGTCGGTCTGCCGGATCCGCTCGCCGATGAGGAAAAGTTGGCTAATGCCTTTGCCGACAGCATACAGCCGCTGCTCATTCCCGAAATCCAGATAAGCGCTTGGCGCGACCGGGAATTGATTATTGTCTCGATCCCCCATGCCCTGCGGCCTCACCATGTCAAATCAGAAGGGATCGAAAAAGGGGTCTATATTCGTTTAGGGTCCACGAACCGGCGCGCCGGCCCGGAAATCATCGAAGAAATCCGGAGGCTTTCAAGAAATACGTTTTTTGATGAGCAACCCTGCACGGAAGTCAACTCGGAAGCTGTAGACTTCCGTGCCGCTTCCGAGTTCTTTTCCGAGGTATCGCGGCCGTTAAATGAAGCCAGAATGATGACCCTCGGTTTGTTGGTGAATCGAGGGGGCAAGAACTTTCCCACCCGAGGGGCCATCCTTCTTTTCGGGAAAAACCGGCGCGCCGAAGATCCAGCCGGTCTTCTGAAAGAACACGCCGATGAATCGCACCGCCCACTTCGACGGGGTGACGTAGGCCTCCAGGGCGGCGATCCGGCCCTGAAAGTCCCGGATCCTCCGGGCGTGCTCCCGGCAGGCGAGATCCTCGACGATGACGGTGATCCGACAGACTTGGGCGAGAAGATCGCCCATGACCTGCCGGTCGGCCTGGAGGCTGGCCTCGTAGGCCTGCTTCAGGAGGCAGATTGACTTGTCGAGGGCGGCATAGTGACGGTTGAGCTCCTCCGTCTGGCCGGAGAGCTTTGTAATGCTCTCCAGAAGAAGCTGCGTGTACCGGTCAATTCCCCCATCCTGCCCGTCCGTCATGATTTCGAATCACCTCCTTCCTTGTTACCGTTACCTCAGCACCGTGCTGGACCCTCCCGCGGTCCGCGGCATTCATGACCGATACCTTTCCAGAAACGCAATCCACTTGCAGTCTCCGCTGAAATCGAGGTTCCGGCAGGCAGTGTTGATCCTGTCTCCGGGGAAGTAGATGGACAGGCCGCATGTTCCCCGGACCTGCCGGCCGATCTTCCCTTGGCAAAGGATGGCCCTCCCCTTCCCGGCCTTCAGGGCGGCAATGAGATCGACCACCTTGGCATGGAGTTCGGCATCGGCCTTTTTTCGCAGATTTTTGGTGAAGCAGGCCAGATCGATGTAGTTGTCGTCGTAGAACCGGGGGCTCCGACGCCAGGCGGCCTCGATGAGTTTGGAGTCAGTCTTGAGGGATGTGAGAAGGGCCTCCGACAGGGCGTCGATCTTGGCCGTCATCTCCCCGATCCGGCTCACATCAAGGGCGGACTGCGTGACGGTCTCGTCTTTCCCTTTGTAGGAGAGGAGGTAACTTTTGACGATCCAGCGGGCGAGGGCGGCGGCGTCCTGGCGGGGCCTGGCGGTCAGACGGGTCAGGATCTCAGCGTAGGGCCACCCATCGAATGGCTCTTCGATCTCGGAGCCGACGATGACATTCACGGAATCCCGGAGTTGGTAAGCCACCTCCACCATGTTCATGAGGCAGGCGTCCATGCCCAAGAGATCGATCTTCCGTCCTAGGAGCGCGCAGATCCCGGCAAGGACAACCCTCAGCTCGCGGTTGTCCAGGGCGTCGCCGCCGGAGGTGTCGTCATAACAGATGCTGATGAGCATGATTTTGGCAAGCCTGTAGTTTGTCCAGATAGAGGTCATAATGCTCCGCGAGGGTTCTGGCCAGCGAGCAAGTGCGGCTACGCGGTGTTGACGGCGGGGACGAAGGGGTCCCCCCGAAAGACACGGCGCAGGGCGTCGAGGGCGTTGATGCCGTTCTTCCTGGCCGTGGAGACATAGCCGCGGATACGGCAGAAGTCCACGAGGGCGTCAAAGCTACGGAAGGTGCCGGAGATCTTCTGCCGCAGCTTCATCATTCGCAGATCACGCTCCGCGAGATTGTTATCGAATGGGACCGAGAAGTCGCGCATGAAGGCGAGGATGCCGTCGTGGTGGTTCCGGAATCGGTCGAGCAGGTTGCGGGCTTTGCTCTGTTTGCGGCGACCCCGGCGCTTTGGGCCAGCCGTCGATTCCGTGAGCGGGTTCTGTGCATAGCCAGCTTCCACGATGCGCAGATAGCGCTTGTGGAATCGGTCGAGGTCCTCGGCCGGCAGGGCGAAGAGGCCCGCGTCGCGGGCGGTATCGACCGCCGTCTTGATCGTCAACAGATGGTCAATCATCGGCTTGGCCCATTTCTGGTCTTGCTCCTCCCACAGGAAGATCAGTTCGCGTAGGAGGTGCGCGTTGCAGAAAGCGTGGTTGCAGTCGTACTTGAGGTAGGAGTCCCAGAAGTCGTGGACGGCGTGGCCCCGGAAGTCGGGCAGGATGTCGGCGGCGTTCATGGCTTCGCGCCCGCGCCGTTTATGCGCAAAGTACCAGGTGAGCCAGCGAGTGGAGACGGTGTGCAGCCAGTGCAGGCTGCCGATGGCGCGCATGCCGGTCTCGTCGAAGCCGGCCACCTCGGACTTGGCCGCCAGATCGCGGATGATCGCATCGACCGGTTCCAGCCGCTGAGAACAAGCGGCGGAGAGGTTGGCCAGTGTTCCTTCGCTTAACGTGGCGCAGGCGAAGAGGTCGCGCATGATCTCGGTGAGCCGATCGAAGGGCAGCAACTGGTACTCCTTGAGATAGACGGCCACGCTCTTGACGCGAAGGCCGTACTGCACGGGGGCCGTGACCTCGGGAGGAAACGCGGCGCGGTTGAGGCAGCCGCAGGCGCAGGTTTTGACTTCGCCCTGGTGCTCGGTGACCAAGAGCTTCGGCTCGGGCAGATCGAAGACCTGGCGGCGCTCGACGCGATCCGGGACCTGTTGGGCCAGCGAACGACCGCAGCCCGAGCAGCGCTCGACCCGGTGGCGCACCGTGCGGTCGGGCTTCGCCACCATGCGCAGGGTCTGGCCCGGATGTCCGGGCTGGCCGCCGGTGGGCCGATTACTGGGCGGGCGCAGGCTCTTGGGCTTGGGTTTGCAAAGACCGTCGGAGGAGGGTGGCTTGCTGCTGTTGTGTGAGTCCTTGGCGGCCTTTTCCTCCAGCGCCTGGACCTTGTCGCGCAGGGATTGGCATTCGCGGCGCAGGGCGGCGTTCTCGGCTTTCAGCGCGGCGACCTCCGCCTTCAACTGGTATAGTTCGCGTGAGAACTCGCAGAGCAATCGCGCCGCCGCTTCGGGATCGATTCGGCAGACTGCCAATGCCTGTTCGTAGCCGATCATGCGCACAACTCCCGCCGGAAGTCCGGGCTGAGCGGATAGAGATACACGTCCTTGACCGTAGCGCGGATGCAATGGTTGCGATCGTTGCGGGTGCGCCCCTGCGTCGAGCCGAGCCGCAGCCAGTTGGCCGCCCGGTAGCAGGTTCCCTTGAAACGGTCGCGG
>CAZINF010000066.1:0-17503 GCA_964540555.1 uncultured Syntrophus sp. | reverse complement strand
GCGCCGATGTAGCAGCCCGCCTGAAGTACACTTTGGATCAACTGGCAAAAGACATAAGTATGGACCCCTTCGTCCTCCTTTTCTCACATCCTCCTTGAGTATGTTCCCGCCGTGCTCAATGTGATACAAAAAAAGGCAAACCCGCATCGAAAAGAAATACAGAGCTCGATCTCCCTACTATGCATAACTCTGCCCTGCGGCTAACCTCCCCACTCGAGACTGAATCGTTACACTCCGGGACAAAATCCATTTGACACCACCAATCATGTAATTGTATAATTAGTCAATCGAAGACATTCAAACGTGGGAGGAGGTGGCATCGTGAATAAAAGCGGGGATTTTATTGCGGGGCTGTTGGTAGGGGGTTTGATCGGCGCCGTGATCGGTATACTGTATGCGCCGAAGAGCGGCAAGGAGACCCGGGAAGAACTTGGTCAGAAGGCCGACCAACTGCTGACAAAAGCCAAGGAGGAGTACGAACGCGCCGTGGAAAAGAGCCGGAAGACATACGAGGAGGCAGTGCAGCGGCTGAAGGCCGTGGAGGAAACGGCTCGGGAGAAGGCGGAAGAAGTCGGAGAAAAGGTTGAGGAAATCGCCGGGCAGGGGAAGGAAGCGATTCGGGAAGGGAAAAGCCGCCTGAAAAAGGCTATTGAAGCGGGTGTCGAGGCTTTCAATGAGGAGAAGGGGAAAGCTGTCTGAGAACCGTCGAATTTGAGCGAATTTGAGAGATAGAAGCCATGACAGGCATGACGGATACCTTGCTGATCCTTTTAAGCGTCGGTTTTCTGCTGTTCATCGGGTTTTCAATCCCCTGTATTCTGCAGATCTGGCGGACGGCGACAGGCATGGCCCTCACCCTCCGGATGTTCAATGAAAACCTGCCCGTGATCATGAAAAACCTCGAAGAGATTACCACCAGGGTCAACCGGACGTCAGCCACGATGGAAGGGCACTTCGATGATCTCTCGCTGATTATGAAAAAGATGAAGGCGATGCTGATTCTCTTCGTCGGCCTGGAGGAAATCATCAGGAGAGGGGCGCACCTGCCCTTCGCCCCGGCGCTGAGAACCGCTTTGGCGGTGTCGAAAGGGGTCCGCGTCTTTCTCAGCCATTTGCTGAGCGAGCGTCGGGAACGCGGTTGATGCAGTTGCGCAAGCGGCATGGGGACTTTATGCATAGGACAGTGAAAGAGGCGAGATAAGGCAAGGTGTCCGGCGTCACTTACGGGAGCAGGGGAGGGCGGGTCCGGGTTACTACGGACCGGAACAGGACCGCTCCGACAAGATCGGTTGAGGAAGTCGTCCGGGAATTAAAAACGGCACAGCTCTCCGGCGAGGGAGATTATCGAGAACGTTCGCTTATCCTGCACGGTCTGATCTGCGGCCGGTGTGGCCGGGACTTTACCGCCGCCAATCGTCACCTGCTGACCGTGCACCACAAGGACGGCAATCACCGGAATAACCCACCCGACGGCAGCAACTGGGAAAACCTCTGCGTTTACTGCCATGAGGATGTTCACAGCCGGGGGCTGCTGGGGGATTACCTGGCGGGGACGGCCGCTTCCCGGGAGGAGACCATTGTCTATCGGGATGAAACAGCCTCCGGGGCACAAGGATTGGGTACGCTTGGCGATCGGTTGCAGAAAGCCATGGGAAAAAAGAAAATTCCGTAATGACGCCAGGATCGGTCATTCATAGAGGAGGGATCAAGATGGGAAAGCTGCTGTGGAAGCCTTCGGAAGAGCGCGTCAAAAACAGTAACATGTATCGCTTTATCTCCTTCGTCAACCAGAGGCGCCAGAAGAATTTCACAAATTATGACGATCTTTATGCATGGTCGATAAGCCGGCTCGCCGATTTTTGGGCCGACGTCTGGGATTTTGTCGGGATCAAGCAATCGAAGCGATATGACGAGGTGCTTGACGACGATCGGAAAATGCCCGGGGCGAAGTGGTTTTCCGGCGCCCGACTGAATTTTGCGGAAAACCTGCTGCGCTACCGCGACGATTCTGTGGCCCTCATCTTCAAGGGTGAAGATCATCCGATCCGGAGGATGACCTATGCCGAACTTTACGACGAGGTGGCAAGGCTGGCGAAGAGCCTGCGGGCGTTCGGAATCGGACCCGGCGACCGGGTAGCCGGCTTCATGCCGAATATGCCCGAGACCGTGGCGGCCATGCTCGCCGCAACGAGCATCGGGGCGGTGTGGTCCTCCTGTTCCCCCGATTTCGGGATCAAGGGGGTTCTGGACCGTTTCGGACAGATCAAGCCAAGGGTCCTTTTCGTGGCCAACGGCTACTTCTTCAAGGGGAAACCCCTCGATTCGCTCTCCCGGGTGGCGGAGATCGTCAGGGACCTGCCTTCCATCGAGCGGGTGGTTGTCGTTCCCTACACGGAAGATGAGCCGGATATCAGCAGTGTCCGGGGCGCCGTTTCCTACCTGGCATTCAAAGCACCGGAAAGCGGGCTCCCGATCCGCTTTGAGCAGCTTCCCTTCGATCATCCGCTCTACATCATGTTTACCTCCGGAACGACCGGACTTCCCAAGTGCATGGTCCAGAGCGCCGGCGGGATCCTGATCCATCAGCTCAAGGAGCTGGTCCTCCACACGAACCTGACAAGAGCGGACACGATCTTCTATTTCACCACCTGCGGGTGGATGATGTGGAATTGGCTGGTCTGCTCGCTCGGTGTGGGGGCGAAACTCCTCCTTTATGACGGGAATCCTTTCCATCCGGCTCCGGGCGCCCTGTGGCGAATCGCCCAGGATGAAGGGATTACGGTCTTCGGGACCAGCGCCGGTTATATCGCCGCGCTGATGAATGAAGGGGTTCGGCCGGGGAAGGAGTATGACCTCTCTGCGCTTAAGGCCATCCTGTCCACCGGTTCGCCCCTTTCCGAAGACGGATTTAAATTCATCTATCGGGAGGTGAAAGCGGATCTTCAGCTCGCCTCCATCTCGGGCGGTTCCGACATCAACGGCTGTTTTGCCTTGGGCAATCCCATGGGGCCGGTCTACTCCGGGGAGCTGCAGTGCCGCGGCCTCGGTATGAAGGTCGAAGCCTTCGACGAAAACGGAAAGCCTGTCGTCAACCGGCAGGGCGAACTGGTCTGCACGGCGCCGGCCCCCTCGATGCCCATCTATTTCTGGGATGATCCCGGGGATAAAAAATACCGGGCAGCTTATTTCGACGTTTATCCGGACGTCTGGCGTCACGGCGATTACATCCTCATCAACGAGCGGGGCGGCGTCGTTATCTACGGACGTTCCGACGCGACCCTCAACCCCGGCGGCGTCCGCATCGGGACGGCGGAGATCTACCGACTGATGGAGACGATCCACGAGATTGCCGACAGCGTCGTGGTGGGGCAGAACTGGAAGAACGATGTTCGAGTCATCCTCTTCGTGAAGATGGCGCCGGGACACGAGTTGACCGACGAACTGCGGGAACGGATCAGGAAGAGCATTCGCGTCAATGCCTCGCCCCGCCATGTGCCGGCGAAGATCATCGCCGTTCCGGATGTCCCCTATACCTTGAACATGAAGAAGGTCGAGCTTTCCGTGAAAAAGATGATCGAAGGGCAGGCGGTTCTGAACAGGGACGCCCTGAAGAATCCAGAGTCTCTCGACTACTATGCGGGGATCAGGGAATTGCAGCAGGATTGAGTTTGACGGCTTCGTAAAAAGTCCGGATACTGCGTTGCGCTTCACCCCTCGTCGTTGCGGCGTACGGCAAAGTACGCCTCACTCCTCGGGTTTCGCGTGCCTTGCCTGCGGCCTTTTTACGAAGCCGTCCCAAATTCAAGACTTTTCCGGCTTTTTACGAGATCGTTGAGATTTATTTGGTGAGGATTTTTAAATTGTCCCGCTCGGTGACGAGCTTATCGCCCACGGATGTACCGCAACAGCTGCAGGTGTAGTCGTACTTGTCCCCGTTGGCCAGGACAAGGAGGAGCCGCTTTCTCACCGGCACCGCGCGCCGGCATTTAGGGCAGAACAGCTCCGTGGCGTCAAAATCCTTGTATTGCTCTCTTCGCATCGATTCATTCATCCTTTTCAGGAATTCTTTTTGCATCTTCCAGCCAGATTGCAGCCTCGCTGTCGCTCGGCGCCCGGTAATCGCCCCGCGGAGAGAGAGACCCCCCCGAACCGACCTTCGGACCGTTGGGGACGCAGGTGCGCTTGAACTGGCTGATCTGGAAGAAACGGTAGAGAAACACTTCCAGCCAGCACCGGATCTCTTTGATCGTGTACTCGCATCGCTTCGCCTCGGGGACTTCCGGCCAGAGGCCCTGCGACTTGTCGCGCCAGGCGCAATAGGCCATGAAAGCGATCTTGGTCGGCAGATAGCCGAAGCGGGTAGTGTAGAAGGTGTTGAAATCCTGGAGCTCGTAAGGCCCGACAATGGATTCCGTCCGCTGTGCAGGTTGGGCATCGGCCTCGCCGGGGATCAGCTCGGGGCTGATCTCCGTCTCAAGAATATCGAGAAGGATTTCGGATGTCTCGGGGGAGATCTGCACCGAGCGCGCCACCCATCGGATCAGGTGCTGGATCAGGGTCTTGGGGACGCTGGTATTGACGTTATAATGAGACATGTGGTCGCCGACGCCGTAAGTGCACCAACCGAGGGCGAGTTCGCTCAGGTCGCCCGTGCCCAGGACGAGGGCGCCCCTGAGATTTGCGATGCGGAACAGATGAGAGGTTCGCTCGCCGGCCTGGATATTTTCAAAAGCGATGTCGTAAACCGTCTTTCCCTCCGCATAGGGGTGGCCGATGTCTTTGAGCATCTGCATGCAGCTCGGCCGGATGTCGATTTCATTGCATTCGACGCCCAGCGCCTTCGCGAGGCGAAGGGCGTTTCTGTGGGTTCGCTCTGATGTGGCGAACCCGGGCATCGTATAGGCCAGGACATGGGAGCGGGGGAGTCCCAGGAGATCCATCGTCCGGGCGGCGACGATCAGGGTATGCGTGGAGTCGAGACCGCCTGAGACCCCGATGACGACCTTATCGATCCCCGAGGCTTTCAGGCGTTGGGCCAGACTCTGGACCTGGATATGGTAAGCCTCATAGCAGCGAAGGTCCCTTTTGGCGGGGTCCGTCGGGATGTAAGGAAAACGGGCGTATTCCCGTTCGAGGAGGAGACGCCCCTCGATCGGTTCAATCTCCAGGGCGACCCGCCGGAATCTCAGGAGGGCTTCCCGGTGGGTCCGCGCGTTCCCGCCGAAACTGGTCTGGCGCATCCGGTCCTGGGCAAGGCGGTCGAGGTCGAGATCGGCACGGATCACCTGGGAGCGGCCTGTGAACCGCTCCGATTCCGCAAGGCGGTTGCCGTTCTCATAGATCATGGCGTGACCGTCCCAGGCGAGATCCGTGGTCGATTCACCGGGACCGGCCGCGGCGTAAAGATAAGCGGCTATGCAGCGTGCGGACTGATTTGCGGTCAGGCTCTGGCGGTATTCCGATTTTCCGATGGTCACATTGGATGCGGAGAGGTTTCCGATGATCGTGGCCCCCGCCAGGGCGGCAAAACAGGAGGGGGGGATCGGGACCCAGACATCCTCGCACATCTCGATGAAGAAACGGAAATGGCGAATGTTCGTCACCTCGAAGATCAGATCCGCGCCAAAAGGGATTCCCTCCTGACCACAGAGTCGGATCGTCTTTACGAGCGCCTCTTCCGCGGGGCTGAACTGGCGCCCCTCGTAGAATTCCCGGTAATTGGGAAGGTAGGACTTCACCGCCACTCCAAGGATCCGGCCCCGGTACAGAACAACCCCGCAGTTGAACAGGCGGGAATCTACCTGCAGCGGCGCCCCGACGACGAGGATCAGGTTGAGAGCCGCCGTTTCATGGACGACCTGTTCAATCGCCGCGAGGACCCCCTGAAGCAGGGCGTCCTGATGGAAGAGATCCTCGTTGGAATAGGCGGAGAGTCCGAGTTCCGGAAAAAAGGCGAGGCAGGCGTGCTGCGCTGCCGCCTCCCGGGCGAGGCGGATGGTCTCACCGGCGTTGAACCGGGCGTCGGCGATTTTCACCTCGGGGATGCAGACCGCAGCCCGGATGAAGCCGTGGCGATAGAAATTGAAAAAATCCTTCATTTCCTTACCTTCCATAATCATTCCTTCTCCACGAAGGCATAGGCGCTGTGGTTGTGAATGCTCTCGAAATTTTCCGCCTCGACGCTGTACCAGGTGAAGTTCGAATCCTCATTCAGACGGCTCGCCACGTTTCTGACGACATCCTCGACAAACATCGGGTTTTCGTACCCCTTTTCCGTCACGAACTTTTCATCGATACGCTTCATGAGGGAATAGACCTCGCCGCTGGCCGATTCTTCGATGAGTTTGATGACATCCTCGATCCAAAAGAACTTTTTGAACCTGACCCGGACGGTCACGATCCCCCTCTGGTTGTGGGCGCCGGCCCGGCTGATCTCCCTCGAGCACGGACAGACGGTCGTCACGGGGACGACCATGCCGACCAGGAAGTCCATGCCGCTGCCGTTGCATGTTCCCATAAACTGGCAGCGATACTCCATCAGGCTCTTCGCCCTGGATCGGGGGGCGGTCTTCTCGATGAAATAGGGGAATTCGATTTCGATGTGGGCCGATTCGGCGTGCAATTTCACCCTGATCTTCTGGAGGATGCTGTTGAAGGTTCTAATGTTCACCTGCTCGCGGATTTCATTGAGGACCTCCACGAAGCGGCTCATGTGGGTTCCCTTGAAGCGATGGACGAGGTTCACGTACATATTGATCGTGGCATTGACCGGCTGCGTCCCGCGGGCGCGGTCCAGGACGATGATCGGGTATTTGAGACCCTTGACTCCGACCTTCTTGATATCGATGTTCCGTTCGTCTTTTAGGTTCTGGATGTCGATCATAGGCTGTAAGTCACGGACGAATTCTCCGACTCCCATACGGTCACCCTCGACAGGGCGACCTTCGCCTGCAGCGCCTTCTCGCTGATCCGCTCGTAGAGGAAAAGGGCGATCGCTTCGGAAGAAGGGTTCCTGTTTTTGAAATATTCAAGTTCGTTGAGATATTTGTGGTCGAGCTGCTCAAGGACCTCGTCGGTCCACCGTTTCACGACCCTAAAGTCGATCAGCAGACCCTCGCTGTTGAGCGATTCGGCGGCGACCGAGACCTCCGCGAGAAAATTATGGCCGTGGAGCTCTTCACACTTGCCGCCGATTTCCTTAAGGAGATGGGCGGCGGAAAAGGATTTTTTGATGGTCACTTCGTACATGGGGTTCGCTCCTTCACATCGGTTCCCTCTCCATATCATAAATTTCTTCCGGGGATAAGCAGGAAATTGAGCGAAGTTTCATTCGGGCGGTCTAAACGATAAGCGACAGTTCATGGAGACGGCGGACTGGATGCGAAATCGGGTCAGATATGGAAATATTCAGGATCGATCCGTGAAAATACCGGGAACTGTTATTGATCGGACGAATTGTACGGATGAACTCGCGCAGAACGGAAAATCTAACCATCTGATATTAAGAAAGAATGACAGAATTATTCGGCACGGGTGATGTTGGGCAGTGATATGGTATGAGATTTGCGTATCAAGGGCGTCAAGCGGTTCTTTCGTAATCAAACTGAGAACGGAAAAAGGCGATTGTGAAAATGATTAAAATGATTCTGTGACCGGGGAGCGATCCTGAGCGACAAATAAACATAAAAAAAGGAGGAAGACGATGCTGAGTGTATTTCGTAATAAGCGAGAAAAAGGGTTCACGCTGATCGAACTGATGATCGTTATCGCGATCATCGGTATTTTGGCGGCCATCGCCATCCCGCAGTTCACCGCCTACAAGGCAAGGGGCTACAACGTCTCCGCCCGTTCCGACGTGAAGAACGCCTACACGTCGGCGCAGGCCTATTTCACAGAAAACACGGTCGATATTACGGACGCAGCCTTACTTGCATACGGGTTTAAGGCGTCGCCCAACGTGACGACGGCAATTACGAGAGCAACGCAAGCCGGCCTCGTATTGGTGAGCACGCCCGCCGACGGAACAAAAAAGTACACGGTGGACAGCGCCGGGACCATCGTCGAGGCGGATAAATAGCCGATAAAAAAACCGGCTCGCAAACGCAAAGGGCGGGGGACTTAACCCCGCCCTTTTTTTGATAGATCGGACCATGGCCGGACAATCCAACTTGGAACACCGCCGTTTTCCCCCCGAACAGGAGGGTATGAGGCATTTTCCCGGCAGGCGGACCTCTCCGCCGTTTCCCGGCACGATGACAAACCACCGAAATGTATCCCTCCTCGTCCTCTTTCTGCTGGCGATGGCGATTAAAATCGCGATCGCCTATTTTGCCACCGATCCTATCCATTTCCAGAAATACCCCTACTTCGCGCAAAGGGTGGTCCAGGGGGTCGACATCGGCGAGCGGATGCTCGATCTGAGTCCTTTTTATCTCTACTCCACTGCCCTTTTCTTTAAAATATTCGGACCGAACTGGGAGGCGCTCGCGCTGCTCCAGGCGTTCCTGGGCAGCCTCACCTGCCTGCTTGTCTACCTGGTCGGGGCAAGGCTCTTCGGCCCGGCCACGGGGATCATCGCCGCGGCCCTGCTGATGCTCTACGGCAATGTGACGCTGATCGAATTGACCCTCGAACCGGAGGCGTTCGTCCTGTTTTTCAACGCGCTGGCCGTCTGGGCCCTGCTTTGGGCCGGGGACCCGCATCCTCCCTTTTTCCGGTTGTGGCGCTGGCTTCCGGCGGGGGTCCTGATCGGTCTGTCGGCAATCACCAAGGCCAACGGGCTGCTGATCCTTCCGGGCGCCGTGGTCTGGATCTGGCTTTCCGTCCCGACGCGGCGGGGTCGATGCGGAGCGGCGGCAGCCCTGCTCATGGGCGCTGTTCTGCTCGTCGGACCCATCACTTTGCGCAATTATATTTTGTTTCAGGATTTTGTTCCCATCACTGCCGATGGCGGCAAGGTCTTCTTCCACGGAAACGGACCGGGTGCAACCGGAATGGAACGGGCGGATCTTCCCGATCAGGGGTTTCGGGAAGAGCGGCAGACGGAACCGGACCATGCCCATGCCCTGTTCCGGGAGGCGGCGCGCGCGGAAGCCAAGGTCCCTCTGAAACCGTCCGGGTGTTCCGCTTACTGGTATTCCCGCACCCTCGAACACATGTACGCCGAACCCGGGGCGGCCCTGCTTCTTATGGGGAAGAAGTTTTGCTTTTTCTGGAACGCCTACGAGGCGCACGATCTCGACACGACCTATAAGAACTCCCTTACCATCCAGGGTTGGCCCCTGCTGACCGTGGGAATGATCTCCGCGCTGGGGCTGCTCGGCATGGGCCTCGCCCTGGGCGGATGGCGGCGGACCTTTCCCCTCTACTGGATGGTCTTCATCACGCTCCTGTCCGTCCTGCTTTTTTTTGCCGCCTCCCGCTACCGCCTGCCCGCCGTCCCTTTTCTGTGCCTCTTTGCCGCTTTTGGTCTGGTTAAATGGTTTCATCTCATCCGGGAAAAAAAGATCGCCAAGGCAGCATTGGGATTGATCCTCCTGGCAGGACTGCTGGCCGTCACCGCCTTTCCTTTTCTGGAAGAGATCCGGAGGTTCGATCGCTGGCAGCGTGCATCCCGGATCCATTACAGCCTGGGGGGGAGGGCGCTCTTCCAGAAGGGCGAGTATCGCGAGGCCATCGGCGAGATGGAGAGGGTGATTTCCGTGGATCCAAATTTTGCGCCGGCCTACAACATCATGGGAAAGTCCTATGCGATTCTCGGCGATCTCGAAGGCGCGAAACGCTGCTTTGAGATGGTGATCAAGCTGACGCCTGCCCTCGATGAGGGGTATCTGAACATGGGGCTGCTGCTTGAACTGCGGGGGGATGCGTCGCAGGCATTGGCTTTCCTTCTGAAGGCCCATGAACTCAATCCGGGCAATCTTAAAACAAGGTCCCACCTCGAGAAAATCGGGGGCAGCCCGTAACCCGCCGGTTATTGGGGTAGTACGGCTTCCGATGAAATACGGCAGCCCCTTGTTTTATCTTGACAGCCGTCGAATAATACGGTAGGCATACTCTGACCAGCGGTCAGATTTTGACCATAGTTCAGATTCTGATTATGGGTCATGCCTCTTTATCGTATTACACAAAACGATGCATCAGGACAGAAAGGGTCGGATTTTGGGGCTGGAAGAAAGACGAAAAAGGGAGAAGAAAAGCAGGAAAAATGCCATCCTGAAGGCGGCGCGCGGCCTTTTTTTCGAGAATGGCTTCCGCCCGGTCACCGTCGAGAGCATTGCCAAAAAAGCAGAGCTCAGCAAGGGATCGATTTACCTCTATTTTAAAAGCAAGGAAGAGATATACACCCAGATACTTCTTAGCGATATCGATAAGTTTCACCAGAGCTTTAAAGATCTTCTTCATAATTCAACCAGTGCATCCGAGGCGATCACCCGATTTGCAATGATCTACGTCGATCTATTTCTGAACGATCGCGAATTGTTCAGGATCCTGATGACGTTTATGCTCCATACCAATGCGATGAATCTACCCGAAGATCTGAATAGCCATATCATCAAATCCACAAACAGAAATATCAATACCATTGAAGAGATATTCAGCTACGGCATAGAACGGGGTGAATTTTCCCACACGATCAATCTCCGCCTGAGCCGCAATGCTTTCTGGGGATTGCTCAACGGCATCATCTCGCTCCATCTCTTCACAGGTACGGAATCCAAGCGGGCGGAAGTGATTCACAGCACGATAAAGGCAGGGCTGGAGATCTATATACGAGGTCTCAAGATTTCCGAGCAGTCGCGCTGACCGGGAGCGCAACCCTTTAAGCCCCGCCCTGTGGGCGGGGAGCTTCAAATGTCGACAAGAGCACAATTCAGGGTCGGATTGTCTTTGACGTAAGGAACGGGCTGTTTCTATAAATAGGTTTCTTTTGAGTGCGAGAAAGGGGGTTTACGTTATGAGCAACCTGCTGGTGAATGAAAGAGATCAGGAATTCCTGCTTTTCGAACAACTGGGAATTGAGAAGTTGTTCCAGACGGATGCATTTAAAGATTTTACCAAGGAAGACGCCTTGATGATGATGAACGAGGCGAAGAAAATGGCCGTCAATGTGATCTTGCCCACTTATGCCGCGGGCGACAAGGAAGGATGTACATTCAAGGACGGAAAGGTCACCGTACCGAAGTGCTATCACGACGCCTTCAAGAAATACGTTGAGGGCGGCTGGCTCTGTCCCACTTCACCGCCCGAAGTCGGCGGTCAGGGAATGCCCATCATACTGGCGGCAGCCAACCTGGAACACAGCCACGCCGCAAATTTCGCCTTGTTGATGTACCCGGGACTTACCCATGGCGCTGCTGTCCTGATCGAGTATTTCGGCACGGAAGAACAGAAGAAGAGATACATGTACAAGATGTTCGCCGGTCAGTGGGCAGGGACGATGTGTCTGACCGAACCCGGAGCGGGAAGCGATGTGGGGGCATTGAAGACGTCGGCGAAAAGACTTCCCGACGGGACCTTCAGCATCACGGGATCGAAATGCTTCATCTCCTGCGGGGATCATGACCTCACCGAAAACATCGTCCATCCCGTTCTGGCCCGGATCGAGGGCGACCCTCCGGGCACGGGCGGCATCTCGATCTTCATTGTACCAAAGTACCGGGTGAATTCCGACGGCAGCATCGGTGAGCTGAACGATGTCCACACGGGAAATATCGAACACAAAATGGGGATCAAGGGATCATCCACCTGTACACTGAATTTTGGCGACGAAGGAAAATGCATCGGTGAACTTCTCGGCAAGGAGCGGGAAGGGATGCGGATCATGTTCTACATGATGAACGGCGCCCGTTTCGATGTCGGCATGCAAGCCCTGGGCATGGCCTCTGCCGCGTTCGAACACGCGATTGCCTATGCCAAGGAGAGAATTCAGAGCGCGCCGGTCTGGGAAATGAAGAATCCCGACGCCAAAGCCGTTCCCATCATCCAGCATCCCGACGTCCGAAGAGACCTTTTATGGATGAAGGCGCATGTCGAAGGGATCAGGGCCATGAACTACTTTACGGCCTATTGCATGGATATGACGAAAGGGTTCCCGGCGGAAAACGAAAAATGGCAGGGACTTGTGGATCTGCTGACGTCGGTCTGCAAGGCCTATTCCTCCGACAAGGCGATGGAAATCTGCTCCAAGGCGATCGACGTTTACGGCGGCTATGGATACTGCCAGGAATACCCGATGGAACAGTACATGCGGGACTGCAAGATCACCTCCGTCTATGAAGGGACGAACGGGATTCAGGCCCTCAGTCTGGTTGGCAGACAGCTCGCCCAGAGAAAAGGGATGAACGTCATGACCCTCTTCGGCGAGATCGGGGCGACCATCGCTAAAGCCAAGGGGATTGCCGAACTCAAGGCCTATGCTGCCCGTCTCGATGAAGCCTATAATGCCCTGGTCGATTTGACCATGACGCTTGCCCAGTTTGGCAAGAGCTCCAGCTTCCTCATTCCGATTCTTAACGCCTCCCCGTACCTCGACATCTTCGGAGATGTGATCGTCGGCCATTTTCTGCTCCAGTCGGCTGCCATTGCTGCCGAAAAACTGAAGACGATTTATGCGGAGAAGGGGGCTGAAGACTCCAGGGGAAAGCAGAGGGCGCTGATTCACGAGAATGCCGATGTTGCCTTCTACACAGGCAAGATCGCCTCGGCGAAATTCTTTGCAGTCGAGGTTCTCTGCACAGTAAAAGCGCGATGCGAAGCGATAAAATCGGAAGAAAAGATTCCCATTGAAATGGCGGATGAATCCTTTACTTGCTGATCAAGAGACAGGAGGACGAATATGGAATACGAAATCAAAAAGGCTGCTGTACTTGGTGCAGGGGTCATGGGCGCCACGATTGCCGCCCATCTGACCAATGCAGGGATCGAATGCGTCCTGCTGGACATCGTTCCGTTTGAATTGACCGATGCCGACAAGGCGCAAGGACTCACAGAGAAAAGCCCGGCCTGGCGGAACCGGTTTGCCACAAATGGTCTGGCAGGTGTGACCAAATCGAAACCGTCCGGTTTTTTTACGACAAAGAACGCCTCCATGATCCGCGTAGGGAACTTTGCAGATCATCTTGGCTGGCTCGCCGATGTCGACTGGGTCATCGAAGTGGTGATCGAGGACCTGAAAATCAAACAGGAGCTCTTCGCCAAAGTCGAGAAGATCGTGAAGACTGAGTGCATCGTTACGACGAACACATCCGGTATCCCGATCCAGGATATCACCACCAATTTCGGAGCCAAGCTGAAGGAACGTTTTCTCGGGACCCACTTCTTCAATCCGCCACGATATATGAAACTTTTAGAAATCATACCGGGGAAAGAGACCAAACCTGAGGTAGTGACCTATATGACCCGGTTCTGCGAGCAGGTCATGGGGAAAGGAGTCGTCATCTGCAAGGACGTCCCCAATTTCGTCGGGAACCGGATCGGCTCGTTCGACTTCTCCAATGCCATCCGTATCATGGTGGAAAAGAACCTGAGAATAGATGAGTTGGATGCCATTATTAACAAATCCCTCGGACGGCCTGGCACTGCGATTTTTGGAACGATGGATCTGGTCGGCCTCGATACCGCCCATCACGTCTCGACTAATCTGTATGCGGCGGTTCCGGACGATGAGATGCGGGAAATATTCGCTCCAAGCGAATTGATGAACAAGATGATGGAGCTCAAGTGGCTCGGAAATAAAACCAGACAGGGCTTTTACAAGCGAACAAAGGATGCCAAGGGGAAGAAGGGTAAACTGGTTCTCGACTACAAGACGATGGAGTATGTTCCGGCAGGCAAACCTCGATTCCCTTCGGTCTCCGATGCCAAAAAGAAGACTGACGAGGGCGTCTCCGCGATGCTGAAGGTGATGTTCAACGGGACCGATGTGGCTGCCGAACTCACCCGCGAGTACCTCTGTAACAACTTCATCTATGCGGCAAACCGGATTCCGGAGATCTGCGAGAATATCATCGGCATCGACAATGCCATGAAGTGGGGCTATAACCACCAACTCGGTCCCTTCGAGACCTGGGACGCCATCGGCGTGCGCGAAGCCGTTGAGGTCATGAAAAAACTTAAGAAAAAGGTCCCGAAAAAGATCGAGGAGATGCTGAAGAAGGGCTATGAATCTTTCTATCTGAAGAAGGAAGAAGGGCTTTACTTCTATGATTTTGAGAAGAAAGATTATGTAAAACTTGAAACGAATCCAAGGATTATCCTCCTTCCCGACCTGAAAGAACGAAAAAAGGTGGTCAGGAAGAACGCGAGCGCGACGCTCGTCGACATCGGCGATGGCGTGGCCTGCCTGGAATTCCACACAAAGATGAACGCCATAGATGACGGGATGATCGAAATGCTTTCTGCCGGCTGCGACATCGTGGAGAAAGACTTTGTCGGTATGGTGGTGGGAAATCACGGGACGAATTTCTCGGCGGGGGCGAACATCTTCAAGGTCCTTCTGGCAATCCAAAAAGGGGACTGGGACATCCTCGAGAAAATGATTGCTGAATTGCAAAGCGCCAATATGCGGATGAAGTACCTCTCCAAACCGGTGGTGACCGCGCCGGCCGGTCTTGCCCTCGGCGGCGGTTGTGAGATGTCCATGCACGGGGCGAAGTGCCAGCCCTGCGGCGAGACCTATATCGGCCTTGTGGAAGTCGGCGTGGGGGTCATTCCGGCAGGCGGCGGCTGCAAGGAGCTGATGGTGCGCATGACGGAAGGCCTGCCCGACGGCGTGATCGAAGCAGGCATGAACCTGCAACATGTCTATGCCAAGGCCTTTGAGAATATCGCCATGGCCAAGGTCGCGACAAGCGCCGTCGAGGGGATGGAACTCGGGTACATCCGGAAGACCGAAAATATCAGCCTCAACAGGGATCAGCAGCTCTGGGACGCCAAGCAGGCGGTCCTCGGGCTCGTAAAATTTTACAAAAAACCCCGACCGGTCATGATTCCGGTCATGGGTGAGAATTTCCGAGGGATAGCCGAAGCGGTCCTCTACAACATGCGGCACGGCAATTTTGCCTCAGACTACGATTGCCATGTCTCCCGAAAGGTGGCCCATATTCTTTCCGGCGGCGACTGCGCCGAGGGGACGCTGGTCACCGAAGAAGAGATTCTCGCACTCGAAAGAGAAGCGTTCCTGAGCCTCTGTGGCGAAAAGAAAACGCAGGACAGGATCATGTACATGCTAAATACCGGAAAACCGTTGCGTAATTGATCAAGGGCTCATAGCGGTGGGCGGTTATCCAGCGAATACGCCGGCCGCTCGGGCCATAGAAAAGGAGGAATACCATGAGCGATGCTGTGATTGTCGATGCGGTCAGAAGTCCCGGAGGACGGTACAAGCGTGGCGGTCTTGCCGCCACGAGAGGGGATGAGATCGGGATTCAGGTCCTGAAGGGCCTTCTGGCCCGTGTTCCCGCACTCAAGCCGGAAGATGTTGACGATGTGATCGTCGGCTGTTCCTTTCCGGAAGCCGAACAGGGGATGAACTACGGGCGGATTCTCGCCATGGGGGCCGGTTTGCCGGTCACAACCTCGGGGATGACGGTCAACCGGTTCTGTTCTTCCGGTCTCCAATCGATCGCCGATGCGACCGCCAGGATCAGGGCCGGGTGGTCCGAGGTGATGATTGCCGGCGGCTGCGAGACGATGTCTCATATCCCGATGGGGGGGAGCACCTTCCGTCCCAGCCCTGACTGGGCTTTCGATGGGACGATGCCGATGGTTTATGTTTCCATGGGGGTGACGGCCGAGAATGTGGCTGCCAACTACAACGTCTCGCGGGAGGACATGGACAGATTCGGACTGGAGAGCAACCGCCGGGCGTATGAGGCGATCAAGGCGGGGAAATTCAAGGGGGAGATCATCCCGATTACGGCCTACAAATACAGAACCCTAAATAACGGGAAGCATGTCCGGGACAAGTTCGTCTTTGATGCGGACGACGGTGTACGATGGCCGACCAAACTGGAGGATATGGCCAAATTGAAATCCCCCTTCAAACAAGGAGGGAATGTCACAGCGGCCAACGCCTCGCAGATGACCGATGGCGCCGCTTTTTGTCTGTTGATGACCCAGGAAAAGGCGAAGGCGATCGGCGTGAAACCGCTCGCCAGACTCGCCTATTTTGCCGTGGCCGGTTGCAAGGCGGAGGAGATGGGCGTAGGACCGGCTTATGCGATTCCCAAGGTCCTGAAGATGGCCGGGTTGACAACGAAGGATATCGATGTCTATGAAATTAACGAAGCCTTTGCCTCGCAGGCCCTCTATTCGATACGGGCGATCGGGATCGAGGATCGGCTCGCGGCAGGCGATATCAATCCCAACGGCGGGGCCATCGCCCTCGGCCATCCCCTGGGATGCACCGGCGCCAAGCTGACCGCCCAGCTCCTTCATGAGCTGAAGCGGCGGAAGGCAAAAAGAGGGATCGTTTCCATGTGCATAGGCGGTGGTATGGGTGCAGCAGGAATTTATGAAATGCTGTAAAGGGCGGTGATTTATTCCTTGAAAATGGGGATCCATTAGGGTATAGGTAGCGCGGCCTGGGCGGTTAACTCAGCGGGAGAGTGCTACCTTCACACGGTAGAAGTCACTGGTTCAATCCCAGTACCGCCTACCATGAAAATCAAGGGGTTACGGGTCATGCCGTAGCCCCTTTCTCGTTAACTGCTACCATTTTGCTACCATAAACTTCAAAAATGGTATTTTCGAGCCTGCAAGCAGCCTCCTGATTCTCGCTTTTCATCAAATGCGAATAGACGTTCAGGGTGACTGTTGGGCTTGAATGACCTAACTGACTTTGGATGTATTTGATGTTTTCCCCTTGCTGAAGCAAAAGACTCGCATAGCTGTGCCGAAGGTCGTGAAACCTGATCCGTTGAATTCCTGCCTTCTTGAGTGCCTTCAGGTAGTGCCGCTGTACCATGTTGCTATAATTCATCGGTCCTCTTATCTCTTTAATTTCTTTAATCTGTTCTTTTTGTTTCTCTTCTTCCCTCGGTATACATACTGAATAGAAAACAAGATCATCATCCTTACCGCCGCTTGCCAACTTCCAGAGTCTAAGTTCTTGAATGAGGGTAGGGGGGCAGTCGATAGCTCTGACGCTCTC
The DNA here is from genome assembly GCA_964540555.1 of uncultured Syntrophus sp. Classification (GTDB taxonomy): domain Bacteria; phylum Desulfobacterota; class Syntrophia; order Syntrophales; family UBA5619; genus JAKAFS01. Next base: position 348 of record CAZINF010000066.1, on the reverse strand, counting down.
TTTCGTCTTTGGTGGAAAGAAGCGCCCATGATTGAACGTCCTATTGATGTTAATCTGCTTTTTCGAGAAATCCACGTCACACCATTTTAGCCCCAGAATTTCACCTTGACGAGCGCCTGTCATTATTGCTGTCAAAAATAACATCCGGTATTTTTGATCCGGTGTCGCTTCCAAGAAAGCCCTGATCTGCTCAGGAGCAAGAATGGCGATCTTCCCGCCTGTCTTATCTTCAATCGTTTTTCGTGGTCTCTCAGCGTCCCTTACCGGGTTACTGTCAATCAGCTTGTGGCGTACTGCGTATTCCGGCGCAAGCCGCCACCCGATTCCGATTCATTCCGCCACCTGATT
>CAZINF010000065.1:0-17564 GCA_964540555.1 uncultured Syntrophus sp. | reverse complement strand
ACGCCTTCACCCTCTCGCTCACCTTCCAGACCTCATTAGTGTCTGAATTGCAGTTGATGCCAAATATCCCTTGACAAGCAAAAATAGCCCCCCTATACTCCTCGCCATCGAAAGCAGTGCCTTATCAAAAACAAAGACGCGCGTTTGCGGCCTGCTCATCCCTTTCCAGCGGCAGGCGAATCACTTTAATCCAAGGAGGTGCGGTTATGAAGTCGCGGTTGTGGATGGCGGTGTGCGGTATCGCCTTGCTCGGCGTGGCCTTGACGGTCTCGCCGGCAATGGCCGCCATGAAGATCAATGTCGGCTCAACCTTCGGGCCCGGCGCCCCGGTCTACAAGGGCCAGGAAAAGTTCAAGGAACTGGTCGAGCAGCGCTCGAAGGGCGCGTTCGAGGTCTTCGTCCATCCCCTCGGCGCCATGGGCGGAGAGCGGGACGTCTTCGAAGCGATGAGCACCGGCGGCCTGGAGATGGGCGCCATGGGCTCGGGCGACATCTCGATCTTCTTCCCCAAGTACCTGGTCTTCGAGGTGCCCTATGTCATGAAGGACATTGACCACTTCTGGAAGTTCTGGAACGGCCCGCTCGGGGCGTACATCAACGACGTGCCGCTGAAGCAGAAGGGGGTCAAGACCGTGGGCATCGTCTATCGCGGCCCCCGCCTCCTGACCGCCAACCGGCCCGTCAGGACCCCGGCCGATGTCAAGGGTCTCAAGCTCCGATTGCCGGAGATCATGCCCTGGATGGAAGTCTGGAAGTCACTGGGCGCCCTGCCCACCCCGGTCCCCTTCCAGGAAGTTTACATGGCTCTGAAGACAGGCGTCGTGGACTCCCAGGAGAACCCGCCGGAGTCGATCTGGTCCCTCAAGTTTTACGAGGCCCAGAAGTTCATGATGCGGACCGAGCACATCTATTCGGCCTGCAAGTATCAGATCTCCATGAAATGGTTCAACACGCTGAAGAAGGACCATCAGGACCTCATCATCAAGGCCTGGGAAGACGCCGCCAAGTACGCCAACGAGATGGCGGTGGCCGCCGACAAGGATTATACCGCCAAACTCCAGAAGGAAGGCGGCATGACCATGGTCGAGGTGGACAAGGCGGCCTTCGCCAAGGCGGTGGCGCCGGCCATGGACAAGCTGGACAAGGAAGTGTTCGAGCCCGGCTTGCTCAAGAAGGTCCGCGACATCAAGTAATCCTCTGCCCACGAGCAACTCGAAACGACAGCCCCGTCCGGGCATATTCGCCGGGCGGGGTTGTCGTCGGAGAAACCACACATGAAAAAGTGGGTTGACCGCCTCAACGGGGCGCTGCTCATCGTGATGTTTCTGTCCACGTTCTACCAGGTCCTGGCCAGAAACGTCTTCTTCATCACCGCCATGTGGACCGAGGAGCTGGCCAAGATCCTCTTCGTTTCCATCGTGTTCCTGGGGTCGGCCACGCTGATGGAAAGCGAAGATCACATTCGCATCAGCATCCTTTCCGACCGCCTTCCCGCCTCTCTGGCCCGGTGGCACCGGCTGTTTGTCCAGTTGGTCTTGGTCGCCTTCGGTGTGTTTTTCGTCTGGAGCGCCTGGATGAACGTCCTCAATAGTTGGGAGTTCTACGCCCCAAGCATGCCCTGGTTCCGGCTGTCCTACCTCTATTTGACCCTGGTGATCAGCGGAATACTGACCCTCTATTACCTTCTGCTCAACATGGTCCGCACCCTTTTCCCCGGTCGCTTCAACGCCAGCCGGGAATTGATCGCAGGCTGACCTTATGACCACTTTCATCGTCACCGCCGGGATGATCATCCTCTTTTTGCTGGGCATACCTGTGGGCTACTCGCTGGGTGTGGCCGGCTTGCTGGCCTATTTCAACGAGATGGGCAGCCGGGTGAACATCCCCATGCTGTCCCAGCGGATGCAGTACGGAGTCAACAACTTCCTTCTCCTGGCCATCCCCCTGTTCATCCTGGCCGCCAAGCTGATGAACACCGCCGGCATCACCACCCGGCTCTTCAACTTCGCCCGCCTGCTGGTCGGCTTCTTGCCCGGCGGCCTCGGACAAGCCAACGTCGTGGCCAGCCTGATTTTCGCCGGCATGTCCGGCGCAGCGGTGGCCGACGCGGCCGGCCTCGGTCAGGTGGAAATGAAGGCCATGAGGGACGAAGGCTACGACGACGACTTCAGCGTCGCCATCACCGCCGCCTCCTCGACCATCGGTCCGATCTTCCCGCCCAGTATCCCCATGGTCATCTTCGGGCTGGTGGCCGAGGTCTCCGTGGGACGGCTCTTCCTGGGCGGGGTGGTCCCCGGATTGATTATGGCCGTCGCCCTGATGATCATGGTGGCCCTCTACGCCCAGCGCAAAAATTACCCCCGCACCCCCTTCCCGGGTTTTCGGGAATTGGTCAAAGGATTCACCCACGCTTTTCTGCCCATTCTCACCCCGGTCATCCTGCTGGGCGGCATCTGGTCCGGGCAGTTCACCCCCACCGAGGCGGCCGCCGTCGCCGTGGCGTATGCCTTTGTGCTGGGAGTGATCATCTACAAGGAAATCCGCCCGAAGGACCTGGGCCAGATCTTCATCGATACGGCGAGAGAGACAGCCGCCATCGGCATCATCATCTGCGCCGCCAACTTCTTCGGCTGGCTACTCCTGCGCACCGGTCTGACCATCCAGGTCACCGCCGGCATCACCCAGATGACCAGCGATCCCCTCGTCCTGCTCATCCTCCTCAACCTCTTCCTGCTGGTCATCGGCTGCTTCATGGAAACCGTGGTGGCCATCCTGATCCTCACGCCCATGCTCATGCCGGTCATCGCCAAGGTGGGCATCGACCCGCTCCATTTCGGGGTGGTGATGGTCCTGAATCTGATGATCGGCCTCCTGACGCCGCCCTTCGGCGTCGTCCTGTTTGTCATGGCCGGGGTCTCCCGCCTGCCCTTCGAGCGGGTTGTCCGGGCCACGGCGCCATTCCTTATCCCGCTTCTTGCAGTCCTGGCGCTGATCACCTTCTTCCCGCCGCTGGTCACCTGGCTGCCCACTCTGGTCATGGGAAAGTAAGTCAGACCTCACCTGACGACAGAACAAAGCAAGACCATCGAAGTTCACGACACCAGATCGTCCCCGGGCATCCCACCAAGGACGGAGAGCAGATCGTCCAACAGACATGCGAGGAGGTCGACGTCCGCGACTCCACGGTGGTACGGCGATTTTGCTGGTGTTCAAGCGGCGACAGCCTGTGGATTGTGGCGCCTATACACAGCGGCTGGGAGGGCCATGATTTTGAGTCAAGTAGACCAGTTTCTCCCGCCTTCAGGTTCTTGTTCGATGGTGGCCATAAACGGATCGCCTCTGTGTGTCATGGAGCAAGGATGATTGCCCCCTTGCCCAATGGCCGCGCCGGTCTCCCCAGGGTGTCCATCCCCCGTACCCGGCGACGTCCTGGTTGGAGTCCTCAAATCAGGAAAACAATCCATTGGACTTTTCTGAGTTTTTGGTGATAGCTGGTTAAAACATGGAATTTTGGGAGGGTGATTTTTCCGGTGATAGAGGGCATTGTATCTTCCTGAAAGTCACAACCGGCCATTTTAGGGAAGCATGCTTGATTTGAAGCGGTAATCAGTAACTGATGACTATTTTTCCTGATGAGATATCCCTTGATACGCAATAACAATCCCCCCTATAATTCTCGTCCCTTTAACAATTGATCAAGAGGTTGACCGAAATGACCATCGATTGGAATACAGTACCCAGAGAGCCACAGGAATTTGAATTCACCTATACCTGGAAGGATGTGGTCCTCTATGCCCTTGGAATTGGCGCCCAGGTGGATGAGCTTCCTTTCCTCTACGAAAATACCCCGGGAGGCCTGCAGGTCTTTCCCAGTTTCGCGGCCAAGGCTTCCGGGGAGCTGTTCATCGACCTCAGCCGGCAGGTGGAGGGCTTCCGGTTTTTGCACGGAGAGCAGGGAGTCCTTCTGCATCGGCCGATCCCCCCTGAAGGAAAAATCATGGCCGCCAGTCGTGTCGCCGACGTCTATGACAAAGGCAAGGCCGCTGTCATTCGTTTCCTGACCGAAGGCCGGACGGAAGACGGGACCCCTCTCTTTGACGTGGAGCATATCGCCTTTTATGTGGGAGCGGGAGGTTTCGGAGGCGACCCGGGACCAAAGACAGTGTCCTTGAACCCTCCCGAGGGAGTCGCGCCCGATTTCCGCGTCGTTCACCCCATCCCCGAAAACCAGGCCGCCCTCTACCGCCTCAGCGGGGACCTGAACCCCCTACACCTGGACCCTGAGTTTGCACGGCGCGGCGGCTTCGACCGGCCCATCCTGCACGGCCTCTGCACTTACGGCTACGCCACCCGGGCCATCCTCCGCGGCCTCTGCGGCGGAGACGTAGCGCGTTTTAAAGAATTCAAGACCCGTTTCTCCGGCGCGGTCTATCCGGGCGATACCCTCACCACCGAGGGCTGGCGGGAATCCGAAGGTCGTTATATCATTCAGGCCAGCACCGAGCGGGCGGTCGTGCTGAGCAATGCCTACGCCGTGATTAAATAAGCAAATTGAAAATGGATGACGGATTTGAGGATTTGAAGGCTTCCTTCTTCTATACGTAACCAACCAAGCTCGACGAAAATGCTTGATTTCAGATGGTAACCAACACCTATAAGCCCATTGCCAATATTTCCTTGACATACAAGTCCGTTCTGCTTAGGGTATCTCGGCGAAAAGCAATGCCTTATCAAATCAAAGCAAGACAAGCGTGACTTTGTTGATTGGGATATCTAAATAAATGGGCTTTGTCTGTCAAGCTGATCCAACAAATTACTGAACCCCTGAAGGAAAATCGTTCACCGAGGGTTAAACTGCCGAAAGAGGATGAACCGATGACCGCACCGGATGATCTTGCCTTTCTCGATGCCACCGCGCAGGCGGAATTGGTCCGCAACAAGGAGATCCGACCCATTGAACTGGTGGAGGCGGCGATTGCGCGCATTGAACGGTTGAACCCGACCCTCAATGCGGTTGTTACCCCGATGTACGATCTTGCGCGCACCGTCGCCGGCGGAAAACTCCCCGCCGGACCTTTTACGGGGGTGCCGTTCCTGCTCAAGGACATCGTGGCCTCCTACGCGGGGGTCAAGATGTCCCTGGGGATGACGCTGCTCAGGGATTTTGTGCCCGATCACGACAGCGAGCTTGTCGTGCGACTGAAACGCGCCGGATTGATCGTGGTCGGTAAAACCAATTTGCCGGAGCTGGGGATTCTGCCCACCACCGAACCCCTCCTTTTCGGTCCGTGCTGTAATCCGTGGGACACCGAACGAACCACGGGCGGTTCCATCGGGGGCTCCGCAGCGGCCGTCGCGGCCGGGATGGTGCCCATGGCCCATGCCAACGACGGGGGCGGCTCCATTCGCATTCCAGCCGCGTGCTGCGGCCTCTTCGGACTCAAACCAACCCGGGCCCGCAACCCTCTGGGTCCTGATTTTGGAGACGTTTTCAGCGGCCTGGTGGTCGAACACGCGGTCACCCGATCGGTCAGGGACAGCGCTGCACTGCTCGACGCCACCGCCGGTCCCGATGTGGGCGATCCTTATTGGGCGCCACCTCCCGCGCGTCCGTTTATTCAGGAAGTCGGCGCCGATCCAGGAAGGCTTCGCATCGCCTTTGCCGTCCGCGCGTACAGCGGCGTCCCGGTTCATGCCGATTGCGTGAACGCGGTCGAAAAAGCGGCGCGATTGTGCGCCGATCTGGGCCATGATGTGGAAGAAGTGGACCCGAAGATTGACGGAGAAACGGTTGCCCGAGCCTTTACGGTTCTCTGGTCGGCCGGATGCGCCTCCACCCTCAAGACGCTGGGGGTGCGGAAAGGTCAGGTGGAACCCCTCACCTGGGAGTTGGGTGAGATGGGCAGGCATTACGGCGCGGTGGAATATGTGATTGCTCTACAAACTCTGCAACGGGTGTCGCGCGATACAGCCCGCTTCTTCTTAGGTTATGATCTGCTGCTGACGCCGACCCTGGCGGAACCGCCGGTCACGCTGGGCGCCTTTGATTCCCCGCCGGAAAATCCGCTACAGGGGTTTCGCCGGGCAGGGTTGTTTGCCCCTTTTACCCCGCTTTGCAACATTACCGGACAGCCGGCCATGACCGTCCCATTGTTTGCCAATTCCGACAACCTGCCCGTGGGAACCCAGTTTATAGGCGGTTTCGGCGATGAAGCGACGCTTTTTAGGCTGGCGGCCCAGCTTGAAGAGGCATGGCCGTGGGCCGATCGACGACCGCCGGTTCACGCTTGATGAATGGTCCGCAATATGAGCAGATAGAAATATGCACTTGACGAGGGTCGCTCTATCATGTGGGAACTGACTGGTTATTTTGAACGGCTTTTTTATAGTAGACGTCTCTCAGATGACAGGTACTGATAGCATTTAGTAGTGCTTTATAAAATTCCACTTCCGGGATACTTTGCAACAACGCCCCCGAACGCATGATCGGTCGCATTCGATTTGCGAGGGGGGCCTGACCTGAAATCACCGCGGTACAAAAGCGATGGTTGGGGAGGGACAGAGGCTCCCCGTATTTCCGGAATCCTGCACCATATGAATCCCGCTCATTTAAGGAGGAACGAGAAATGGACGAAAGACCCTGGCATCGTCACTACGACTACTCAACCCCCACGACCATCCGTTATCCCCGCCTGGCGGTCCATGACCTGCTCGGGATCCCCGCCAACGCCTGTCCGGACAAGGCTGCCCTGACCTACTTCGGCACCGAAATGACCTTCTGGGAGCTGCGCCTGCAGGTCCTGCGGTTCGCGAACGCGCTGCGCGCGCTGGGGGTTAACAAAGGGGAGCGGGTGGGCATCCAACTGCCGAACTGTCCCCAGTATCCGATCGCCTACTACGCGGCGCTGTCTCTCGGGGCGATCGTCGTGAACCTCAATCCCATGTACACGGCCGACGAGCTCAAGATGACGGCGCTCGCCACGAGGATGACGACGCTCGTCACCTTCGACATGGCGCTCCCCGCCATCCGCGCGCTTTGCAAGGAGGTCCCGCTCCCAAGGGTGATCGCCACCGGGGTCACGGATTACATCAAAGGGTTCGGGGTGAGCACCGCCCAAAGCCTGGCGCTGGAAGAGGGGTGGCACCATTTTTCCGCCCTGATCGAGGACTGCCAGAGCACGAAGCTCCCCCGCGTGCAGGTGAGACCCGAGGATCCCGCCCTTATCCAGTTCACCGGAGGGACGACCGGCATCCCCAAAGGTGCCGTGCTCACGCATGCCAACGTCATCGCCGCCACCCTCCAGTGCTCGCTGTGGGGGAGCTCTACCATCAACCTGACGCCCCCGGAACGGCGCAACGTCATGGCGGTCCTTCCTTACTTCCACGTCTACGGCAACATCGTGGTGATGAACTGGGCGATGTTCAACTGCGCCACGCAGATCCAGGTCCCCCGCTTCAACATCGACGAGATGATGGGCCTGCTGGCGAACTTCAAGGAGATCACCTTCTTCCCCACGGTCCCCACCCTGATCAACGCCCTGATCAACCACCCCAAGGCCCCGGAGTTGGATTTAGCCCGGAAGCTGAAGCTGCTCAATTCCGGTGCGGCCCCCATACCGGTAGAACTCATCGAACAGATCCGGGATATGGGGATCTTCTTCAGCGAGGGGTACGGGCTTTCCGAATCTACTTCCCTGGGGATCTCCAACCCCATCCTGGGGCTCAAGAAAGTCGGGAGCATCGGGATCCCCTTCCCGGACAACGACGTGAGATTGGTGGACCTCAGCGAGGGCAAAGAGGAGGTCCCGCAGGGTGAACCGGGCGAGATCACCATGAAAGGCCCCCTCATCATGCAGGGTTACTGGAACAACCCCGAGGAGACGGCGGGACAGATCCGCGACGGCTGGCTTTACACGGGGGATATCGCCGTCCGGGACGAGGACGGCTACATCTTTATCGTGGACCGCAAGAAAGACATGGTGATCGCCGGCGGATTCAACATCTACCCGCGGGAGATCGACGAGGTTCTCTTCCAGCACCCCAAAGTTCAGGAAGCGGTTGCGGTGGGCATTACCGATCCGTACCGGGGCGAAACCATCAAGGCCTGCATCGTCCTGAAGCCGGGGGAGCAGGCCACGGAGGAGGAGATCATCACCTTCTGCCGGGAAAAACTGGCCGCTTACAAGGTGCCCCGGCGGGTCGAATTCCGTGACTCGCTGCCGAAGTCCGTCATCGGGAAAGTGCTGCGGAAGATCCTGCGGGCAGAGGAGGAAGCGCGGCAGAAGAGGCCATAGGGCGGGTTACAACAAATACCACGATCTCTGGGGCGGTTTGGGGTGGGAGCCGATTTATCCAAATGGGATTCCCCGCCTCTTGAGGTGGGGAATCCCATTGCCCCGCCAATGTAACAGATCTCTGTGATAGCGAACGTTTCATTGAATACGGCGCGCTTGCGATCGCCGCACAACGGGGACGGCGGTCCGTAGACGATCTCATCAACAGGACCCCTGCCGATGGCCTGATCGCAGGTATCGGATCGGTAAACGGCTCCTTGTTCAGAGACGACAGGTCCCGTTGCATAATTATGGCTTACGATTATACGGTTCTGGCGGGCACCCAGGGTTATTTCAATCACAAAAAAATGGACCGTATGCTGAAATTGGCGCACGAGCAGCGCCTCCCCGTTGTTCTCTTCGCGGAAGGCGGGTGCTGGACGCGTGGACAACTTCCTGTACTGCGCAATCAGGCAGAGCCGCAGAAAGTTGATGCGTTCAGATGAGAAACAGCATCGGATGGGGATATTATATTTGACATCTCAAATGGGTATCCGGTAGTGTTTGAGCGGCCAGATACGTCTCATATGCTACCAGCCTTTCTTTTAAGTCGGGACCGCTTGTCATTTCGAAGGGGCATCTGATGAAAGATCAAGTCAGAAAAAATTCAGAACTGATCGAAGAAATAGCCGTCTTAAAGAGGAGAATCAAGGAACTGGAGCAATCGGAGTCAGAGCGCGAGCGGACGGAGGAGGCGCTCAATCAGGCCAGCGAGTTCCTTTCGTTGGCTATTGCGGCAGGGGGCGTGGGTATTTGGGAATTAGATGTTGTCAATAACAAGCTGATCTGGGATGATCAGATGTTTCATCTCTATGGAACAAAACCAGAGAATTTTGGCGGCGCATACGAGACATGGAAGGCAAAAGTTCATCCTGAAGACATGGAGCGAAGCGACAAAGAAGTTCAGATGGCATTGCGAGGTGAAAAAGAATTTGACACGGAGTTCCGTGTTGTCTGGCCGGATGGTACCATCCACCACATCAATGCCCGTGCCCGCCTGCATCGTAACGCTGCGGGGCAACCTATGAAGCTAATTGGTACAAATTATGACATCACGGACCGCAAGCAGGTTGAGGAGGCGATGAGGGAGAGCGAGGAGCGGTATCGAACACTGGTGGACAATGCGAGCGACATCATCTTTAGGACAGACAACACCGGACACTTCACCTTCGTGAATCCGGCAGCGATCCGTATCATGGGATACGAGAAAGAGGAGATTCTCGGAAGGCATTATCCAACATTGATCCGCCCGGACATGCGTGAGGAGGCGATGCAGTTCTTTGGCCGTCAGTTCGTAAAAAGGCTTCAAAACACCTATTCTGAATATCCCGTGATCACAAAAGAGGGAGGCGAGGTCTGGCTTGGGCAAAATACGAAGCTGATCGTGCAGGATGGCCATATTGAAGGCTTTCAGGCAATGGCCCGCGACATCACCGAGCGCAAGCAGGTCGAAGAGGAACTCCGCCGGAATCACGCTGTCACCGAGCGACTGGCCCAAGAGATGGCCGTCATCGCCGAAATCGGGCGGCTGATCGGCTCCACGCTGGACATTGAAGAGGTGTACGAACGGTTCGCCGCCGAGACACAAAAGCTGCTCCTCTTCGACAGTCTTACCGTTAATTTGTACAATATTCAAAAGAACACCATATGCATTGCTTATGTTTCCGGGTTGGGCATTGACGGTCGGAGATATGGCGATCCCCTCGTTCTGGAGGGATCGTTGAGTGAGGCTGTAATACGCGCGCGGACCAGCCTTCGTATTCAACCTGCGAGTATTGACGAGATCGTCGGCCAGTTCCCCAGACTTTCCCCCATATTTCAGGCTGGGCTGAGGTCGATCATGTGCATTCCCTTGGTCTACCGGGACGAGGTGATCGGGGTTCTGCACTTCCGCTCGAAGAGGTCGAATGCGTATACCGAAGAGGATCTCCGGCGGGCGGAGAGGATCGGGGTGCAGATTGCCGGGGCCATCGCCAATGCACAGCTTTATGCCGGCCTCAAGAAGACCGAGCAAGAGCTGAAAGAGAGCGAACAGAGCTACCGGGAACTCAGTATCATCGATGATCTCACCCAGCTTTACAATTCCCGGCATTTTTACTTTCAGCTTAAAATCGAATTGGACCGGTCGAACCGCTATGAGCTGCCATTAACCCTCCTCCTGCTTGATCTCGACAATTTCAAGATATTCAACGACGCTTACGGCCATGTCGAGGGAGATCAGGTCTTAAAGCGACTCGGCCGGGTGGTCAAAAGATGCCTGCGCGAGACGGATTTCGCTTATCGTTATGGCGGCGAAGAATTCACCATCCTCCTGCCCATGACGACAAGCACGGATGGAGCGGTTACAGCGGAAAGAATCCGGACGGAGTTCAAGAAGGAGAATTTCTCTCCGTTGCCGGGTCAGGACGTTCATGTGACGGTGAGCATCGGACTTGCGCAATATAAGCCGCAGGAAGAGATGAAGGTTTTCGTTCACCGGGTTGACCAGTTGATGTACCAGGGGAAAAAGAGCGGGAAAGACAAGGTCTGTTCCGAGTCATAGTTTTACGCACAGTTGAAACGATAATCCTCATCTCAATTCGATACCGTGTGTCGTTTGTTTGTAGGTGACGGCGATAACCAGTACGGTTCAAATTTTCCTTGATCGGTCCTGCCCACCGGTGAAATCGTTCCCACCGGCGCCGGGGCCCTCACCACTGCCGCGCGCCGTTTCAGCAGGCGCTTTTTCCCCGCGGACCTGACGGGACTCTTCCTCGGGTCGGAGGGGGCGTTCGGGGTCATCACCGAAGCCTCCCTGAAGATATACCGGCACCCGGAAGTCTCGCTCACAAGGATTGCCTGTTTCCCGGATGTGCGGGCGGCCGTCAATATATTGCGCAGCTTTCAGCAGGCGCAGCGGGGCGGAGGGATATCCACCCTTGTCGAACAGCGTCTCGTCCTCAGGGAGATGTTCCTGGCCGCGATCCCCCGACTGAAGGCATCCGTCCCCGAGGCGATTCAACTCCTCCTGGTTCTCCGGGCGGAGGGAGAATGATTTTCAAAGCTCTCCCCTTTTTCCCGCCCGCAGGGCGGGGCTTCCCGGCAAGGAAGGGGAGTGTTTTTAAGGCGGGACGTAAAGGGCTGCGCTCCCGGTCAGCCGGTAATGTCGCTCCGCCGCTTTTTCACGGCCGGCATCGTCATGATAACAAGGATCAGGACCGAAACGACGATGAACGCGAGGCTGATCGGCCGCGTGATTAACACTGTGGGATCTCCGTTCGAGACCTGCAACGCCCGCCGCAGGTTTTCCTCCATCATCGGCCCCAGCACAAACCCGAGCAGCATCGGAACCGGGCTGCACCCGAACATCCTCCATGCGATCCCGAGAACGCCGAAGAGCGCCGCGAGGTAGACATCGAACGAGGCGTTGTTCGTGCTGTAGATGCCGATGGCGGAAAACACCATGATTGCGGGGAAGAGCAGGCGATAGGGCACTTTCAGCAGGCTCACCCACATGCCGATCAGCGGCAGGTTGATGATGACGAGCATCAGGTTGCCGATCCACATGCTCGCGATCATCCCCCAGAATAGATCGGGTTTGCTGGTCATCACTCCCGGGCCGGGTGTGATACCGTGGATCATGAGCGCGCCGAGCATCAGCGCCATCGTCCCGCTTGCGGGAATCCCCAGTGAGAGCATCGGGATGAATTTGCACTGCGCGTCCGCGTTGTTGGCCGCCTCGGGCGACGCCACCCCCTCGATCGCCCCTTTGCCGAAACGCGACGGGTCCTTGGCGATCTTTTTCTCGATCATATAAGCCGCGAACGTGGCGATCGACGGCGTGGTACCCGGCAGAATGCCGAGGAACGCCCCAAGCACCGTCCCCCTCAGAATCGGGGCAGTGGACTGCTTCAGGTCCTGCCGCGTCGGATATAAACTTCCCACCTTGGAGGTGAAAACCACGCGCTCCTCCGGATCGCTAAGGTTGCTGATGATTTCGCCCACCGCGAACACCCCCACGGCGATGATCACAAAGCCGATCCCGTCCGCCAGCTCGAAGACACCGAAGCAGAAGCGCTTGACGCCGGAATCGACGTCGGAACCGACAATACCGAGCAGCAGACCCAGGACCACCATGGCGAGCGACTTGAGCATGTCGCCCTGGGCGAGCACCGCCGCCGTGACCAGACCCATCAGCATCAGAGAAAAGTATTCCGGTGAACCGAACTTCAGCGCCATATTGGCGAGCGGCGGACCGAACATGGCGACGATCAGCGTGCATACGGTGCCGGCGAAGAATGACCCGATGGCCGAGATCGCCAGCGCCGCACCGGCGCGCCCCTGCTTCGCCATCTGGTAGCCGTCGATGCAGGTGATCACCGACGCGGTCTCGCCCGGCAGGTTCACCAGGATGGAGGTCGTCGAGCCGCCGTACATGGCCCCGTAGTAAATGCCGGCCAGCATGATCATCGCCGCAACCGGCGGGACGTTGTAGGTGAGCGGCAGCAGCATCGCGATCGTCGCCATCGGCCCGATGCCGGGAAGAACGCCGATCAGCGTGCCTACCATCACGCCGATGAAGCAGTAGAGCAGATTCTGCAGCGATAACGCCACGCCGAAACCGAAGATAAGATTGTGAAACAGCTCCATGACGATCTCCTTGTCAGAATCTTCAGAATCCTTTGATCAGGGGGTAGGGCAGTCCAAGTCCCCAGATGAACAGGGCCGTCGAGGCCACGGTCAGGACCGTGGTAAGCAGCAGGACCTCTCCCCACTTGAACTCCCTGCCCGATGCCGCCGAAACGAAGACCAGGACCGCCAGGGCCGGTATGAAACCCGCAAGATCCATCAGGACGCCGAACAGGACCAGGGAGAGAGGCAGCAGGAGAAAGGCACGGAGCGACAAGTTGCCCTTGACCTTCTCGCCGCTGCGCAGACCCACGGCCATGATGCAGACGCCGAAGACGATCAGGATCCCGCTCAGGAAGGTCGGAAAGAATCCGGGCCCCATGCGCAATGCACTGCCGAACCGGTAATCCTGTGCGATGAACATCGCTCCGGCGCCGATCACGATCAGCATCACGCCGGCCCAGAAATCCTTGTTTTTACCCAATGCAGACTTCATGAGACACTCCTTCTACGCCTACTCCACTTTGATATTGGCCTCTTTGACGACCTTGCCCCATTTGGTGATCTCTCTGGCTATAAACGGACCGAACTCGGCCGGGCCTAAATAGTCCACCTCCGCTCCTTCCTTCAGGAAAAGCTTCTTGACTTCATCCGATGTCAGAACGGCATTGATCTCCTTGTTCAGTTTCTCGACGATCGGGACCGGCGTGCCGGCAGGCGCGAGAATCCCCCACCAGTTGGTGACGTCGTAACCGGGTACGCCCGCCTCCGCAATGGTCGGTACGTCGGGCAGGATGGCGCTGCGCTTGGATCCACCGGTGCCCAGGATCCTGAACTTGCCGGACTGGATATGTGGAAGCGTCTGGATGAGCGATCCGAGCGAGAAGTGGCTGTGACCTCCCAGCTGATCGATCATCGCAGGGCCGCCGCCTTTGAACTGGACAATCTTGAAATCGATGCCCGCCATCATCTTGAAGAGTTCGGTCCCCATGTGCTGGAAGCTGCCGACACCCGCACAGGAATTGATCAGTTGGCCGGGCTTCTGCTTTGCGAGTGCGATGAGCTCCTTGACCGTCTTGGCCGGAACACTCGGATGGACCGTAAGCGAGTTCGGACCGCTCCCCAGCTTGGCGATCGGGGTGAAAGCCTTCAGCGGATCGAACGGGAGCTTGTAGAGTGCGGGATTAAAGCCGTATGCGGCAGAGACGATGAGCAGCGTGTACCCGTCCGGATCCGACTTCGCCGCTATCTCCGAACCCAGAACGCCTCCTGCCCCACCGCGGTTGTCGACGACAACCTGCTTGCCGAGGCGGTCGGTCAATTTGGCGGCGATCAGGCGTCCGACGATGTCGTTGCTCCCTCCCGGCGGGAACGGAATCACGAGACGCACCGGCTTGCTCGGATACACATCGGCCGCAAAGACGGATGCAGCCGTAAAGACGGCTATCGCTGCGCAGAGCGCAAGCAGTATTCCGAAGATCTTGGACTGTGCTGATTTCATGTTCGGCATGGGTATCTCCTTTCTCATTCTAATTGTCTCACTACAATTCTCTTACGGCATCAAACTGTTGCGGATAGGCCGAAGGATCTATTCTCGCCTCGATCAGTTTCGGCAAACCATCGTTGGAATTGAACGCGGCGATAAGAGCCCCCCTCAACTCTTCTTCGGTATCCGCACTCCAGGTCGGGATGCCGAAACTCTTGCCCAAATCGCAATAATTCGGCCGTGTAAAATCCGTCCCTCTCGGCACGGCGTAACCCTTCTTGAGTTCCTTGACGTCAATGAGGCTCAGTCTGCCGTCCGAAAAAACGACGATCACAACGGGCAACCGGTATCGCATCGCCGTCGCCAATTCGGGAAGGCGCATCATGAACCCTCCGTCTCCGCAAAGGGATACGACCTTTCTATCGGGATGAAGCAACTGCAAGGCCAATGCGGCGGGGAGGGCGTAACCCATCGTCGCCAATCCGTTGGACATGAAGAAACTCCCGGGCATATTCGCATCCCAGAGTTCGATGACCAGCAGCTTGTTCGCGCCGACGTCGATCGTCAGCAACGCTTCCTTCGGGGTCAGTTCACGGGCCGTCTGTATGACCTGGACAGCCGACAGACCGTCAACCTTGAAAGTGAGCACCTCCCCGGTGTTTTCCCTGTATGCACGGATCTCTTCGCTCCGCCAATCAGATTCCCCGTCAAGACATTCGTCATTAAGCCTCTCTAACGTGGTACTGATCTCTCCGACCAATTCGATATCGGCATGATAGTTTTCTTCGGTGTTGGGAACCATATCGATATAAACAATCGGCTGCCGGTAACCCCATTTTTTCGGCAACAACTCCACCGGATCCAATCCGATGACGATTAAAAGATCGCTCTTCTCGATCACCGGCTGCTCCAGGTTTCCCCCCATAAACACCCCGAGAGACCAGGGATGGTTGTCCGGGAGCGAACCCTTTACCTTTCCGGTTTTGAACGTCGGGATATGAAACCTTTCCACAAAACGTTTCAAATGGCCGTATACTTCCCTCTTGGCCGCACCGATACCCAGCCCGACAATGACTACCGGTCTTTTTGCCCTGCAAATCCTTTCCAGTCCAGATTTTAAGCGCTTTGCATTGACCTCCGGCCAGAATTCCTCCGGACCTACGGCATTTCCCAAACCGGATACCGCAAACTGCGACAGATCGTTCGGAAAATCGATATGCACCGAACCTTTTCTCGGCGTGTTCGCTACCCGAAATCCCCGGGCCAACATTTCGGACCAATTGGTTTTCGTCAGTCCAACCGATAGTTTCGTGAAAGGTCTGAAGAGATCGCCATGATAAATTTTTTGCCTGTAGGCCAAATCGACCATCTCGGATCCATACCGATCCGTAAAAGCAACCACAGGCGACCTATCCAGGAAGGCTTGAGCCAAACCATTGCAAAGATTTAAAGCACCCGGTCCCAAGGTGGAAAGACAGACGCCCGGAACTCCGGTCACATCCCCGACCACACCCGCCATAATCGCTGCGGACGTTTCATGCTGCGTCAGGATAAACCGTATCCCTTCATCCTCCGAAGTGTTGATCAGATCGGCCGAGCTCCCGCCGCCCGGTATGCCAAACATAAATTTCACCCCGGAATCCTTCAGCATTTTACTGACGGCCTGAGACATGTTCATAATCTACATTTACTCCTTAATCGTAAACCTTTCCGGAAACATAGACGCGCCCGTCCATGATCCGGCGGGCCGTCCTGCCCACCGTACAACTGACGATAAAAGGCCCGTCGTTCCCGAATCTCGCCTCCACTTTCACATCCATCATCCCCGAGGGGTGGCCGATGACAATCTCGTTTTTCGCCGATATGGGCGAACCTCCGAAGACCACTTGGTTCACCATGGAACCCGGGATGACCGCCCCGATGGCCGCGGGTATTCCCGCGGTGATCGCGAAGGTCTTGTGCATCCTCCCCATGGCCATCACGCGGGCCAGCAGGCTGACCGATCCTTTTCGGATCGTCTCTCCCGCGACCGTCCGGAAATCCTGCGCAGCGGCGATAAAGGCTATTTTAGGAATGGACTCGCTTACCGGTATTCCCATCCGTTCACCGACCTTCTTCCGGATGGCCTCGAGTTTCGCCCGCGCCGCCGTATCCTTATCGAACTCCGCCGGAAGCTCATCCCCCCGGAGATTCAGCTCCTCGGCGCGGATAAATGCCGTCGGATTGCCCGCATCCACGATGGTGGCGGTATACGTCTCTCCCGACTCCAGCGTCAACTCGTCCACCACGTTTCCGGTAGGAAGAAGCCTCCCCGTCGTGGCTCCGGCCGGATCCATGAAGCTCAGTTCGATCCTGGCCCCGGTCCCCGGACAGCCGTCGATCGCGTAGTCGCCGTCCGGTGTGAATCTCCCCCGCTTCACCGGGACTTTTGCATGAATCAGCTTCTTCGTATTGGTGTTGTAAATTCGAACGACAGTGAAGGGCTCAAACGCTTTCACCAACCCTTTATCGACCGCGTATGGCCCGACCGCCGAGCTGATGTTTCCGCAATTGGCCGAGTAGTCGACGAAGGCCTTGTCGATCCCCACCGCCCCGAAGGTGTAGTTGATGTCCCGATCCGGCTCCCGGGCCGGAGAGATGATCGCCAGCTTGCTCGTCAGAGAATCCGCCCCGCCCAGGCCGTCGATCTGACGGACATCGGGACTGCCGAAAATGGCCAGGATGACCCGGTCTCTCAGATGAGCGTCCTGCGGCAGGTTCTTTTCCAGAAGGAAAATTCCCTTGCTCGTCCCCCCCCGCATGATTGTGCATGGAAATTGCGTTTTTTTCTTCATCCGGGTCTATCACCTATAATCCCTGAAGAAGCTTGGGTTTCTTAAGCAAAGGATACACGACAAAGGAAGAACTTGGAATACCTTGTTTGGTAGCATCACAATACAAGGCATGTCAAGAAAATATTCCGGCCGGACAAGGAGGGTAAATATTTTTTAAAATTATCTTGACACATAAGCGCCATCTTTAATATATACTTCCCGCGCTTCACAGCAAGTTCATAGTATACGGGACGGTCATGGATATATTAAACCAATTTTCCCCTGTTTTACTATTTGCGATCGTCGCCGTCCTGTTCACTCTCA
>CAZINF010000064.1:0-17691 GCA_964540555.1 uncultured Syntrophus sp. | reverse complement strand
CGATTTTGTCGGCGGGAACGGACTCGATATCCATGCCGCCTTCGGTGGAGAACATCACCACGGGACAGCGGGCGTCCGCCTGGGCATTGACGATGATCCCGGCATAATACTCCTTCTCGATATCCAATTTTTCCTCGACCAGGACCTTCTCCACCGCAAAACCTTTGATCGTGGCGCCGAGCAGAGAAGCCGCTGCTGTCTTCGCCTCATCGGGCGTATTGGCGAATTTCACGCCGCCCGCCTTTCCCCGACCGCCGGCCCAGATCTGAACCTTTATTACGACCGGCTTTCCGATCTTCTCCGCAATCTTTCCAGCCTCCTCAGGCGTCACAGCGACCTCTCCCTGCGGGATCGGCATCCTGGCAATCTTGAACAGCGCCTTGCCTTCATGCTCATGTAATCGAGCCATACCTACCTCCTGAACATTCTATTGTTTCAACATCCTGGCCGATCGCTCGGCATTCTCGCCTTTCGTTTCCACCGATCCATCCCGGGCTTCATCCGAACCGGCAAGACCCTCTTCCCTAACTCCAAGTAAAAGGTAGTCTTTTGTAACAGCTCGGTCAGGAGATGTCAATATATGATACTTCGCATCGCATGGTATTTTGGACAACCTTTGGGCGCAAGGCCATCCTATGTTAACAGCAAGATGGATGCCAATGGGAACAGGAGGTTGGTAATCTATCCGTAAAATATCATATTAAATTTATCTATTGATAACAGTCTGTTAGATTTGAACGGGGCAGCCGTTTTATGACTGAAGAAGAGACGACGCCATCGCCTCTTGTCGCGGTAAAAAAGAGATTAGTGCGACAATCGCACTTGATTGCCCGGCCGGTTCGGAAAGTTTAACGGGACGGGACGGAGATGCCGGTGTGCCAACAATGCACTATCTGTGCGTACACAGCACAATTTAAGACACGATCTCCCGAGATCGACGTTCCCCTTTTGAGATAAAGCCTCCCTTTCTCAATCTTTGTCTTCCTCGGCCACCTCCAACGCCCGCTCCCGGAACTCCGACCAGATGCCCCGTCCGATCGAGAGGAACGCCAACACCATGAAGACGGCGGCGATCGGCCGGTTGAAGAAGATCAGGAAGGACCCCTGGGAGATGAGGAGCGACTGCTGGAACGACGACTCGAGCATCTGCGCCAAGACGCTTGCAAGCACCATGGGCGCGATGGGAAAGCCCAGCTTCCGCATGAAATAGCCGAGCACGCCGAAGATCAACGCCACCCAGATGTCGAACAGCAGATACCGGACACTGTAAGCGCCGATGATCGAGAAAACCACGATGAGGGGACCCAGGATAGGAAAGGGTAACAGGGCGATGCGGGCCCACATGCCGACCAGGGGCAGGTTCAACACCAGGAGGATGACGTTGCCGATGTACATGCTCGCGATGATGGTCCAGACAAACTGGGGATTCTGAGTGAAGAGCATGGGTCCCGGCTGGAGGCCGTACATCATGAGACCGCCCAGCAGGACGGCCATCGCGGGGCCGGTGGGGAGGCCAAACGCGAAGAGGGGGACGAAACATCCGCTGACCGTTGCGTTGTTGGCCCCTTCCGGCCCGGCCACCCCTTCCATCGCCCCCTTCCCAAACAGCTCGGGGTGCTTGGAGAAACGCTTCTCGACGTCGTAGGCCACAAACGTGGTCACGGACGGGGAGCAACCCGGCAGGAGGCCGAGGAAGAAGCCGATGAACGATGAGCGGATCATCGCGCCCCAGCATTGCTTGATGTCAGACCACTTTGGCATCCACTCGAGCTTTTTGTGCTCGTAGATGTGGGTTATCGCATACTCGACGTTCACCAGGACCTCGCCGATAGCGAACAGCCCGATGATCACGCTGATGAAGTTGACGCCGGCGATCAACTCTTCCGAGCCGAAGGTCAGGCGGACATCGCCGGTCAGCGGGTCCTGTCCAATCGTGGCGGCCAGCACTCCGAGCGCGGTGGAGATGAGGCCCTTGAGGAGCGCCTTCTGGGAGAGACTGATCACCAGGCTCAGCCCCATGAACATGAGGGCGAAGTACTCCGGCGGGCCAAAGGCCAGCGCCACGCTGGCCAGCGCGGGGGCGAAGAAAGTGAGCCCAAGTAGACTCAGCGTGCCGGCCACGAAGGAGGAGATCGCCGCGATTCCGAGGGCCGGTCCCGCCCGCCCCTGCTTGGCCAGCTCGTAGCCGTCCAGGGCGGTCGGCACGGAGGCGGACTCCCCAGGAATGTTCACGACAATGGCGGTCGTAGATCCCCCGTACATGGCCCCGTAATAGATGGCCGCCATCATGATAATGGCGGGGATCGGATCCAGTACGGTGGTGAGGGGAAGCAGGATGGCGATGCCCGAGGTCGGGCCGATCCCCGGAAGCACCCCGATCAGGGTTCCCAGAAAACAGCCCACCAAGGCCCAGAAGAGATTCTGCCAGGATAAGGCAGTCACAAACCCTTGGAAGAGATAATCCCAGGAGAAGAACATCGGTCCCCCCTCTATCGGCCGAGGGGGCCGATCGGAAATGAAAGCTGGAGCAAGCGGATGAACACCACGTAAATCATCCCGCCCGTCGCCAGGCCAAGGAGTCCCGCAAAGATCGGCCGATAGCCCCCCAGATACCAGACGAGAAAGCCGACCAGCAGGCTGCTGCCCAGCGGCATGCCGAGCGGCTCCACCAGAAACAGGAAGACGACGAGCGCCGCCAGGGTCACACCGACCCGCAGGGTTCCGACCCGGTCCGGCCAGGGAACGACCCGCGCCGGACCGCGGTAAAACCAGGCGCGAAGGGCCAGTGCGACACCGGCCACACCGACGATGCAACCGAGAATCAGGGGCAAGGTTCTCGGCTGCATCCTCACGTCCGGCGCCCCTTTGATCTGGAAGGCCGCCAGCACGACAACCAAGCCCAGGAGGGCCAGAAAGACGCCGCTTGCCATGTCGCCAACCCGCTGACTCTTCATGCGCAACAACCTCCCGCTCCTCTCCTGGTCCCTTCTCGTCTACTTCTTCAGATCGGCCACCAGTTCCTTGAAGATCTCGGCGGTCTTCTCGATGTACGCCTTGCTCTCTTTTTGTCCCATGGCCACCGGGACGAATCCCTGTTTCTTCATTTCCGCCTGGATCTCGGGGTTCCGGGCGATCTCGAGGAAAGCCGCCTCGAGTTTTTGAATCACCGGTTCCGGCGTCCCCGGCGGTACGGCCACGCCGCGGTCCGTTGCAAGAACGATGTCGAAGCCCAACTCCTTGAACGTCGGGACGTTCGGGAAGTCCTGGAACCGCTGATCGGTGGCCGAGCCCAGGATTCGGATCTGGTCCTTGAACTTCACGAGGTCATCCGAGTTGGCGAACGTACCGGCCACATGACCGCCCAACACCGCCATCATCATGGGGGCGGAACCGGTGAAAGGCACGTAGGTCAGCTTGACGCCGGCCGTCTTCTGCAGCCGCAGCGTCGCCATATGGTGGTTGGAGAAGGGTCCCGTTCCGCCCATGGTGAGCGCGCCGGGGTTCTTCTTGGCGTACTCAACGAACTCCTGCAGCGTCTTGAACTGGCTTTTGGCCTGGACAATCAGGGCCAGGGGCGTCCGCTGGAAGATCGCCACCGGGACGATCTGCTCGGTCTTGTAGCCCACCTCCTGCTGCAGTGGCTGCAGGATGATGTGCGGGATATTGAACCCGCCGATGAAATATCCGTCCGGCTTCGAGCGAGTCAGCTCCCGCCAGCCCAAGGCGCCGCCGCCGCCCACCTTATAGTCGATCAGGACCTTCTGCTTCAGGATCCGCTCCAGGTGAGGCTGCTGCCGCCGGGCCTCGCGGTCGGATTGGCCGCCCGGATCGAAGACAATGAGATAATTGATCTGCTTCGTGGGGTAATCGGCCGCGGCCCACGCCGGAACAGCCGTCACGCCCAGCACGATCATCAGGACTGCCGCAACTGAGATGATACGTTTTTTCATGATTGACCCTCCTTTGTTAGGGTGTACAGATTTCTGAACGAAACCTATCTTCGGCGCTTCTCGAGCTCCTCGGGCACCGCCCAAAGATCGTCGGGCTTCCGGGTAAAACGTTCGGCGAGCCCCGACTCCGTGGATTGTCTGAAGAACTCGGTTGTGCCCCGGGTCATCACCGGGTCGACGCCGAGCTCCTTCAGTGTCGCCAGAACCTGCTCCATCTCGTGATATCGCCGCTTGCTTGCCGCGGGGTGCGTCTTGATCCAGTTCTCGGCAATTCCCTGGAATGGGTGCTTCGTCATGAAGTCGACAATGTCCTTCCACAGGTACTCGGCAACTCCCGCACGCTTCCCGGCGACGAGCATTTCCAGGAGCAGACACTCGACCCCTTTGGTGAAGATGCTGCGCAGCATCTTCACCTGGGAGGCCTCCCCGACTGCGGAAGAGAAATACTTCACGTTGACGAGTCCGAGCTGGTTCATCTGGCGCGCGAACGCCTCGGCCCGCTCCCCAGCAACCAGAATCGACGCCTTTGCGCCCGCCTCTCCGACAGCGCTGAGAATCGCACCTTCGACGAAATTCGCCGACGACGTGCCGATGATCTCGGCGATCCGGCGCTTCATGGAAGCCGACGTGGAGTTCATGTCGGCATAGGTGTGCCGCGAGGTCAACAGCGGGGCGGCGGTTTGGGCGACCGCCGCCGCGATGTGGGTCGTGACGGTGGACAGGAGGATCTGGCACCGGGCGACGAGCTCCTCCAACGGACAGTAATCGACACCCGGTACAGCATCCATCCGGACAACATCGTGGTAGGAAACCTCCGCCCCGCTGGTCACCATCGCCGAGGCGAAGGTCTTTCCTACCTCGCCAAATCCGATAAAGCCGATCCTCGTGGGTTTCATTTTTATTCCATGCTCAGACCAGATATTTTTTTTCATCTTCTTTCATCGCAGGAACCCCCTGCAGATCAAAGATATGACTCACAGGTACCATCATAGAATCTATGGTGTGGATTCCTCCGGCCCGCCTGATCTCAACCAGCAGATCCTCCTGTGCCTTTATCGACGCCCTCACCGGTTGGTTGGCGTAGATGAAGAGCTTCACTTTTTTTGACGCCTCAACAGCCGAAAGGGTCAAGGAGGGATAATTGGACGGGACCAAAACCAGAGGCGTCGGTGCCTCCCAATTGCCGATAAACTCGAGGATCTCACCGGGTTCCTTCGACTTCGAATGGATGAGTATGCAATCGGCCCCGGCCTCCGCATAACGGAGAGATCGTTTCATCGCCTCCGCTTGCCCCCAACCCGCAATCAGGGCTTCCACCCGGGCAATGACCACGAACCCTTCGTTTTGTTGGTGGTCCTTGGCCGCCTTGATCTTTCCTTCAAATTCTTCGATCGGCGCCAACTCCTGACGGCCTCCCTCCAATAGGCTATTGTCTTTGGGAAATTTCTTGTCTTCAATGGATATTCCTACAATGCCGGCCTCCTCAAATTTTTTCACCGCATAAATCACATTGTTTGCATTGCCATAACCCGTATCACAGTCCGCAATGACGGGGATCGAAACAACCTCATTCATGCCTCGGGCAGCCTCGCAGTACTGACTCATCGAAATCAGATTGGCATCGGGAACGGCAAATGAAGCGGAAACACATAAACTGCTGGACCAGATAAAATCAAAACCGGCGCGTTCAATCAGCTTGGCACAGAGGGGATCCCCAGCGCCCACCCCGACGCCTACCCCTGGATTTGTCAATATGTCTCGCATCCTTTTGAGCTTGTTATCGTTCAGCATACGTCTTTTTCCTCCCTGTCAAGTCCGGTGAATTTCAATAGCCTCACCATAAACGCATTATTTTACGTGTCAACCTCATAAATTTGATCACGGCCATAGAAATATTTTATCGGGGGTTAGAAATGATCCAAATCTTGATATGTTAAATGGTTCGTATGCCGTTGTGCAAAAGGGTACAGCGTCCGTTGATTTCTCAGCGGGCGCTGTACCTATTATTTCCCCAAGCGAATACTTCTGATCCGGCTGGAACAGTTAAACATCAGTGCCTTGGAATGATCGGCAGGATCACATGGGAAGAGTAAATCATATCGTTGTAAATAGTATTATCCGCCTTCACCTTCCTGCGGCTCATACCTAACGGTTCACCTGTATTTGGATTGACGTCATACTTCGGGAAGTTACTGCTCGAAATGTCAATCCTGATACGGTGTCCTTTTTTGAAGACATTGGCCGTCGGATAAAGGGTAATGGTGAATTCGTAAATCTCGCCGGGTTTCATCAATTCCTGTTTCTCCCAGGAATTACGGTAACGGGCACGAATGATCCCATCGGTCAGGTTCATTTCAAAACCTGATGGGAAATCTTTACTGATCGGATATACATCGACCAGCTTCGCGGTAAAATCGGTATCAAGAGCTGAGGAAGAGGCTCTGAGTTTAACTACGATCGGGCCGGTGACTTCCATATCCGCTCTGAGCGACTCGGTCTGAAATACAACCACATCAGGGCGGGATTTTAACGGTAAATACGGGTGTTTTGAACCGTAGAAACCTTTTTCAGGGTCACCTTTGAATTCGCGCTCGCGTTGGTCGAAAGCGCCACCAACATACACCGGTTTTGAAGCAGCCAGGGACCCGCCGATCGTCGGCACCGGATTATCCGGATCATAGGTGTAAATGGTCGGAGGCATATTGGCACCGGGTTGTTTCGCGTTCAAGCTGCCGTCATAATGGAAATAGTACTTGGTAAATTGAGTTATAGGAAGAGGCCAGGATTTTTCCGTCCTCCAGTAACCACCGTGGTATAGCCTTCCCTCAGGGGTCTTGTGGCCATCTCCCGTCCCCATAATAAACAGTTTGACATTCGGCTCCTTTTCCATCCCATTTTTTTTGCCTTTGAGGAAATAGTCAAACCAGCGCAGTTGGAAACCATCATAGAAGTCCGTAATGACCGCGGCTTTGCCGAAGTCGACGTCGCCGGCATGGCTTTGGGTGGTCGCTCCGTGGAGCCACGGACCCAACATCAGGTACTGGGGACCTTTGCCGTGAGCCTTGAGCCCCCGGTAGTTATCAACTGCGGTAACTGCGTAACTGTCATACCAGCCAGAGATATGGATCATCGGAATGTTGGAGGTCTGGTGCCAGTATTCCGACCAGTTGGTGCCAATATGCTTCCAATAATCGTCGTAATCGGAATGCGTCAACATTTCGAAGAAGTATTCCTCAAAGTTAGGCACTACCGCCAGCGGGCTCAAGCCTTTCCTCCAGGGCATCTGGGTAAACCAATCCACTGTCTTGTTCTGTTTTAACATCTCTTTAACTACCGGGTTGTCGGTTTCATTAGCGATTTGAGCGAGGGCCCACGTCGCCTGTTTTAATTCAAATGCACCATAGCTGCGGATAGCATGGGTCCATCCATTGGAGGTACCACCCATATTTACAATAATGGTCTTCAACGGCGCCGGATTGAGTTTGGCCGCCCCCGCTTGGGTATGTGCCACGTATGAAAGCCCCCACATCCCAATTTCACCGGTGGTATAAGGCAACTTAGCCAGCTCCATGACGGCGTCATGCCCGTCATTGGGTTCATCGAGGTATTTTGTGAAAATACCTTCCGACTTATATGTACCGCGGCAGTCTTGGATTGCCACAACGTAACCATGCGAGGCAAAGTACTTTCCTTCTTTAACATATCTGGCCTGTTTCTTATCATAAGGCGTCCTAGCTAGGATCAACGGTAGTTTCTCCTCTAGGACCTTGCCGCCTTTGACCGGACGATAGATGTCAGTGGCCATTTTCATGCCATCGCGCATCGGAACCATTAAATTTTCCTGAAATAATACGACTTCATAGGGGCCGGACTTCTCTTGCGCCGATCCCATACCGGTGATACTCAGCAAGATAGTAACCAATAAAAGAGCGACAAAAAATCTTCTCATTTTAATTCCTCCTTTTCATCATGTTATCGTTTAGCATACGCCTTTCCCCGCCCGATCGAGTTTGAAGAATTTCAATAGTCCTTTGCAGGATCCCCCGCGGCTTGTCGCGGAAAGCTTCATTCAATCGTGACCCGGGCTTGCCGTGCGATCTTGCCCCATTTTTCGATCTCGGCTTTGGTAAACCGGGCAAATTGGTCGCTGGGTTCCCCGCCGGGCGCGGCGCCTTGCCTGAACCAGATCGTCTTCAAGTCCTCGGAAGCAAGTGCCTTGTTCACTTCAGTCTGCATCCGGCGCAGGATTTCTGGTGGAGTTCCTGCCGGTGCAAACAAGCCGTACCAAGACATCGATTCGAAGCCCGGAACGCCTGCTTCCGCCATCGTCGGAAGCTCAGGAAATGAAGGAGAGCGTTTCGGCGAGGTCACGGCGAGTGCCCGAACGCTCCCCCCGAGAATGTGTGAGGCCGAGCCGCCCAGTCCCTCGAAGATCATCTGGATCTCGCCGCTGAGGAGTCCCGTATATGCGGGCCCGGATCCCTTGTAGGGAATGTGCGTGAGCGATATACCTGTCATGTTATTGAAGATTTCCCCCGCCAGGTGGCGCGTAGTGCCTTTACCCGAAGAGCCGTAATTGAGCTTGCCGACATTGCTCTTCGCATAGGCGATGAGCTCCTTCACGTTTTGTGCAGGAACCTTGTTATTGACAAGCAGAACGTCGGGAACATACGCAAGGCCGGTGATCGGAACCAGGTCCTTCTCGAAGTCATAGGGAAGGGATTTGTAGACACTGACCGCGACGGTGTGATGGACGGTACCCACCATGAACGTGTAGCCGTCGGGAGCCGACTTGGCGGCCATACCAGCCCCGATCGTCCCACCTGCGCCACCCCGGTTGTCGATGATGACCTGTTGCCCAAGCTGGGTGGAGAGCTTTGTGATAAGCGGCCGTGCGAAGGCGTCGCTGCCGCCTCCTGGCGCGAAAGTAACGACGAGCCTGACGGGCTTGTTGGGCCACCCCTGCGCTTGGGCCGTTGTGGCAATGATGGCCAATACGAGGATGGACATCACAAGGCAGATACTTACTGCACGGATGGCGCGCGCTGCACCGACGAATTGCGGACTGTGTGTCATAAACATTTTGTTCCCCCTTTGATAAGATATTGCAGACCAGAATGGCTGCCTTGGAACCTGCCTCCCCTAAGGAGCTGAGAATAGCCCCTTCGAAAATAATCGGCCTGCGAGGATTCAATGACCTCGGCAATCCTCGTCTTAACCGATCCCGAGATGGAACTCATATCGGCGTAAATGTTCACGGCGGTTAAATATAGGGCAGCCTCTTGGGCCATTTTAACCGCCGTATGGGTTGAAGCAAGGATTTCGGGCCCGTTTCCCTTCATCTCCGAAACAAAGGACTCATACTCTTTAACTTATTATCGTTCGGCATACACCCTTTCCGTCCCTATCGGGTTTGGACAATTTCAATGGCCTCACCATAAACACATTGTTTTATGTGTCAAACTCATAGATTTGATCACGGCCATAGAAATATGTTATGGGGGTTTAGGAATGATCCAACTCTGTCTTGCTCTTTAAATACTCTTTTAATTTCAAGGAGGGCAGACCCAAGTGTTCTTCGGATTTGTAAACAACAAAAAAATCCCTTATCATGCCGACATCCTTCAGACGGACCTCTTTGAGGAGCCCCAACTCAACCTCGGACCGAATGGCCAACCGGGAAAGAATCGAAAAACCCATTTCTCCAATCACGGCCATCTTGACGGCCTCTGAGCTCCCGAGAACCATCACCGGTTTCAAATCCGCCCACTTGCAGGAATGACCAAGGGATTTCTGGAAAAATTCGCGGGTTGCTGATCCCATCTCTCTCGAGATAAAGTCTTCTCCACAAAGCTCATCCACGGTAATCGCTTCTTTCTTGCACCACGGATGGGAAGGATAAACCACCGTCGTCAAATAATCCCTGTAGAAAGGAAAGGCGACCAAATTCTTTGACGGAATGGGTTCGGGCACAATCGCCAACTCGATGACCCCCTTTTCAAGGAACCCTAAAACTTCTTTGCTGTTCCCCACCAACATGGATAGGTTCACCTTGGGATACATTTTTTTAAAATTCCCGAGAATTCTGGGAAGAAGATATTTCCCCATAATTAAAGCGGCGCCCAGATGGATATCTCCCGCCATCTGATTCGAGCTCTCATGTATTTCGCACATCGCTTTTTGATACAGGAGATTAATCTCTTCCGAATACCTCAGAAAAATTTTCCCGGCATTCGTCAGTTCTATCCTATTTTGATCCCTGTTAAAAAGCCTTGTCTTGAGGAGACTCTCAAGATTCTTGATCTGGTGGGTAACCGCAGGCTGAGAGAGGTTCAACACCTCCGCAGCCCTGGTGAAACTATTCATTCTGGCGACGGTCAGAAAAACCTTTATAGTAAAATCCATCATCAAAAAGCCCCCGATCCTGCCATTCCCGGTGAGTCTCACGGCCTACCCTGACCCAGCACTCCCAAACGCCCATCTGAGGCGCCGGGATCGCCGAAGGCAGGGGAGGATTTGAACCGTCCTGTTATTGAGGTAACGCGAAAAAACGTGCCTCCGATCAGCCGGTCCCAACCCGGCGGAGTTGCTCCCTCTTTTTGAGATCCTCCCAGACCTCGCCGGCAGCCCTGCGTGTCTCCTCCGGCGAGCCTTCGTTGCGGATGACGATATCCGCATAAGCGAGTTTCTCACCGATCGGCATCTGCGAGGCCAGTCGATTTGCAGCCTCTTCCCGGCTGTAACCATTGCGCGCCATCAGCCTGGCAAGCTGCTCCTCCGGGGGGAGATAAACGAGAAGGACCAGGTCCACCATCGGTTTCAGGCCCGCCTCGATGAGAAGAGGGATGTCGGACAGGACAACGGCCTCCGGCTGCGTCTTCCGGATTTCCTCGAGCCGCCACCGCCACCGCTCAAATACCGCCGGATGGACGAGGCTGTTGAGCAGGTCCAGTTTCTCCCGATCGGCAAAGACGCATTCGCCCAGCCTGCGGCGGTCGATCTTTCCATCTGCGCAAAGGATGTCCGGTCCGAAATGGCGGACGATCTCCCGCCAGACTTCCCCATCGGGATCTTCAGCGGCATGGGCCAGCTCGTCGAGATCGATGATCAGGGCGCCTTTTTCCGCCAGCATCCGGGCGACCGTCGACTTACCGGAGGCAATCCCCCCTGTCAGGCCTACATTCAGCATCGCTCATTCTCGGTAAAGCTTCCCATGCGCAAGAAGGGATTGCGGATGGATTCCCGCTCAGGTGGAGGATACCGGCCGATTTCTCGTGAAGATGATGCGGAGCCCTTCGAGGGTCAGGAGCTCGTCGACCACGTCGATATGCTTCGCCTCCCTGGCAATCACATTCGCGAGCCCTCCGGTCGCCACAACGAGGGGCACGGATACCGTCTCCATCTTCATTCTCTCGACGATTCCGTCCACAAGGCCCGCATAGCCGTACATGATCCCCGCCTGCATGCCGCTCACCGTGTCTTTGGTGATTACGGAGCGGGGTTTGGTGAGCTCCACCCGAGGGAGCTTGGCGGCCCGCTCGAACAGGGCTTCACAGGAGATCATGATCCCCGGGGCGATGCAGCCGCCCATGTATTCCCCCTGCGGCGAGATGTAATCAAAGGTCGTCGCGGTGCCGAAATCGACAATGATCAGTTCGCGCCGGTACTTCTCATAGGCGCCGACGGCATTGACGATCCGGTCCGCTCCTACCTCTCGCGGGTTGTCATAGAAGATGGCCATCCCCGTCTTGATCCCCGGTCCGACGATGAGGGGTTCGATGCCGAAATACTTTTGACAGAGAGGTTCGAGAATATTGAGCATCGGCGGCACGACGCAGGAAATGATGATGTCCTTGATGGTTCTTGAACCGATCCGGCAGTTCTTGAGGAGGTTGAGGATCAGCATCCCATATTCGTCGACGGTGTGATCGGTGACGGTCCGGAGCCGCCAGTCGTGGACCAGTTCCTCTCCGTCGTACAGTCCTAAAACCGTGTTTGTGTTTCCCACATCGATAACCAGAAGCATATTTTACCCCTTCATGATACCAGCATCGCCCGCCGTCATCCGTCGGACAGAGCCGCGAGCGTCGGCAAGCAGGAGCGCCCCGTCGCTGTCGATGCCGGCGAACATCCCCTCCTGCGCTTCACCCTGGAAGAGAACCCGGACGAGGCTTCCCCCCATCTCTGACAGGGCAAGCCACCGTGATCGGATCGGCGTGAATCCGTCGCTGAGCAAAATCTGATACCACCGATCAAGTTTTTCGCATAACAAAAACGCCGCATCCTCACGGACACAGATTTGCCCCGTCTCCTCCCTCAGCGATGTCGCGGCCTCGCGATACGCCGGATCAAAATCCGCCCTGGCCATATTCACGTTCATACCGATCCCCACCACGACCGCCTCAACCGCGCCTCCGGTCATCCTCATCTCGGTGAGGATCCCTGAGACCTTCCTTCCCCGGATCCGGACATCATTCGGCCACTTCAAACCGACGCCTGCGGGACAGAAAAAGGAGATCGTTTCTGCAACCGCCACCCCCGCCATCAGGGTGATTCGGGCGGCGTCAGCTGCTGCGATTGCCGGGCGAAGCAGGAAGGAGGCATAGAGGTTACAGCCGGGCGGCGACTGCCATACCCTTTGCAGACGTCCCCTCCCCTCGGTCTGGCGGTCGGCGATAACCACCGTCCCCTCGGGCTCCCCATCCTGCGCAAGCTGCAACGCCAAGCGATTCGTCGAATCGATCTCCGGAAGGAAGAGGAGCCGGCGCCCGATCCTCCGTCCGGCGAGACGGGCCCGCAATGACTCGGCGCCAAATTCTATTTCACCCATCGTATCGCTCGCGGGGACGGATTTCAAATCCGTCCCCATTATGAAATCCGTCCCCATTACATTATGAGGCGTACTTTGGCGTACGCCGCAATGACGAAGGATGAAGCGCAACGCAGCATCCGGGTTTTTTACGAAGCCGTCAAGTGTTGAGCAGCAAGTACCGAATAAAGGGTGACGATCCCCGGTGTCCGGCGCTCGCTCCTCAGTCGTGCCGTCCTTCCACCTGTGTCACATTGAGCGAGATGTCCGCCGCCGTCACGGAGTGGGTGAGCGCCCCGACGGAAATGAGATCGACACCCGTTCCGGCCACCTCCCTAACCCTTGCGAGAGTCATGTTCCCCGAGGCCTCAAGGGGGATTCTCCCCCCCACATGGGCAACCGCACCGGCCATCTCCGCAAGGCTCATGTTGTCGAGCAGGACCGCATCGGCGCCGGCAGCCAGGGCCTCATCCAGTTCCGCAGCGTTTTTCACCTCGACCTCGATCTTCAGCGTGTGCGGTATCCCTGCGCGAACCCGCTTTACGGCCGGACCGATCCCGCCTGCCGCCGCGATGTGATTGTCCTTGATCAGGACCCCGTCATAGAGGGCGAAACGGTGGTTGCATCCTCCTCCCACGCGAACGGCGTACTTGTCGAGGATCCGCAATCCCGGCGCGGTTTTTCTGGTATCGAGGATTTTTGCAGGCGTTCCCGCTACTGCATCGACGTAGCGTCTGGTCATCGTGGCGATGCCGGACATCCGCTGAAAGAGGTTCAGGGCCGTGCGTTCGGCGGTTAAGATGGAGGCGAGCCGGCCGGATATCTCCGCAAGGAGATCCTCATTCCCTACTTTTTCTCCGTCACGCCGCCGCGCCGTGAAGCCCAGGGTAGGATCGAGGGCGAGGAAGACCTCGCCGAAGAGATCGATCCCGGCAACGACCATCTCGGTCTTGGCCGTTGCCCGGGCAATACCCATCTCATCCCCGGTGAGCGCCGCCGCGGTCGTGATGTCCCCTGCCCCGATGTCTTCTTCGAGGGCCGTCCGGATCACCCTGGCAATCATGTGTCGCGGCAGCATGACAATCTCCTCTATAAGTAACGCATCTTTAATTTTCCACCTTACGAATCATATCGTCGCCACCCCGGATATTGTCCGAGAAAGGGCTCTAACGCCTTATCAATCAGATAAACCGCTCGCTAAGAAGCGATCTGCTTCTCCACCCATGCGCGCACCGACAGCACAAGTTCACGCGCGGCGCTTCGGTCAACGCCCTTGAGGTCGATGAAATCATAGCGCAACAGCACGGCATACGGATTCAGGGCATCTAGTTTTTCGGCGTTCGGCGGCAAGGTCTTTTTGTTGTCAATAAGGAGGTCCATCAATTCTTGCAGGTCGTGGGTTTTGCGGAAATGAATGGAGGAGAGCGCGAGAACGGCCTTCAGACACTTTTCGACGGCCTGTTGTGCGTGGACGCCGACGGTCTCGTCATCTATCTCCTGGGAACGGCTGAGAAGCTCGAGGGCTTTGATATCCCGGTCTGCGAGTTTGAGATAAGCGCGCGCGAGGTCAACCGGTTGCTTCATGCAGGACCTTCCCTTGTTTTAATGCCCAGTAGAGGGCAGTTCCAGGCAGGTGTCCCCATTCCCGAGCCTCATCTTCCGAGTAAACGAGGACGTCGACGGGAATTCGCAAGGGACGTAGCAGGCGGCGCAATCTGACCATTTCATCAAGTTTATCCGGCAGATTTCGTTCGATTACCAGCAGGTCTATATCCGATTCTTCCGTCGGCTTGCCCAGGGCGTAGGAGCCGAACAAGATTATCTTGAGAGGATGGGCCGCATCTGCGAGAATTCTCACTGCCTCCGCAATTTTATCGCCGGCGATCATTTCTTCACTGCCTCCTGAACCACATGTTTTTTGTAACATAAGATGCTCTTAAATACAAGGCGAAACAACCAGCATCGAAGATCCGTCGGTGATCCGGGCCATCCTCGATCACCTGGGCATCTGGCTCGTCAGGTCCAGGCCGCCGCCTAAAACCCATGATCCGCCTGTCTTCATACACAAAACAGGCAGGCCGTCCGCCCCACACATCATGGATGACCTCTGTTGTCAACTCCCCATCAATGACGATCATCTCTATTCGGACCCTGAATACTCCTGTGACGAATACATCCAGGCATAACGCTTGAGAATTCGAAGAATAAGGCATGAAGGATGGGTCTGCCTGAATTCCGTTCAAAATGGCCTTAGCGGCAGGTAAATCAACAAAAAGATGAGCCGATTTATCAAAAAGACAGCCGACGCGATACCTCACTCACGCCATGATCGGCAACGCACTCCATAATGTTGTGGCCAAAATCCCCTTGACACACAAAATCCTTCTTCATATACTCCCACCATGAAAAAGCAATGCCTTATCAATATCAATCAATAATTCGATCCATTTGATTCACCAGTGTTGTGCCAAGGAGTCAGGAATCTTTTAAACACTTTTAAAAAGGAGGGTTCTATGAAGAAAGTATTTATTCTGTCCATGGTGTGTGCGGTGGCGTTCTGTCTGGTCGCGGTCTCCGTCTCGGCGCA
This sequence comes from uncultured Syntrophus sp., assembly GCA_964540555.1. Classification (GTDB taxonomy): domain Bacteria; phylum Desulfobacterota; class Syntrophia; order Syntrophales; family UBA5619; genus JAKAFS01. Next base: position 2,345 of record CAZINF010000064.1, on the reverse strand, counting down.
GACGAAGAAAGAAGCGTTCAAGTATGAAGACAAGATCGGCGTGGTGAAGATCAAGAAGGGCGCGTCAGTCCACATCGCTGCCTGGATGGTCGTCGCCGGCGAGAATGCTTCATTGGGAACCGATACCAAACGGGGTGTCGAACTTGCCATTGAAGACAAAGGCGGAAAAATTGCCGGCTTCCCCGTGAAACTGTCCGTACAGGACACGGGATGTAACGCCGAGGGCGGCCAAGCTGCGGCAACCAAACTGGCCTCAGATCCAACCATTGTGGCCGCGATCGGTTCAAACTGCTCAAGCGAAGCGAGACCCGGCGCCCCCATCCTCTGGAAAGCCGGCATTGCCACGGTATCACCTTCAAATACCGCGCCCTTCCTGACAGACCCGAAACGAGGGGCCGAGTATGATGGCTATCTCCGCACCGCTCATAACGATAAAGTTCAGGGAGCTGTCGCCGCGGAATATGCCTTCAAAAAATTGAAGGTCAAGAAGGCGGCCACCATCCATGATGGGAGCCCCTATGCCGAACAGCTTCAGGGAGTCTTTGCCGAGAACTTCAAGAAATTGGGCGGCACGATCACTTCCCAGGAAGCTGTAGCGCCGACCGACACCGACATGCGGCCTGTGTTGACCAAGATCGCCACCGGCACCCCCGAGCTTATCTACTACCCCATCTTCATCGCCGCGGGCGGGCATGTCACCCGTCAGGTAAAAGAGGTAAGAGGCCTGGAAAAGACGCTCCTGATGAGCGCGGATGGAACATTCTCGGCCGACTTCATTAAAGCCGCCGGGGATACGGCCATTGGCATGTACCACTCCAGCCCCGACTTTTCCGCCTTTGGCGCCGGTTACAAGACCTTTCTGGAAAAGCATACGAAGAAATACGGTGAGAAACCGATCGCACCCTTCCATGCCCACGGCTATGATGCGGCCTTGATCGTCATTGCCGCCATCGAGAAGGTGGCCAAGAAGGATGCGGATGGCACCCTCCATATCGGGCGTCAACAACTTCGGGATGCCCTCTACAAAACCACAAACCTCAAGGGGTTAACGGGAAATCTTACCTGTGGCGCGACGGGAGACTGTGCGGATCCGATGATCGCTGTTTACCAGATTACCAGCGAGAATGTTAAAAAATTGGCGATACCGGAGAAACCCGTCTGGTCGCCTGCAGTCGCAGCAGCACCAGCTCCAGCACCAGCCAAGAAGAAATAATTGATGCAAAAGAAGCTTGTTTAAAGTACCCTCCTCCATCTCATCCTCCCCTTTTGACGGGGAGGGTGTAGGAGGATGAAATGGTGAAATATTAAATGCTTAAACGCTGGATGAAAAGAATTACCCCCACCGATGTGATCATGTTGTTAATCGGAGGGGCGATTTTAGTGGGGATCATCTGGGGATCCATCGCCACCCTTAAAACAGGAGTCTATACTGTTCACCACTGGTTCGACTTCATTATCTTCGGACTGGCTCAGGGAAGCATCTATGCCTTAATCGCCATGGGCTATACCATGGTTTACGGAATTTTAAGGATGATCAACTTCGCCCATAGCGAAGTCTTCATGTGCGGGCCTTATACGGCCTATTTCGTAGCGGCCGCCTTTTATTCCACCGGTTTCCTCGATCAATACCCCATCATCAGCCTGATAATGATTTTTCTTGTCTCGATGGCTACTTCCACCCTGGTGGCACTCCTTCTGGAACGGATTGCCTATCGTCCTCTCCGGACAGCGCCCCGCCTCATCCCTCTGATCACCGCCATCGGAGCCTCTTTCTTTCTCCAATACACCATCCGGGGACTCTATGGGTCCGGTTTCCAGGCCTATCCCTCAGTAAGTATCCTGGAGGGAGAATGGATTTGGGGTGGATTCCGCATCTTGAAGTTTCAGGCCGTAGTCATTTTGTCTGCCGCCTTCCTGATGGCCGCGCTCTACTCTTTTGTCCAACGAACCCGTCTGGGCAAAGCGATTCGTGCCGTGTCCGAAGACAAAGATGCCTCTGCTCTGATGGGAATTGACATAGATAAAATGATCGTCACCACCTTCGTCATCGGAGGTATGTCCGCCGGAGCCGCAGGCGTCCTATATGCCTTGATGTTTAAGCAGGTCCATTTCTTCATGGGTTTTATCCCCGGAATTAAAGCCTTCACGGCAGCGGTCTTGGGTGGTATCGGAAACATTCCCGGGGCCATGCTGGGCGGAATCTTTCTCGGTCTCGTGGAATCAGTGGGACCGAGCCTCTTCCTAGATGGTTTGGGCATTGTGGCTCCTTACCAGTTAAAAGACGCCATTGCCTTCACCATGCTCGTCCTGATTCTGATCTTCAGGCCCACGGGTATTCTCGGAGA
>CAZINF010000063.1:0-18094 GCA_964540555.1 uncultured Syntrophus sp. | reverse complement strand
CCGTAACCCAAAAGCTATCCGTCTGGCTGTGACTCGCTACTGTCTGAATTGCAGAGCCCCCCCTTTGCTTTCGTGATTGCCAATCGGCTTTGTATTAGAGATACTTCCCGACTGGCGGTTTGTATGTCCAGAGCCCGAAACAGAGGGCGGAAGCAAGGAAAGCGGAGATGATCCAGAACCAGAAGGCATACTCCCAGCCGAAATGTTGGGCCAGGTAACCACTGGTCACACCCGTCAACCCGGCTCCGAGATAGCCGAAGAAGTCGATAAAACCGGCGGCTGAACCGGCGGCTTTCCGGGTTCCAAAATCCATGGGCACTGCCCCGATGAGGATGACCTGGGAACCCAGGACGCAGAAACCGATCAGTCCCAATATTAAGAAATTCAACAACCATGCCTCTTTCGGGACGCCATAGTAGAAGAAGATGGCTGCAAACCCCAGTATCCCCATGAGCAAGGCCGCCACCGGCGCCCGGCGGGATTGGAAGTACCGGTCGCTTGCCCAACCCGATAAAATCGCCCCAGCGATACCGAAAAGCGGTATGGCGATGATCCTATAGGCCGTTTTGTCAATGGCCGCCTTCTGGATCTCGAACATATAGGTCGGGGCCCAGAGGAGGAAGCCGTACCGGATGACGTCGACGAAAAAGAAGGCCCATGAAACCACCCAGACCCTGGGATTTCCAGCGGTCATTTTCATGGTAAAGGCGAACCCGGCATGTTCATCCTTCTCCTTTTTCGGCTTGATCGCGGCCTTGCACTCTTCCAGCGACATCCCGGCACACTCACCATGCTGTTCATAGATCTCGATCGGAGGGAGATTGACCTCCTCAGGCCGGTTTTTCAATAAGAGGAGGGGTATGAACGCGATGGCGGCAAAGATGATGGCAGGAACATAGAAGCCTGACCTCCAACCATATCTGGCAATCACGTATCCCGCCAGGAGCCAGGCCATCACATTTCCAAATTGATAACACGCCCCGTACCACCCCATTCGTGTCCCTCGGGCTTTCGGGGGAAACCACTGGGAGAGGGTTTTGATGCAGTTGGCCCAACCACCCGCCTGGAAGAACCCGTTAAGGCACCAGATCGCTCCCATGAATAAAATTCCAACTCCTGCGGCAGGCCCCATCAGTACATTCATCAAAGCAGACAGGAGGATGACAATAAAGAGGTAGTGCTTTGATGAAAAGCGTTCTGAAAGTTGGCCATGGACAAACTGCCCTATGGCATAGGCCCAAAAGAGAGCGGTTCCAATCATTCCTAACTCCGTTTTTGACCAGCCCGTCTCTTTCATGATCCCCGGGATGGCGATCGAAAAATTGACCCTGCAGAGATAGAACGCTCCGTAGGTGATCCATAAGACGATGAAGATGTGATTGCGCCAACGGTTAAAGCCCTTTTCCCAGTCTAACCATTGACCCTTCTCCTCCGGTTTCAATGTGGACATGTCTATTGGCATAATAATCCCTCCTTCAATTAAGATTTACGGTCTCAGTAATTTCCATACTCATGGTACGCTTCGAACAGGGCGACGACATTCTCGATCGGGGTGTCGATCTGGATGTTGTGCGCCGTGCAGATGATGTATCCGCCTCCTTTCTTTGCCGAATCCAGGGCGTACTTTGCCATGGCCTTGACATCTTCCGGCTTGCCAAGGGGAAGAACGTGCTGGATATCCATTCCGCCCTGGAAGGTGATGTCTTTTCCGAATTCCTGTTTCAATTTCTTGATATCCATGTTGGTGGCCTTGGGCTGGCAGGACTGGAGGATGTCGAGACCGCATTCGATGAAGTCCGGGATGAACTGCTTGACGTCGCCGCAGGAGTGATACATCACCGGGATGCCGTACTGGTGAGCGATATCGATATAGCTCTTGAATGCCTTTTTGAAGTACTTCCTCCACATATCCAGACTGAGCATGGGGCCCGTCTGGCTGCCGATATCATCGCCCATCATGAAGATGTCGATCTCGCCCTCGACTGCCTTGAAGACACAGTGGTTGTATGCGACGAAGTATTCGATGATTTTATCCCGCATGAACTCGACGATTGCCGGATTGATCACCATATCGACAAAGATCTGCTGGATGCCCCTCAGGTACATCATCGGCTTGAGTTGGGAGGTCCGGTCCAGGCGGTCTCCCACATTGATGACGCAGTATTGGGGATGATAGACCATGCAGTCGGCTTTGACTTTGGAGTAGTCCCACCAGTCGGGACTGGCCCAGTGGTCGTATTTTTTGATCTCTTCAAGCGTTTTCAGTTTTTCAAGGGGCGACTCGGCAACCTCCGAGTAGCTTCCCTCATGGGCGGTTCCTTTCCCGTAGACCACTGTTTTTCGCTTGACCCCCCAGAGGTCTTCGACCGTTCCGTCGGGATGCTTTTTAAACGATTGGCCCACATAACTCGGCCCGTAGTTGTTTCTGAAATCGACCCCCAGGAAGTCGAGGAGCTCGTCATAGCTGTCGCAGCCAAAATACGCCATCGTCTTCTTCTGGATCTCCAGGACCATCCAGTTATCGATAGGGACCCGATCGGGTTCCTGATGCTTCACACCCATCAGGGCCCTTTCCCGGCAGGTCATCCGCTCATTTTTTGCTCGAAGTTCATTGATTCGAGCCCTTCTTTCCTGAAACACGTTCTCTTCTTTCATCGTCTCCTCCCTTCTTTCCATCGGCTACCGCCTATTTCCCCAGCCAGCCCATCACCTTCCTGACACCGGAAGGAGGGTCGGGCGCAAAGCCGTCCGCCCCGATCATATCCGCATAATTCTGATCGATGGGTGCGCCTCCGATGATGACCTTCACTCGATTGCGCAGGTTTTTCTCCTTGAGCAATCGCATCACATCGTTCATGGCGAGCCGGGTCGGCGTGTAGAGGCAGGAGAGGGCAAGGACGTCGGGTTTCTCTTTTTCCACGGTTTCGACGAACTTTTCGGCGGACACATCGATGCCCAGGTCCGTGACCTGGAATCCCGATCCCGAAAATATCATGGAAACGATGTTTTTACCGATATCGTGGACATCCCCTTCGACGGTGCCGATGACCAGTTTCCCGACGGGCGGGATGTCGCTTTTCTCCAAAATCGGCTGGAGGATCGTCAGGGCATCCTTCATGGCCATGCCGGCCATGAGGAGTTCGGGAACGAAAATTTCCTGGCATTCAAACAATTTTCCGATTTTTTCGAGACCCTTGATCAGCCCCTTGTTCAGAATATCACTGGGGGGTATTTTCTGATCAAGGGCCTGCTGGGTTAAAGATTTCACTTCGTCGATCTTTCCGTTTACGACCGCCTCTTCGATGCTTTTCAGAATATCCATGTTGCCTCCTTTGACCGTCCTTCATCCAAGGGATCAAACGTCATCAGGGTCCCGGCGGTATGCTCGATTGCATGAAATCGACCCATTTCTGGATCCGCTTGAGTTCCTCCGCGCTGATGGTGGCATGGGGTTTGCCCGCCATCATCTTGAGGATCTTCTCCCATTCCTCCTTTGAGACTTTTTTTGCAAGGAGGCGTTGGATCCCGTGGCACCCGCTGCACTTCTCCATGAACGTGGTCATCTCTTTATTGTACTGCTTCATGAACTGTTTTTCTTCATTCGTCTTTACCTCCTTTTTATGGTTTTGGTTAATCTATGAGAACTTTACAAATTAACTTATGAGAGAAAAAAGGGGGATTGTCTATGAAGTTATTGTGAAGACTATGGCGTTCTTGCGAAAAAGTGACGCGGCTTGACAAACAGTGCTTGAATAATGGACTGCCCTTTGATAAATCTCGGTGAGCCGAGTGTGACAAAATTCGATTCAGAAAGGATGGCTTTATGCTGATCGTTGCGGAGAGGATCAATGCGTCGCGGAAGTCGATCGCCCAGGCCATCAGCGCCGGGGATCGCGCCTTCATCCAGGGGGAGGCGAAGGCGCAGGCGCAGGCGGGGGGGCATTACATCGACGTCAATGCCGGCACCTTCGTCGGCGAAGAGGCCGACAAGCTGAAATGGGTCGTGGAGGCTGTCCAGGAAGTGACCGAACTGCCGCTCTCGATCGACAGCCCGGATGCCGAGGTGATCAAAGCGGTGATGCCGCTGCTGAAGAAGACCCCGCTCATCAATTCCATCACCCTGGAGCCGGCGCGGATCGAGGGAATTCTGCCGATTGTCGTTGCGCATAAGACCAAAGTAATCGCTCTGTGCCAATCGGGGCGCGGGTCGGCAGAGACGACCGAGCTCAAGGTGGCGCTGGCGGGACAACTCGTGGAAAAGCTCACGGGGGCAGGAGTCCCCCTCGATGACATCTACATCGATCCTTTGGTATTTCCCCTCTCCACCGATCCGCGGTCGGCCAATGCGACCCTGAATGCGATCGGTGAGATCATGAAGGAATTCCCGGGCGCCCACACCATTTGCGGTCTCACGAATGTCTCCTACGGGCTTCCCGCGCGAAAGCTGGTCAACCGGGCTTTTCTTGCCGCCGCGATCACCAAGGGGTTGGATTCGGCCATCATCGATCCGACGGACAAGCTCCTCTATGCGATGCTGAAGGCCGCCACGCTCGTCGCCGGCAAGGATGACTTCTGCAAGGATTACATTCGCGCCTTTCGCGAGGGGCGTCTCGAATAGCGGGGAGGATGGTTTCGTGTCGGTGGTTGAAGCGGATCGGAACGGACGAAGCATGATCATCGCCTGCCGTGTCATGGAGCCGGAGCTGACCCATTGCGTTTCGGAGACGAACGGAGCGGATGATCGCACGGATATCCTCTACCTCGAACAGTCCCTCCACCGAACGCCCGACAAACTGACCGTGAAGGTCCAGGAAAAGATCGATCAGGTCGCACGGTCGGCCTCGAGAATCGTCCTCGGTTACGGCCTCTGCGCCAAGGGGGTTGTGGGGGTCACGGCGCGGACAGCGGAGTTGATCATCCCCCGCTGCCACGACTGCATCGCCCTGTTTCTCGGTTCCCCGAACCGTCATCTGGAGATCTTCCGGAAAAAACCTGGGACCTACTACCTGACGCCGGGCTGGGTTGCGGAAAAGAAGGATCCTTTGGGGATAATCGAGGAGCAGGTCCCCAGGTTCGGACGGGAGACGGCTCAGTGGGTCATGGAGGAGGAACTCAAGCACTACACCCATATCGCCCTCATCGATACGGGGGTGGAGGAGATGGCCCCGCTGCGGGCGCGGGCGATGGAGAACGCCGCCGTCCTGAAGAAGCAGTATGAGGAGATCCCGGGCAGCCTCGATTACTTCCGCGAACTCCTCCGCGGCCCCTACGCGGAGGAAAAATTCCTGCGCCTCCGGCCCGGAGAGAAATTCACCCAGGAGATGGTCTTTTAGTTTGTATCCTTCAGCGGCAGATGGGGGAAGGCGTCCGTCATGTGGGGGATAAACATGGCGGCCATGAACTCCTCCTGGAACCCTTTCTCAAGGGTCAGTTCGAGGTATTCGACCTGCCTTGCAACCGCATCCGCCTCCCGCCGCTTGTCGCGGTTCAGGAGGGCGATCCTTGCCCCATCGCCCGCCGCATTTCCGACGGACGAGACGTGATCGAGGTTGCAGTCGGGAAACATCCCGAGGATGATTGCCTCCGTCTTGTCGATATAACTTCCGAAGGCGCCTGCAAGGATCACCCGGTCCAGCTTCGCGATCCCCAGTTTTTTCATCATCAATTTTGCGCCCGCATACAGGGCGCCTTTCGCGAGCTGGACGCTCCGGACATCTTTCTGGTTGATCGTGATAGCCTCTCCCATCGAGGTTTCTTCCGGCCAGGCGATGACGAACTCCGGTTTTCCGTCGGTCAATCGGAGCCGCGGCGTTGGGAGATCGGTGAGAAAGCGGCCGCTTCGATCGATGATCCCTGCGCGGTAGAGTTCGGCCACCCCGTCGATGATCCCGGAGCCGCAGATCCCTTTGGCGCCGGTGATCCGGAACTCCGGCCGCCAGCGTTCTTCGCCGATGATTTTGAACGAGACCTCCAGCGTTTCGGGATCGATGCGAATCCGCTCGATCGCCCCGGGGGCCGCCCTCATACCGAAACGGATATGCGCCCCCTCCAGGGCGGGGCCGGTGGCGCAGGAGGCGGAAAGGAGCCTCTCCCGGTTTCCCATGACCATCTCTCCGTTCGTACCCACATCGATGATGAGGACCATCTCGTCCCGGTGGTAGGGTTCCTCTGCAATCAGGACCCCCACGTTGTCGGCGCCCACGAAGCCCGCCTCGATGGGGAGGATGTGGACATTGGCGGCGGGATGGACCGTGAGGCCAAGATCGCGCGCCTTGATGTCCAGGCTGCGGTGTACGGCGGGAGCGAAAGGGGAGACGCCGAGCGCGCGCGGATCGATGCCGAGAAACAGGTGGTGCATCGCCGTGTTTCCGACCAGCGTGATTTCGAGGATGTCGGTCGGGGAGAGTCCGTGATCCCCGGTGACGGTCCGGATGAGGAGGTTCAGCCCGTCGATGATCGCCTCCCTCATTGTATTCATGCCGTCCGGGTGGTCCATCGTATAGGTGATTCGCGCAATGACGTCCTCGCCGTAGGCGACCTGGGGGTTCATGAGCGACTCGGCGCCGATGATCCGGCCGGTCCGGAGGCTGCACAGATAACCGGCTACGGTGGTCGAGCCCACGTCGATGGCCAGGCCGTAGGCCTCCTCCACCTCTCCCGGAAAGACGGCGAGGATCTCCCGTTCCATCCGGATTGCCGCGGTGACCGTCCAGTTTCCCTGCCGGAGGGCGCGGGGAAGCTCGATGAGGGCGGGATAGTCGATCTCGGGGCGCTGCAGGCCGAACCGCTCCGCGAGGGCTGCAACCAGGCGTTCATAGTCTCCCAGAGGATGGTTCAGATCGGGAGGCACAAGGGTGATGGGGAAAAGACGGACGGCAGGATTCAGTGAAATCGCCCGCTCCGTGGCCTCTTTTCTCACCACCTGTCTGCCCGTGCGGCTCTCCTCCGGCACAAAGATGAGGATATCGTCTCGGATTTCGGCGGCGCAGGCCAGACGAACTCCCTCCGCCCGCTCTTTTTCTCCGATGAGTTTGCCCTCCTCTTCGGTGAACGGCGAGAGGTGGTCGGGAAGCGAGATGATTCCGGACTGATCGCGGGTTACCGTCTCGATCCGGATCCGGCACTTTCCGCAGGTCTTCTTCCCGCCGCAGACGGACTCGATGCCCACGCCCAGTGAGCGGGATGCCTCCAGGACGGTGTTTCCTTCCGGGATCTCCCCCCGCCTGCCGGAGGGCTGAAAAATAACCTGTCGGTTCTTCACTTACCCTTTTCCTCCTATCCGAATCCGGTATAGACTACTTACCCTTTTCCATTTTTGAGAATTTCGCGCCGATCAGGGTGGCCATGACGACGAGTGTCGTGGAGATGAGGATCATGATGATCCCGAGTGCCGAGAGCCTCCCCCAGAGGCCGTCTTCGGCAAACCTGAGGATCTGCACGGCGAGGACCTCTGTCCCCGGACGGGAGAGGACGACGGAGAGGCTGAGCTCCCGGACAAACATGGTGGCCATGAGGATCCATCCGGAGACGATCCCCGGGACCAGCAGGGGGATGACAATCCGCCGCATCGTGTAGAGGGGGCCGCCGCCGCAGACCCGGGACGATTCCTCCAGGTTGCCGTGAATCTGGACAAAGGCGCTGGTGAGCGGTCGGATGCCGTAAGGAAGATACGTGGCGATGTAGCCGATGAGCAGGGCCCAGATCGTCGCGTACAGGGGCGTCTGAACGAAGAACCACATGAAGCCCACGCCGATGACGATCCCGGGGAACGAGAAGGAAAGGAAGCTCAGGGATTCCAGGACGCCGGAGGCCGCTGTGCGGACCTTGACGATGACGTACGCGACAAAGACGGAAAGGACGATCCCCAGCGAAGCCCCCCCAATGCCCAGGATGATGCTGTTTTTCACGGACAACAGGGACAGGGGATCGTTGAGGACCGCCGCCCAGTGCCTCCCGCTCATCATGGCCAGCGCCCTCGCGCTCGGCGCCATCGAGTAGGGGACCAGGGAGGTATAGAGCAGAACCAGGACCGGCAGGACGATCAGGACGAAGGACAAAAAGGCCACGACCCCGAAGAGAGGATACCTGGCCCCCTTGAGGTCGATCACGGTCGGCCGGTATCCCCTGCTGGAAACCGTCACGTATTTCTCGCCTTCCCGGGTCAGATGACGGTAGAGATAGATGAGTGTGATCGAGGCAACCAGAACGCTCATCCCCACGGCTGCTGCCATCCCGTAGTCGGGAACAAAGCCGGTGGCGACGATCCGGTAGAGGTGGGTGGCCAGAACATACTTCCTTCCGGGTATGCCGAGCACCGCCGGGACGGCAAAGGAGGCAAGGCTTCGGACGCAGCCCAGGGTGATGGCGGCAAGGATCGCCGGCCTGAGAATCGGCAGGGTCACCCGGAAGAGCGTTCGCAGGTTTGACGCCCCACAGACCTTGGACGACTCCTCCAGAGAGACGTCGAAAGCGGACATGGCGGGGGCGATGATCAGGTAGGCGATGGGCATATCCAAGAGCCCCTCCACCAGCATCATCCCCGGCAGGGTGTAGATGTTGAAGGGCGACTCCGCGAGGCTGAAGATCTCCTTCAAGAGCAGATTAAGCATCCCGTTGGAGGGATTCAGGAGCAGGGACCAGCTCACGGCAAACAGGATGTGCGGGATCATCATCGGGATGATGGAGATGATCCGAAAGAGAAACTTGAAGGGGATGTTGGTCCGGGTGTTCAGATAGGCCAGAAACAGGGCCAGTATGGTGGATACGAGGGCCGATCCGATGGTGAAGGCGACCGTATTGACAAGGATGTCGGCAAACGCGGGATCGGTGTAGGCAACGACGTACTTCTCCACGGTGAAGTCGCCGAAGGCCCCCAGACCCTGGGTGAAGCTTCCGAAAAGGAGCATGACGACGGGGCAGACCGTGAGAAATCCGACGATCGCGATCAGGCTCGGCGTCAGGGCTGTTCTGGTCTTGTGCATCGCTTACCCGTTCAACTCAATAGTATAGAGCAGTGGCGCGGATCGAAGTGGAGGGCGATCTCTTCGCCCTCCCGGACGGCGGTCGTCGGCTCGATCCGGAAGATCAGGAGGGTCGCTCCGACCCGGATCTCCCCCTCATAGGCGTCTCCGACGAAGACCAGGGATTCGACCTTCCCTTTATAGATATTGCGCCCCTCCTTGTGGTCGCCCTTGAGCACCCTGATGAACTCGGGGCGGATGCACACCGTGACGGCCGTCCCCGGTGGCGCCGCGATCTTCTTCTGGCAGGCGATGGGACCGATCGCGGAATCGATTATGGAAAAGGACCCGTCGACTAAGGCCGCTTTGCCCTCGATGAAGTTTGCGCGGCCGATGAAATCCGCCACAAACCTCCTGTCGGAATCGAAATAGATCTCCCAGGGCGTTCCCGTCTCGACGATGCGGCCGTTTTTCATCACGGCAATACTGTCCGACAGCGACAGCGCCTCGATCCGGTCATGGGTCACATAGACGGCGGTGATCTTGAGCTCGGTGAGGAAGCTCCGCAGCTCCTTTCGCGTCTCCTCCCGGAGTTTGGCGTCGAGATTGCTCAGGGGCTCATCGAAGAGGATCACCTTCGGTTCGGCGACCAGGGCCCGTGCCAGGGCGACCCGCTGCTGCTGACCGCCGCTCAGCTTCGTTGCCGGCCGGTTCTCGAACCCGTCGAGCTGGACGAAATGGAGCGTCTTTTTGACTTTTCTTCTGATCTCTTCTCTGGGTTCGTTCCGGGTCTGAAGGGGGTAGGCCACGTTGTCGAACACGTTCATGTGGGGCCAGATGGCGTAGGTCTGGAACACCATTCCCAGCCCCCGTTTCTCCGGCGGGACCGAGAGGGACTTCTCCGCCGAGAAGACAACCTCTTCCCCGATGGCGATCTCTCCCGAATCGGGCATCTCCAGACCGACGATGCACCGCAGCAGGGTGGTCTTGCCGCAGCCGCTCGGTCCCAGGAGGGTGAAGATCCTGTCGGCGGGGATGGTCAGATCGACCCGGTCGAGCGCCGCGATCGTCTTGCCTTCCGAATAGTAGTTCTTGCTGAGGTTTCTGATTCGGATTTCCATATCAGGATTTCGGCTTCTCGAAGATCTTCTTGAACTCGCCGCCCCACTTCTTGATCTCCTCGTCCGACAGTTCGCGGATCGGAATGACATTGGCCTTGTCGATCCCCGCGATGGGAGGATACACCCCCGGTGCCAGGACGTATTCACCGACCTTCTCGGCCATGATCTTCATGGCGTCCTTGGAGAGCCAGTAATCCACGAACAGCCGGGCGGCGTTGGGATGGGGGGCGCCGGCGGCGATCGCCATCCCACGGGGCGTCCCCATCATCGGTTGGGATACCCTTGCCCAATCCAGCGGGGCGGGCGCCTTGGTGATGATGTATTTCGGCATGGAGATGCCGATCAGCATCTCGCCGCTCTCGATCGGGGCCGGCGTTGGGCCGAAGGATGCCACGAACATCGGATTGTTGGCGGCAAGGCCTTTGAGAAACTTCATCCATTCCGCCTCCGACTTGATGACGTTTTCCTTCAGCCCGACAAGCCAGGAGATGGTCGTCGAATGGGAGGAGGGATCGGCCATGACGATCTTCCCTTTCCATTTCGGGTCCGTCAGGTCCTCGTATTTCTTTGGGACATCGGCCGGCTTGACGAGTTCCCGGTTGTAGATCAGGGCGGCATATTCGATGCCGAAGCTCTGGATCTTGCCGTCCTTGTTCGTCCATTTCGGATACCCTGCCGCGGCGGGGGACGTGTAGGAGGCAAGGACGCCTTTTTCCTTGAGCAGTTCCAGCACCGGCATCGGCGCCTGGAGGACGTCCGCCGAGAGTTTCCCGGCCGCGTGCTCGGTCAGGATGGTCGCGATGAACTTGGTCGTGGAGAGTCGCGTGTACTCCGCTTTGACGCCGTACTTTTTGGAGAAATCATCGAGAATGGGCTCGACCGCGGTGATGTTCGCATAAAACGCCACCTTTCCTTCCGCCTTTGCCTTCTCCGCAAGGGCCTGTCCTCCGATCGGACCTTTCGCCTCTTGCCCCGCCGCGAAGACAAACGGCGCCATGAATATGATCAAAACGACCAGAACGATGAGCTTTTTCATAACGTCTCCTCCTTTCTTGTAAATGGGGCTGCAAATGGGCCAGCCCGCGCGCAAGCATCCAAACGGCAATGGGGGGGATCGTATCCCACACTTCCGCCTCTCACCCAAGACCATCCGCAGCACGAAGCCTTCCGCAGGTGTCTCCGATATACTGCGGTAAATGGATAACACTCCGGAGGTATATTGTCAAACTCGTTTGAAGCATTTTGTTTGAGGCATTTGATCAAGATATTGTAACCCTACAACGCCACTTACACAATATATTCAATAATATCAATGTATTACGTTTCGTAGCCGTTTCGGGAACATCTAATGATATCTGGTAGTTAGCTGCTAATTGTCGTTGTAGGAGTAACAGGTCCGGCACATGTTCGTAATGCAATGGATACTTTCTTTTGCCATAGTTCTACATAGTCACCGATTGCCGAACCGACATCTTCGAAGAAATTGGCGGGACAGGGTAGTAATCGCCCGTTGCCTCAAAAATTGATTGACAATAGCTATCACTAACTGTTACTTATCACTCTAACATAAGACATATTGCGTCTCAATTTGCCTTGATACCAGAGAGGTGCACCTGATGGATAACAAACTCGGCGATGTTTTGACAATTGAAGAGTTGGCCGCCTACCTGAAAATACCAAAGTCGACACTCTACAAGCTTGTTCGAGAAGGCAAGATCCCATCCCAGAAGATCGGCCGACACTGGCGTTTCCGTAAAGAAGCCATTGATCGTTGGCTGGAAGCAACGCGGGTGAGCGAACCTGATGCAGGAGGGAAGCGTTAATGGCGGAGCCATTCACCGATAGAGTCATACGAGGAATCGGTCAGGCTGCGAATCTATACTACCGTCTTGTCATGCTGGTGGCCCCAGCAGGTGCAGGCAAGACTGCCGCGCTTCGGGCTGTGCATGAGCGAATAGCTGCTCCGCTGGTCAATGTCAATCTCGAACTGTCTCGGCAACTGCTCGACTTGACCTCCCGCCAGCGTACGCTACAGTTACCCCATCTCCTCTCGAACATTGTGGCCGCATCGGTAGCCGAAGTGACCCTGCTGGACAATATCGAAATTCTTTTCGATATCACGCTTAAACAAGACCCTTTACGGCTGCTGCAGGGGCTCTCACGAAACAAGACGGTGGTCGCGGCATGGAACGGCTCCATCGAAGGAGATCACCTGGTCTACGCAGCGCCGGGCCACGCCGAATATAGGCGATATCCTTCGCGGGATTTCCTGGTCGTGACCCCGGAGGCCATTGCATGAAGACAAGGAACGAAAGTTTAATGAGGCAGAGACGATGACAAATCTGCAGGACGGCAAATCAAGACATGCATCGGAAAAGCCCGCAGGCGGAACACCAAAGACAGGGCTACTTGAATACGGGGACTTGATCCAATTTGAGCCTATCGAGTCCGTGGTTCAATTACGGGATGCCGACCAAACCGCCGCCGCCCGACAGCTTGTCAAGACCTACGTGATCTCCGATGAAATGGCCGAAAAGCTGGTCAACCTGGTCGTTCCTCAGCTTCAGTTCGACCAACCCATGGATAACAAGGGTCTGCTTGTCGTTGGCAACTATGGCACGGGTAAGTCTCACTTGTTGTCCGTGATCTCCGCCTTGGCCGAAAATGGTGATTTAGCGGCCCAACTGAATGGCAAAAACGTAGCCAGCGCCGCAGGTAAGATCAGCGGCCGGTTCAAAGTGGTCCGAACCGAGATCGGCGCGACCACAATGTCCCTGCACGATATCCTCGTGGCGGAACTGGAAGAGCATCTGGCAGCAATAGGGGTATCCTATTTCTTTCCACCAGCGGACAAGGTGCCGAACAACAAACGGGCCTTCGAGGAAATGATGGCCGCATTTGGCCAGGAGTATCCTGACCACGGCCTGCTTTTGGTGGTGGACGAACTGCTCGACTACCTGCGCACCCGCAAAGACCAGGAATTGATCCTAGACCTCAATTTCCTGCGAGAAGTAGGCGAGGTCTGCAAAGACCTCAAATTCCGCTTCATCGCAGGCGTCCAGGAAGCCATCTTCGACAGCCCCCGTTTTTCCTTCGTGGCCGACAGCATCCGCCGGGTGAAGGACCGTTTTGAGCAAATCCTAATCGCCCGCAGGGACGTCAAGTTCGTCGTGGCTGAACGTCTGCTCAAAAAGACCGCCGATCAACAGGTTAAAATTCGGGAGTATCTGACCCCCTTCGCCAAATTCTACGGGCGCATGAATGAGCGTATGGATGAATTCGTGCGCCTCTTCCCCGTGCATCCGGACTACATCGACACCTTCGAACGGGTAACCGCTGTGGAAAAACGGGAGGTGCTCAAAACCTTGTCCCTGGCCATGAAAAAGCTGATCACCCAAGACGTCCCGGGCGACAGGCCGGGAATCATCGCCTACGACGGTTACTGGACAACGTTGCGAGAAAACCCGTCGTTTCGGGCAGTGACGGACATCAAGGCGGTCATCGACTGTAGCCAGGTACTTGAATCCCGCATTGAACAGGCATTCACCCGCCCGACCTACAAGCGTATGGCCGTGCGGCTCATCCATGCTTTATCGGTCCATCGGCTCACAACGGGCGACATCTACGCCACCTTGGGCGCGACAGCGGAGGAGCTGCGCGATGGACTTTGCCTCTTCCAGCCGGGCATCGAGGAACTGGGGGGCGATCCGGCCGATGATCTGCTCTCCCAGGTGGAAACCGTCCTGCGGGAAATCCACAAGACGGTGAGCGGTCAGTTCATCTCCTCCAACCCGAATAACCGCCAATACTACCTTGACCTCAAGAAAACGGACGACTTCGACGCCCTGATCGAGAAACGGGCTGAAAGTCTCGATTCTACGCAGCTCAACCGCTACTACTACGAAGCATTGAAGCGCGTCATGGAAGTCATTGATAATCCGACCTACGTGACGGGGTACAAGATCTGGCAGCACGAACTGGAATGGCTGGAACGAAAGGCCGCACGCCTGGGTTATCTCTTCTTCGGTGCGCCCAACGAGCGTTCCACAGCCGTGCCGCCGCGGGATTTCTACCTCTACTTCATCCAACCTTTCGACGCACTGCATTTCAGGGACGAGAAGAAGCCGGACGAGTTGTTTCTGCGCCTGACGAACACGGACGAGGAATTCCGCATTGCTCTTCGAAACTATGCTTCGGCCTTGGATCTCGCATCCACCGCATCAGGGCACGCCTAGGGCACTTACGAATCCAAAGCATCGAATTTCTTACGAGACCTCGTGCAATGGCTCCAGAAGAACATGGCTACGGCCTTCGAGGTCACCTACCAGGGGCGCACCAAATTGTTGACCGAGTGGGCCAAGGGCAAATCCATCCGCGCCCTTTCGGGTATCGGCGCCCACGAGCGCATCAATTTCCGTGATCTGGTGAACACCATCGCGGGCATCTGTCTCTGCACCCGCTTCCAGGACCAGGCTCCCGAATACCCATGCTTCTCGGTGCTCATCACAGGGGGCAACCGGGCACAGGCGGCGCAAGACGCCCTGCGCGTCATCGCCGGACAGACCCGCACCAGACAGGCCACCGCAGTACTTGACGCCCTGGAGTTGCTCGACGGCGAGAGGCTCGATCCCTACCGATCGAAATATGCCAACCACATCCTCGACGTCGCCAAGAAGAAGGGGCAAGGGCAAGTGATCAACCATGGTGAGCTGATCGAGGAAGACCATGGTGTGGAGTATCTGGCACCGCAAACACTCAGGCTTGAACCCGAATGGGCCGTGGTGGTCCTGGCCGCGTTGGTCTATGCGGGCGAGGTGGTTATTTCCATTCCGGGCAAGAAGTTCGACGCCACGGGTCTGCCGCAACTGGCCGGAACAGCCATCGACGAACTCGTCCAATTCAGGCATATCGAACGGCCCAAGGACTGGAATCTCCCCGGCATCACGGCCTTGATAGAATTGCTTCAACCTTACTGCACCATAGGCGCTACCCTAACCCCGGGAGAGGCGCAAGTCATTGCCATGGGCGGCGAGAAGGCAGACGGTGTCGTCACCAGGATACAAGTAACCATCTTACGTCTCGTAGAGGGGATTGTACTTGCCCAGCAGACCTTGCAGACGGGACTATTCTTCTGGAGCCGCAGCCTTCTGGCTGAAGACGAAGTACGTAAGCTGCGTGCCAAACTGGACGAAACAAAGACCTTCCTCGAATCCCTGCAGGCCTACACCACGACCGGCAAACTCAAGAACTTCCGCTACGACGCTTCGGAAGTGACCGCGCATCGAGATGGGCTCTCTTCCCTTACCGAGATCAAATCCCTCGAAGAACTGGTGGTTGACCTCGGAACGACGGCCGCTTATCTCTCCACGGCCGAGGCGGTCCTGCCGTCTGAGCATGAATGGCTTGACAAGGTAAAGGCTGCACGCCTCGATATCATCGAGCAGATTAGCGACGCAGACAAACGCAGAGCCGTCATCTTCCGCCAGCAAACCCAGCGTAGGTTGACGGATCTAAAGAAAGGCTACATCCGGATATATCTCTCTCTTCACAGCAAGGCGCGGCTGGGCGTCAAAGGGGATAAACGCAAAGTACAATTCATAAACGACGAACGGTTGAAGATGCTGCAGAAACTCACCTCCATAGATCTCATGCCCCGCCAGCACTTAACCGACTTTAAAAAGAGCCTGACGGAGGACTTGAAAGGCTGCTTCGTCCTTTACCGAGCAGGAATTGGAAGCCACGCCCATTTGTCCGCACTGCGGATACAAACCTGCATCCGAGGATACAACAATCACAGCCGACGCGATGCTTGACAATCTGGATGATGAACTCGACAATCTTGTGGCAGACTGGACCCAGACCTTGCTAACAAACCTGGAAGACCCGACGACCAAGGGAAACCTGGCCCTCCTCAAGCCCGATCCCCGGAAACTTATGGACGGCTTCATCAAGAAGCAGGCCCTTCCAGATGACCTTGACCAAGACTTCATTCGCGCCCTTCAAGAGGCTCTCACCGGTCTGATCAAGGTGCAGGTCAAGACGGAAGCCCTACGTGCAGCGCTCCTTGCGGGAGGATCACCGGTCACCCCGGCGGAGATGAGAAAACGGTTTGAAGATTACCTGGATAAAATCACCAAAGGAAAGGAATCCGGCAAGGTACGGATCGTGATCGAGTAGAGACCGCAAATGAATGTCAATAAACACGAATTGAAAGAACTGCTCCGGCAGGGCGAAACACTCACGGTCGAGTTTAAAAGCGATTTGAAGCGCCTATCAGATCGAGACCTTGTCTCTGCCGTTGTCGCCTTGGCGAACACCGAAGACGGCACGCTGCTGCTCGGCGTTGAAGATGACGGAATGGTCACCGGAGTGCATCCGGAACACCAGGACATCACGGGACTGGCTGCACTGGTTGCCAATCGAACCAATCCTGCGGTCGCCGTAAAGGGCGATGTACTTGAAACGGGCGGCAAACACATTCTACGGATACAGGTGCCAAAGGTGAGATCTATTGTCTCTACCTCTGAAGGGCTCCTGCTCCACCGCCGTCTGCTCGCCAGTGGCAGGCCCGAAGCCATACCCTTCTACCCGCATGAGTTCATGCAGCGTCAGTCGTCCATGGGGCTTGTCGATCCGTCGGCTATTGCCCTTGTCTCACTCACCGTTGAGGATTTTAATCCCTTGGAACGTCAACGGATCAGGGAATCGATCCGCCGTTACGGCGGTGACACCGCATTACTTCCCCTGGCCGACGAAGAGTTGGATGGGGCACTGGGTCTCATCGCAACCGTCGACGGCGTTCGTCACCCAACAGTAGCAGGCTTGCTGATGATTGGACGTGAGGAAGTGCTGCGCCGGCAACTTCCCGCCCATGAGGTCGCCTTTCAAGTGCTCGAAGGCACGGAAGTCCGAGCCAATGAGTTTTTTAGAAAGCCACTGCTCCAAACATTTGAAGAAGTCGAGCTGCTTTTCAAAGCCCGCATCAATGAGCAGGAAATTCAGGTAGGTCTCTTCCGTGTGCCGATCCCGAATTACGACCGTCGGGCCTTCCGGGAAGCTTTCATCAATGCGTTGGTGCATCGCGATTACTCCCGTCTGGGTGCGGTCCACGTCCGCCTTGACGATGAGGGGTTGACCATATCCAGTCCGGGCGGGTTTGTCGAGGGCATCACCTTGCACAATCTTCTGGTGGCTGCCCCACGCTCCCGTAATCCTCTGCTTGCCGACATTGTCAAACGGATCGGACTGGCCGAGCGCACCGGGCGCGGCATCGACAGAATTTACGAAGGCATGCTACGCTATGGCCGTCCGGCGCCGGATTACGCGATGACGGATGCTTCCACCGTCGTGCTCATACTGCCCCAAGCGGATGCAGATATCGGCTTTCTGGAGATGATCCTGCACCACGAGGAGCAAACCGGAAGGGCCATGCCGATCGACGGCCTGATTATCCTTTCCTGCCTTCGTCATGAGCGGCGCCTGACAACCGCGGACCTCACCGCGGATATCCAGAAGTCCGAGCAGGCAACCCGCAATGCACTGGAAAAGCTTGTGGAAGCCGGTCTGGTGGAGGCGCACGGAACTGGACGGGGCCGTTCCTTCACCCTCAGTGCCAAGGTATACCGTCATGTAGGACAGAAAGCCGCTTATGTCCGACAAGCCGGATTCGACCCCATTCAGCAGGAACAGATGGTCCTTGTCTACATCGAAAAGCACGGCGCTATCAAACGGGCAGATGCCGCGGATCTATGCAAGATCAGTCCGTTTCAAGCGAGCCGTTTGCTGAAACGATTGACCGAAGACGGCAAAATATTGCCCAAGGGCAGAGGCAAGGGGACTTTTTATGAGCGCCGCTCGTAAAATACGAGCGCGCTTATATTTTGTGAGCGGAGATATGAGCTAGCACATAAATTTCTGCGCCTTAGCAGCACGCAAATGGGGTCATGATACTGTTAATACCTGAATCTTGCACCAAAAGGGCGTATTACTCCCCTGTAGCCAATCTGGTTTTTG
>CAZINF010000062.1:0-18122 GCA_964540555.1 uncultured Syntrophus sp. | reverse complement strand
CGGCGCGCCTGGATGCTCGTTTTCTCATCGGCAGACAAAACAAACTCGTCATCCTCAAGGGGGCGCCCATCCCATTAAGACAAGGAATGCCGACGATGAAGGCCAGACGGTAGCGCATCATCCCCTTGCGATGAAACGAATAAAGGCCGGAAATGGGATGTCGGTGCCGGTCTATGGTTCGAGGGAACGGTGACCCGCCGTGATATCGATGCGCCGGAGCCGTCTTACCAGCGGATGCTCACCGTGGGCTCCGATTACACCTTTGCTCTCGACAACGGTCCGCAGCTGCTTTTCGAACAGTTCGTACGCGATGAGGCGCAGCACGCATTCGGGTCGGGCAAAGGCAGTTGGCTTTCGGCCCTCTCCATCGATTATCCCCTGAGCGTTCTCGACAGGGTTACGGCGATCGTTTATTATGATTGGGACAGGAACGAATGGTCCCGTTTGCTTCAGTGGCAGCGCACCTATGACAAATGGCAAGTGCATGTGAGCGCTTTCTGGAACCCGGACCAGATCTCGCCGACCCGGGGTACGGCGGCAATAGGCAGCTTTGCCGGGAAGGGCGTGCAGCTCATGCTGGTATTCAACCATTAGGGAGAGTAAGCTCGAAAAAATTTTATATGAAGTTGCCATAACGAATTAGTTGTCATGAAAGACCGGGAGGACCCATACGTGAACCATTCAACCATCGTGTCGATCAGCGGCCTGGTCAAACGCTTCCCCATCGGTGGCGGCTGGTTTACCGCACTGGGCGGCATAGACCTGACGTTCGGCAAGGGCGAATTCACCGGACTGGTCGGGCCGAGCGGCTCCGGCAAGACGACGCTTCTGAACATCATCGGCTCGCTGGATGTGCCGAGAGAGGGAAGCGCCGTCGTCCTGGGGCAGTCGATCGGCGATCTAAGCCACCGGCAGGCGGCGTGCCTGCGGAACGAACATCTCGGATTTATTTTCCAGACCTACAATCTGCTACCGGTCTATACGGTTTTCGAGAACGTCGAATTCCCGCTGCTGCTCCTCAAGATGCCGGAGGTACAGCGGCGCAAGGCGGTACTGGACGCACTGGAAGCCGTGGGATTGATGGAGTAGATCCACTCGCGACCTGCCCAATTGTCCGGTGGGGAAAGCCAGCGAGTCGCCATCGCCCGCGCGATGGTCAAATCACCGGAAATCGTCCTCGCAGACGAGCCGACCGCCAATCTCGATGCCAAGAACTCGCACCACATTTTGAGGACGATGGTGAAACTGAACGAGGAGTTTAAAACGACGTTTATCTTCGCCAGCCACGACGAGAAAGTATTCGGTTATTTGCGGCGCAAGATCACGCTGAACGACGGCAAGGTCATCAGAGACGAACAGATCGAACACCCGGTGAATATGGCAAACATGACATCGACCGCCGAGGGAGGCGCCGCATGATTACCCCCAAACTCGCCTACCGCAACCTCATGGGCGCCGGGCTGCGCACCTGGCTGAACGTCGCCGTGCTCTCCATGGCTTATGTGACTATCATCTGGCAGCAGGGGCTGCTTGACGGCTGGAACCGGCAGGCGCTGCGCGACATGATCGATTGGGAGATCGGCGGCGGGCAGTATTGGCGCGAACAGTATGATCCCTATGATCCTTTCACCCTGGAGGAGAGCCACGGGCCGGTGCCGGCTGCACTGGTCGATGCCTCCTCCGACCGGGTTGCTGCGTCCATTCTCATCACCCAGGCGACCATGTATCCCCAGGGCCGCATGCAAAGCTGTATACTCAAAGGGATCGCGCCCGGTCAAACGGCGCTCAACCTGCCGACGGCGGATCTTCAAGCTGATATCCCTGAAATCCCCGTGCTGATCGGTACCCGTATGGCAAAAAGCGCCAATCTGCACATGGGCGATCTGGTGACCGTCCGTTGGCGCGACGCGAACGGGACCTTCGATGCGACCGACGCAAAGGTCGTACGGATCATGAAAACAAATGTATCGACGGTGGATCAGGGCCAGCTGTGGCTGCCGCTGGAGCGCCTGCAAACCATGATGCGGTTGCCCGGCAAGGCCACGATCATCGTCATGGGACAGGAGGCAAAAGAAGCAGGCCCGCTGCCGGGCTGGGTATTTAGGGATCGCACCTTTCTTACGCAAGACCTCGCCGATATGATCCGGATGAAAAAGGTCGGCAATGCCATTTCATACATGGTTCTGCTCTCGCTGGCCTTGCTGGCGATCTTCGATACGCAGGTGCTGGCGATCTTCCGCCGCCGCAGGGAGATCGGCACGCTGATCGCCCTGGGGATGACCCGCGGCGCGGTGATTCGCCTGTTCACCATAGAAGGCGCCATGCACGGCATTCTCGCAGCGATCGTCGCGGCGGCGTATGAGATCCCCTTGCTGAGCATCCAGGCGGTCCGAGGCTTTGCCATGCCCGAGGCAGTGGACAGCTTCGGCCTTGCCATAGCCGAAAGGATGTTTCCGGTCTACAGCGCGGGCCTGGTCGCGGGAACCACGCTGATTGTGCTTGTCGCCGTCACCCTGGTGAGCTTTTTGCCCACGCGCATCATCGCAAAGCTTAATCCTACCGACGCGATAAAGGGGAAACTCGCATGATCCGTTTTCTGATAAAAGGTCTGATGCGGGACAGGTCGAGGAGCCTCTTTCCGGTGTTGATCGTCAGTCTCGGGGTGATGCTGACGGTCTTTTTGCAAACCTGGCTGCAGGGGGCGATGGGGGACATCGTGCGCTCGAGTGCCGGTTTTTCCACCGGGTATGTGAAGATCATGAGCAGGGCCTACGCGGAAAACAGTTCCCAGATGCCCAACGACCTGGCGCTCCTGGGGGCCGATAAACTGCTGGCCACCATGCGCAAAAACCATCCTGACATGGTCTGGGTTGAGCGGATCCGCTTCGGCGGTCTGCTCGACATACCGGACAAGCAGGGCGAAACCCGTGCACAGGGGCCAGCCGCGGGGCTTGCCGTCGACCTGCTGTCGACTCAAAGTACGGAAATCGCTCGCCTGAACATCCGGGAGTCGATTGTGCGCGGACGGCTGCCCGAAAAACCTGGCGAGATCCTCATCGGCGACGAATTTGCCCGCAGTCTCAAAGCGAATCCCGGTGATGCGGTCACGCTGCTCAGCTCCACCATGCACGGCAGCATGAGCATGCGGAACTTCACCGTTGCCGGTACGGTCCGGTTCGGGATCAACGCCATGGACAGAGGCGCCGTACTCATCGATATTGTCGATATTCGACGCGCCCTGGACATGGACGATGCCGCCGGTGAGCTGCTCGGATATTTCAGGGACGGCATTTACCATGATGCAATGGCCATACAGATTGCACGGGCTTTCAATGAACGATTCGCCGTACCCGGCGATGACTATGCGCCGGTGATGGTCCCCCTGCGGGACCAGGATGGCCTGGGCGAGTATCTGGATATGGGCTATTACTTCTCGTTCATCGCATCGGGCATTTTTGTTATTGCCATGTCGATCGTGCTCTGGAACGTGGGGTTGATCGGCGGCCTGCGCCGCTACGGCGAAATGGGTCTGCGACTGGCGATCGGCGAAGATAAACGCCATGTGTACGACTCACTTATCATTGAAGCTCTGATGATCGGCATCGCCGGTTCCATCATCGGCACCGCCGTCGGCCTTGGGTTGGCCTGGACTCTTCAGGTCCACGGCCTCGATGTCGGATCCATGGTGAAGGGTTCATCCATGATGATGTCGAATGTCATGCGCGCCGAAATCACCGGTGCAGCCTATTACATCGGCTTCATCCCCGGCATCTTCTCCACCGTTCTGGGCGCTGCGCTGTCGGGCATCGGCATCTACCGGCGGCAGACCGCGCAACTATTCAAGGAGCTGGAAACATGAGAATCTATGTTGTTGCAGCGGTTTTACTTTTGAGTATGGCGGCGCATGCGCAGTATCCTTCCGGCTCCGCGATTCTGCAGAAGATTGACGAGAATATGGCCTCCGAGACACGGGTCGTCACCTCGAAGATGATCATCCACAGCCGGCGCGATACGCGGACCGTAGAGTCGAAATCGTGGGCCTAGGGCGACCGGAAGGCCTATACGGAGTACCTCGCGCCGCCGCTGGAACAAGGGACGAAAATGCTGAAACTGGAGGACCGGCTCTGGCTGTATTCGCCAGCCACCGACAGGATCATACAGATTTCTGGACATATGCTCCGGCAGTCGGTGATGGGTTCCGACCTCTCCTATGAGGACATGATGGAGGACCCGCGGTTGAGGGAAGAACGGTATGCAAAAAGCGGGAAGCTGCTAAAGAAAATCGATTTGAAGGGTTTCAAGCGGATCGACAGCCGCTGGCTCCCCATGCGCATGGTTTTCAAGGACGTTCTCAAAACCGGCGAGGGGACCGAATTTGTCGTGGAATCGATCGAATTTAACGTCCCCATCCCGGAGCACCTCTTTTCAAAGGCGGCACTGCGGCGATGAGGGGGTTCGTCGGCGTCAGCCGTTGAGCCTTTGATTGAATTCTTCGGCGGTAAAGCTGTATTCCTGGGTTCCGTAGCACTCCACGGCAAACGATGCGCATACGCTGCCGATCCTGGCGCACTCCTCGATCTGCTTGCCGGCGATCAGGCCGCTGATCAGGCCGCCCCGGTAAGAATCGCCCGCGCCTGTCGGGTCCTTCACCTTGCAGGCCTTGACGACCGGAATGCAGATGTCGCCGTCCGGCACCGAGATCCGCGAGCCGTGCTCTCCCAGGGTGGTGACGATCGCTTTGGACAGTCGCAGCAGCTCTTTTTTGTTTAATCCGGTCTTGTTCAGGATCAGATCAAGTTCGTAGTCGTTGACGATCAGGATCCGGCACCCCTCGATGGACCGGAGCAGATCTTTGGCATCCCACATGGGCAGCGATTGCCCGGGATCAAAGATATAGTCGATCCCCCGCTCCTTGCAGATGCGCGGGTAATTGATCATATCGCCGAGATTGCCGGGAGAGACGATGACGAGGGTCTCCTTGGGATCGAGTTTGTCGAAATCCAGACAGGACGAATGCCGCATGGCGCCCGGGTTGAATCCGGTGATCTGGTTGTCGGCCTTGTCGGTCGTGATGTATGCGCCGGCGGTGAGTTCATCCTCGATGATCCTGATCCCTTCGGCGCTTATCCCGTTTCGCGAAAGCCACTCGAAGTAGCGATGATAATCATAGCCGATAGCGGCCGAGAGCAAGGGCTTTTCGCCCATCAAGGTCAGGGCGTAGGCAATATTGCCCGCCGTGCCCCCGAATTTCTCCTTGACCCCGTCGACCTGAAAACAGACATTCAGGACATGAATCTTCTCGGGCAGGATATGTTCGGAGAACCGTCCCGGGAAATTCATGATTCTGTCATAGGCAAGCGATCCGGATACAATGATATTCATAAATGACCTCATGGGTGATCAAAGCGGTATCCGACGGAACGGATACTCCTGAAGTAGAGCGGATTTTGCGGGTCGTCCTCAAAATATTTTCTCAGGCGGACGATGAAATTGTCAACCGTCCGGGTGGTTATCACACCGGAGTAGCCCCAACCCACCTCCAGTAGGATCCGACGCGATAGGGGCTTGCCCCGGTTGGCGATGAAGACCCGCAGCAGCTTCGCCTCCTGCTCCGTCAGTTGTATTGATCCCTGTCGGCACACCGCCGTCGACGTCGCAAAGTCGATCGTGTTGCCGCCGAAGGCATAGCCCTGCATCTGGCCGGATTCATCCTGATCAGTTTGGGTTAAACGGTCCCGGTTCCAGGAGGCCCTTGTCAACAGGCGCTCGATCCTCAGAAGGAATTCCTCCAGGCGAAAAGGTTTTGCAAGGTAGTCGTCGACGCCGCAGGAAAACCCTTTGATCCGGTCGTCGGGCTCCCCCTTGGCCGAGAGGATCAAAACGGGGAGCTTCTCATCTTCCAGGCGGATGTGGCGCAGTACGGCAAAACCATCCAGGCCGGGCAGCATGATGTCCAGAACGATCATATGCGGATTATACTCTTTCCACAGCCGGAGCCCCTCCGTCCCGCTGCCGGCGATCGCCGCCTCATAACCCTGCAGGGAGAGATTCAGCTTCAGCCCTTCGGCGATGTGCGCGTCGTCCTCGATAATGAGGATCCGCGATTTTTCAGTCTGTTTCATCCATGCTTCCTTTCGGCGCCCTCCCGGGCAGGATCAGGGTGAAAACGGAACCCTTCCCCGGGCCTTCGCTCTCGGCGGTCACTCTCCCGTAGTGAAGCCTGGCGATCTGCTGGACGAGATAAAGACCGATGCCGCTCCCCCCCACGGCGATCTGATCGTTACCCTGACCGCGATAGAACTTCCTGAAGATCTTTTTCTGCTCTTCTTTGGCAATACCGATCCCGTTGTCCCGAAAGCGTATCAATAGATTATCTACGCGCGGTTCAATGGAAATGTCAACCCTGGGCTTACACGATACGTTGTATTTTACGGCGTTGGTCAGGATATTCATCAGGAGCATCTCGAAGAGGGGAACGATGACGGGGTAAACGGTAGTCCCGCTCGAAGGTTTTTCCATGCGACTTTCACAGTTGCCGAAGAGATGGGTATTGTCGGCGATGAACTGCCGGATCGTTTTCGTCAGATCGACCGGCGCCGCTTTCCCCTCATAAACCCGGCTCTCGATCCGGGCAAGATTCAGGATGCTGTTGATGTTTCCGGAGAGACGCTCGGCGTCCTGGAGCATGAACCCGATATATTTGAGCTGCTCATCGCGGGGGAGCTTGTGCTTCGCGAACGTCTCGAGATAGAGCTTCAGCGACGTGACGGGGGTTTTGAGCTCGTGCGTGAAATTGTTGATGAAGGTCTGCTGGAGGCGATAGAGCTGCAGTGTCTTGAGGTTGTATATAAAAATAATGAGTATCCCCGCCAGAATGACGCCTACCAGAAGCGAAAGGATGAGGATCACCAACCAAGTTTGCGCCTCGAAAAACTGGCTCGCATCGAGCCGGTAATAGTCGATCACCGATTTGAGCCCTGCGCTGACCTGGACATACCAGTAGATATACAGAAACAGGGAGAATGCCAAGGCCAACGTGGAGAGGATGAAGACCGTGATCGGATGAAGAAACCATTTCGTTATTTTCATGAGTCCTCGGATCGGGCTGACGTCGCACGTCCCATCGTCAATACCTCACTCTTCGGGCGGACGCTGACGCCTTCAGGAATTGTAAAAGTATTGTAAAACGGCAACTTGGGCCTTTTCTTCTGCCGAAAGATCTTTTATGGTGCACACGTGCCGCCGTTAAAAGCCACGATTAAAACGAGAATAGGAGAATATCATGATCGATCAGATTCAACCAGTCCATCCTCTCGGAGACCGCGCCCGCGTCCTGCTCACGAGCGTCTTCGGCCCTTACGCACAAGATGATGAGTATGGGAGCCGAAGGATCAATCCGATGGAACTGTATCAGAATCAGGTGACGCGCGTCCAGGGGGGATTCTCGCTCCGGATGTTTCATCGTTCCTTCGGACTGATGATGATCCAGACCAACCTCGATGCACCTTGCGCCCTCCTGGATTTCCCCACACTGGAGGGTTTCACCGAAGAGATCGGTAAAAACGTCTATGACGTGATCGGTATCGGCGCTATCATCCCCAATATAGGCAAGGTCACGAAGATGTGCAAGCTGATCCGGCAGTATCAGCCGGCCGCGACGATTGTCATCGGCGGGCACATCAGCAACAAGGAAGGGCTCGATCGTATCGTCGACGCGGACCTGATCGTCCGCGGCGAGGGCATCCGCTGGTTTCAGCGGTATCTGGGACAGGACGATCGGGCGCCGATCAAACACCCTCTGGCCATCTCGGGATTTGGCGGAAAGATGATGGGCATCGATCTCGGCAACCGGCCCGGCGGTACGGCGGCAATCCTTATTCCCTCCGTCGGCTGCCCGATGGGATGCAACTTCTGTTCGACATCCGCCCTGTTCGGCGGGAAAGGAAAATTCATCCATTTTTACGAAACAGGCGACGAGCTCTTCCACGTCATGTGCGAAATGGAAGAGAAGCTCAAGGTGCGATCCTTCTTCACTCTTGACGAAAATTTTCTCCTCCACAAGAAGCGGGCGCTGAGGCTCCTTGAGCTGATGGAGGAATATGACAAAAGCTGGGCCGTCTATGTCTTCAGCTCTGCCCGGGTTCTGCAGTCCTATACCATCGATCAGCTGGTACGGCTGGGCATCGGCTGGGTCTGGATGGGCCTCGAAGGCGATCAGAGCGCCTACGACAAGCTCCAGGGGGTTGATACGCGCGCCCTGGTGAACCTTCTGCAGTCGCACGGCATCCGCGTCCTGGGTTCCTCGATCATCGGCCTCGAAGACCACCGGCCGGAACATATGGATGAGATCATCGATCATGCCGTCAGCCACGATGCGGTCTTTCATCAATTCATGCTCTATACACCCATTCCCGGGACGCCCCTGTATGAAAAGCACCGGCAGGATGGATCGCTGCTTGATGAGGCGGAATTTCCCGCTGCCGACGCCCACGGACAGTACCGCTTCAATTACCGCCACCCCCATATCAAAGACGGACAGGAAGAAGGATATCTCCTGGAGGCCTTCCAGCGCGACTTTAGGGTCAACGGCCCGAGCGTGCTGAGGTTGATCAGGGTGATTCTGAACGGCTGGCAGAGGTACAAGGATGATCCCTATGACCATGTCCGCAAAAGGATCGCCTGGGAGGTTTTCCCCCTGCGTTCGAGCTATGCAGGGGCCGTCTGGGCAATGAAGAAGTGGTACCGGAACGAGCCGCAGTTGAGAGAGAAGGCGGAGAAATTACTGAAGGATATTTATGCGGAGTTCGGCTGGGTCACAAGGCTTATTACACCGAGTATCGGCCGGTTCGCCTATTATAAACTGAAACGTGAAGAAGAGAGACTGGGCGAGGGCTTGATCTACGAACCCGCTTCCTTCTGTGAGAAGAATGCCGCGGCGCTGGCGCTTGGGAAAACCCATCCCGCCGGAAAAAGGGCTGAAATGCGAAAAATCCCCTCTCTGGTCGATCTCCCGGCAGTACGCGCCGGGCAAATAGGATTGAGCGGCAGCGCAACCCGCAAACCCAGCCCTGTGGTCGGGGAGCTTCACGAATTCCCTCCCCCTTTGACGGGGGAGGGTTCGTATGTATGTGGGAACATGGGAAGGGAGAGTATTTTATTACGTCGATGACGGCTGGTCTTTGGCCTGTCTGTTATTTCAGGTAGGCAGGAAGCTCCTCCTCCTCTTTCCCTTTGAAGCTGCAAGGGGCGCCGCAGGTTTTGCAGGGGGGCTTGACGGCGGGCAGAGGAGGTTCCCCCTTGATCGCTTCGATCATGTCCATGCACGCGTTCACATCGTCATCTTCGCCTTCGACGATCAGGGTCACGGAGCCTTCCGCCCCTCCCCAGCCGCCAGATGAGTAGTGGATGGCCTTCAGCCCGAAGAGGGTGTCGATCGCTTCGATTTCGGTGACGATCCGGCCGTCGGCGACGCAGGCCATCCCCACACGGCAGCCTATGGTCCGACCCAGCAACAACTTGCCGCCATAACGGGCCGCCTCTTCCACGGAAGGGATGAGCTTCTCGAGGCCGACTGGGTAGATCGTCGCGACGCCCTGGGCCTTCAAACCCATGTAGAACTGTCCCATCGTGCCCCCTCCCGGACCGGCCATGAGCACGCCGACATTGCCGAACGGATCGACGGCGTTGGCGCCTTTGATGAGAATATCGCCGGGAACGAGCTTGTCTATCACCGCACCCGGCTCCACCGCCTGGATCTCGCCCTTGTGAAAGGTCACCGGTTTGTTCCTCTGGTCCGGACCAAGGACGCATAAAACCCCTTTGATGATCTGACCGGCGACGTATCTCTCCTTGTCCATTTTGCTTTTCATCAGCTCTTCGATGATGAAGGCATTCGTCGAGCCTCGGCCGATGACGAGATAGCCGTTATCTTTCGCCTGCTGAACTTCCGGCAGCGCCGCGACCGCCTTGCCGAGCAGTCGCTTTGATTCCGAGGATGTTAATGTAAATAAAGCCTGCATAATTTTCTGACCTCCTTTTGTTTGAATGTAAGGGATTGACGAAGCCGCCCCATTTGCAAGACTTTTAAGATTATTTTTGCGAGACCTTCAGCCGTCCTGCGCGGCGTATGAGAGGATCCTGCCGCGGTCGACGACATTGACGTTGACGGTCTGCTTCTGTCCCTCATCATCGAGGAAAACGACCTTGCCGATACCGGCGTTGAAGATCATCCGCCAGCACATGAAACAGGGCATCCCGCTTCGCGGTTTTTCCTGCTGGGCGCCGAAGATGTAAAGCGTGGCGTCGTTCATCAGATCAAAACTGGCGCGGATGATCGCATTGGCCTCGGCATGGACCGAGTGGCAGATCTCGTAGTTTTTACCGCTGGGGATATTCAGCCGATCGCGGACGCACTCGCCCAGCTCCAGGCAGCTTCTGACGCCCGCGGCAGCGCCGTTGTATCCCGTGCTGATGAGCGTGTGGTCCTTGACGAGAACGGCCCCGTACTGGGCGCGCAGGCAGGTTGATCGCAGGCAGGCGGTTTCGGCCATCTTCAGAAAATAATCGTCCCATGAAGGTCTCATTGAATCATTCTCCTTTTCGGTTGAACGCCAAGGGTCGGGGGCACTATGACGCAGGAAATTCATTTTGTCAATTGGCAGAAAAAGGTATTGACTATCCCCCCTCCATATATTATTGCTTTTTTATGATGTTTCAGGATGGAAGGAACGACTTGGAGAGAAAAAAGCTCTATATTCAAACTTTTGGCTGCCAGATGAACGTTCAGGATTCGGAGAAGATGGCGGCCCTGCTTAAAGGATCGGGATACGATACGACGGATGATTCGGGTCTGGCGGATCTGATCATCTTGAATACGTGCAGCATCCGGGAGAAGGCGGCGCAGAAGATCTATAGCCAGTTGGGTCGTTTTCAGGCGCTGAAGGAGCGAAAGCCGCATCTCTTGATCGGCGTCGGCGGTTGTCTGGCTCAGCAGTGGGGCGAACGATTCTTCCGAAGAGCCCGCAGCCTGGATCTGGTCTTCGGTACGCATCAGATCCACCGGCTGCCCGCACTGGTAGACGCCCTGGAGAAGGAAGGGGAGCGGATGGTCGAGACGGGTTTTTGCGACCGGGTTCACTCGCTCGCAATCCCGGCGCAGCCGCTTACAGGGGCGGTCAGCTCCTTTGTGACGATCATGCAGGGGTGCAACAATTTCTGCGCCTATTGCGTCGTGCCGCATCTCCGGGGGCCGGAGGAGAGCCGGCCCCTCCGGGAGATCGTCGGCGAGGTCGAGACGCTGACCCGCCGGGGGATCCGTGAGGTGACGCTTTTGGGACAGAACGTCAACTCGTACGGGCAAACGAGGAACGATGGCCGGGATTTTTCCGATCTGCTTTGCACCCTCGGCGAGATCGCCGGGATCGAGAGAATCCGCTTCACCACCTCGCACCCGAAGGACCTCTCGCCACGGCTGATCGGCTGTTTTGGAAAGGTAGCCCCCCTGTGCGAACATATCCACCTGCCGGTGCAGTCGGGGTCCGACCGTGTGCTGAAGAGGATGAACCGGGGATACACCGCCGGGATGTACGTGGAGAAAGTCGCTGCGCTCAAGCGGGCCTGCCCCGGGATCAGTATCACTTCGGACGTGATCGTAGGGTTTCCCGGGGAGGAGGACGCGGACTTTCAGACGACCCTTACGCTGCTGCGGGAGGTTCGGTTTGACAATCTCTTCTCTTTCCAGTATTCGGTGCGGGAAGGGACGGCTGCAGCCTCGATGGCCCAAAAGGTGTGCGGCAGCGTGAAGCGGGAGAGGCTGCGGATTCTCCAGGACCTCCAGGCAGAGCATACCCTCGAAAAGAACCGGGCCTGCATCGGGCGTACGGAGGCGGTGCTTGTTGAAGGACCGAGCAAGAAAGAATCCAGGGAGATGACCGGGCGGACAAGGGGGAACAGGATAGTCAATTTCGAGGGGAAACGGGAAGCGATCGGGAAGACGGTTTTCGTGCGGATTTTGGAGGCTTTCCCTCATTCTCTGCACGGGGAGATGGAAGAGAAAGGAGCGGCGGATGTTTATTGAAATGCGGGTTTCGGGTCTCACCATGGATCCGATCACCAATACCCCCATCGTAATTCTGAAGGATCTGGAGGAGAAGAAGGCCATTCCCATCTGGATAGGGATTTTCGAGGCGAGTGCAATCGCAACCGAGATCGAGAAGATCACCTTCTCCCGTCCCATGACCCACGATCTCCTCAACGAAATCGTCAAGCTTCTGAAAACCGAGGTGGTACGGGTGGATATCCACGACTTGCGCAACAACACTTTTTTTGCCAATATCCATCTGCTGCGAGAGGGGAAGCCGATCGTCGTCGATGCCCGCCCGAGCGACGCCATTGCTATTGCCCTGCGGGCCGGCGCCCCGATTTTCGTCGATGAGAAGGTGATCGAAAAATCCCGCAATGTGGACTTCGGCACGAAGATGACCGATCTCGACCGTCTGAAGAAGGAAAAGCTGGCCGAGTTCCTTGAAAATCTATCCCCGGAGGATTTCGGAAAATACAAGATGTGAAAAATCCTCCCCCTTGACGGGGGAGGATTAGGGTGGGGGTGGTAGGCGATTGAGGCGTGAGACGATGCTCCTGAAGGAAGCCATTCAAGAATTCGACAGGCACATGGCGGTCGAGAAAAATCTCTCGGATCAGACGAGGAAGAGTTACATGTCCGATCTCCGGCAATACCGGGCCTTTCTCGAAAGGGAGAATGCATCCGGGGAAGAGGTCGACGGGATTCCCGCGGATCAGATGCTGATCCGCTCCTTTCTGGCTTCTCTCTACCGTGAGAAGCTCAGGAAGGTGACCATCTCCCGGAAAATGGCTGCGATCCGGTCCTTCTACCGCTATCTGCTCAGGGAAGGGAAGGTGCGGTTCAATCCGGCTGAACTTTTGCAGACGCCAAGGTGCGAGACATACATTCCCGTTGTCCTGTCGGTCGATGAGATACTCTCTCTGCTCAGGGTAAATTTTTCCGAAAGCGCCGAGGGGCTCCGGGACCGGGCAATGCTCGAACTGTTTTACTCCGCCGGCATCCGCCTCAGCGAACTGACGGGACTCAACATCGCGGATTGTGATTTCGCCGGGGGCCTGATCAAAGTCCGCGGGAAAGGAAGGAAGGAGCGGATTGTGCCCGTAGGGACGCCTGCGTTTGATGCGGTCGGGACCTATCTGAAACGGCGGGGGGAGCTGGCAGCGAAAAGACCGCAGACGGACCCTGAAGAAC
This sequence comes from uncultured Syntrophus sp., assembly GCA_964540555.1. Taxonomy (GTDB): domain Bacteria; phylum Desulfobacterota; class Syntrophia; order Syntrophales; family UBA5619; genus JAKAFS01. Next base: position 4,849 of record CAZINF010000062.1, on the reverse strand, counting down.
CCCTTTTCCTCAGCATCCGGGGAATGAGAATGAATCCCCGGGGCGTCGCCCGGGTGGTGGAACGGGTGGTTCGTGAGAGCGGCATCGGCCGGAAGATCAGCCCCCATGCCCTGCGTCACACGTTTGCGACGCACCTGCTCGATGCGGGGGCAGACCTCCGTTCCATCCAGGAGATGCTCGGACATCAGAGCCTTTCGACGACCCAAAAATACACGACGGTCAGCGTCAGCCGTCTCATGGAAGTCTACGACCGCGCCCACCCACGGGCAGGGGGAGGAAAAACGTAAGCGATGAAAATCAGGGGAACGACCATACTGGCGGTCAAACACCGGGGAAAAGTCACCGTAGCGGGAGACGGCCAGGTCACGCTGGACACAACGGTCATGAAGCATGGGGCGAGAAAGGTGCGTCGCCTCTATCACAATCAGGTGATCGTGGGGTTTGCCGGCGCGACCGCCGATGCCTTTACCCTCTTTGACCGCTTTGACCAGAAACTCGAGCAGTACAAGGGGAACCTGCTCAGAGCGGCTGTGGAGCTGACGAAAGACTGGCGGACGGACCGGGTGCTCCGTCATCTGGAGGCTCTGATGATCGCTGTCAGCCGGGAGTCCTTCCTCATCATTTCCGGAAACGGAGACGTCATCGAATCGGACGACAATGTGATGGCCATCGGTTCGGGCGGTCCCTACGCCCTGGCGGCGGCACGGGCGATGGTCCGCTATTCCGATCTCACGGCGACGGAGATCGCGCGGGAATCGATCAAGATTGCCTCCGAAATCTGCATCTTTACGAATGACCGGATCACCATAGAGGAACTTGACCTCGAAGCAGAACCGGAGAAAATACCTGGAAAGGATAAGGAAAAAAGTTGAATATGTCACCGGATGATTTGACACCGAGGAAGATCGTCGAGAAACTGGATCAGTATATCATCGGTCAGCACGAGGCCAAGCGGGCCGTGGCGATCGCGCTTCGGAACCGCTGGCGGCGCCAGAACGTCTCGCAGGAGTTAGGGGAGGAGATTTCTCCTAAGAATATCATCATGATCGGTCCCACCGGTGTTGGGAAGACCGAGATTGCCAGGCGTCTTGCAAAACTCGACAACTCTCCCTTTATCAAGGTGGAGGCGTCGAAATTCACCGAGGTGGGCTACGTCGGTCGGGATGTGGAATCGATGGTCCGCGATCTGGTGGAGCTGGCGATCAGCATGACCAAATCCGAGGAACAGGGCCGCGTCCGAGCCAAGGCTGCGGAACTGGCGGAAGATCGCCTGCTCGACATTCTTCTCCCGCCGAAATCGGTGGAAAAGAAGGTGACGGATATGATCACCGCCGAAAACGGCGCAACGGTCGAGGCGGAGTATGTTCCCGAGCCGGATACGACCCGCGAAAAGCTTCGCCGCCTCCTGCGCGAGGGGCGTCTGGACGGCCGGTTCGTCGAACTGGAGGTTGCCGAGGCCCGCAGCGGGCCGATGATCGAGATCTTTTCCTCCTCCGGCATCGAGGATATGGGTCTCAACGTCAAAGACATGCTGGGCAACCTTTTCCCGCAGAAGAAAAAGAAGCGACGGGTGAAAATCCAGGAAGCCATCGAGATTCTCTCCGAGGAAGAAGCCCAGCGCCTCGTGGATATGGAGAAGGTGACAAAGACGGCGATCGAACGGGTGGAGCAGGCAGGGATCGTCTTTCTCGACGAAATCGACAAGATCGTGGGGAGCGACGGGACGCACGGACCGGATGTCTCCCGGGAAGGCGTCCAGCGGGACCTCCTGCCTATCGTTGAGGGATCGACGGTGAACACCCGTTACGGGATGGTCCGGACGGATCACATCCTGTTCATTGCGGCCGGCGCCTTCAGCTCCACGAAACCATCGGATTTGATCCCGGAGCTGCAGGGCCGGTTTCCCATCCGCGTCGAGCTCAACTCCTTGGGCAAGGAGGAGTTCATCCGGATCCTCACCGAGCCCCACAACGCCCTCGTCACGCAGTACACGGAGATGATGGCGACCGAAGGCGTCCGGATCACTTTTACGGAGGATGCCGTGGCTGCAATTGCCGAGACGGCGACATTGGTCAATGACCGGATGGAGAATATCGGAGCGCGGCGCCTCTACACAATCATGGAGAGCCTTCTTGACGAGATCTCTTTCGATGCCCCCGAGATGCGGGGACAGGAGGTCGTGATCGACGCCGATTATGTCGCCCGTCAGCTCGACGAGATCGTCGAGGATGAGGATTTGAGCAGATACATTCTGTAAATGGGACCTTCGAACATCATATCCCTCCGCGCGCTGGACATTTTTCGGTAGGTGCCCCGAAAAATCTCCAATGCGCGCTTCCGGGATACGATGTTCAAAGGTCCCATGCTTCCCCTCCGCTGGCGGGAGGGGATTGAGGGGAGGGGGAAATAGCGATGAACGATGTGACGAAATTCGTGGAACGGGCCGATATCCTGCTCGAAGCCCTCCCCTATATCCGCCGCTTCTACGGGAAAACGGTTGTGATCAAGTATGGCGGACATGCGATGGTGGATGAAGAACTGAAGGACAGTTTTGCCCGCGATACGGTCATGATGAAGTATATCGGCATCCATCCCGTCGTAGTTCACGGCGGCGGTCCGCAGATCGGGAGTTTCCTGAAAAAACTCGGTAAAGAATCCAGGTTTATCCAGGGAATGCGCGTCACCGACGAGGAGACGATGGACATCGTCGAGATGGTCCTCGTGGGGAAGGTGAACAAGGAGATCGTCGGTCTGATCAACCGTCACGGCGGCAAGGCGGTGGGGTTGAGCGGAAAGGATGCCGACCTGATCCGGGCGGAGAAATATTATCTCAGTGCGGCAAAAGCCAAGGATACCCCGCCAGAGATCATCGACATCGGTCTCGTGGGGAAGGTCACGGAGGTCAATGCGGCGCTGATCGCCTCCCTGACGGCAGACGGTTTCATCCCGGTCATCGCCCCGACGGGGGTGGGGGAACGGGGGGAGACCTACAACATCAATGCCGATCTGGTCGCCGGCGCGGTGGCTGCGGCGCTCCAGGCGGAGAAGCTGATCCTCCTGACCGATGTTCCCGGCGTCCTCGACCGGAACAAGGAACTGATCCAGGCGATGGATGAAGCGAAAACCCGGGCGCTGATCGAGGAGGGGACGATCGTGGGGGGGATGTTCCCCAAAGTAAAGTGCTGTCTCAAGGCCCTCAAAGGGGGAGTGAAGAAGGCCCATATCGTGGACGGCCGTCTGAAACACACGATCCTTCTGGAGATGTTTACCGATCAGGGGATCGGGACGGAGATCGTATTATAATATGGAGATCGTGTTATAATGCGAAGATCGTATATAATGAGGTGCATTTTTCGGGAGTAGAGGTATCAAAAAGATGACGACGGAAGAACTGATTGCCCTGTCCGACCGGTACATCATGTCGACTTACAAACGCTTTCCCATCGTACTTTCGCGGGGGCTCGGCGTCCATCTCTGGGATAACGACGGGAAGCATTATCTCGATCTGGTCGGGGGGATCGCCGTTTGCGCCCTCGGCCATTCCCATCCGCGGGTCGTGGAAGCTCTGAAGCGCCAGGTGGAACTCCTCACCCATGTTTCGAATCTCTACCATATCGAAAACCAGATCCGTCTGGCCCAGCTCCTTGTCGAGAATTCCTGCCTGGACAAGGTCTTTTTCTGCAACAGCGGGGCGGAGGCCAACGAGGCGGCGATCAAGCTTGCCCGGAAATACGCCTCCGAGAAGATGGAGGGGAAATACGAAATCATCACGATGCAGGACTCCTTCCACGGCCGGACCCTGGCGACCGTAACGGCAACGGGTCAAGCGAAATTCCATGCCGGCTTTGCGCCGTTGCCGGAGGGATTCCGCTATGTCCCCTATAATGATCTGGCAGCCATCGAGGCGGCCGTGACCGACCGGACGCTGGGCGTGATGGTCGAACCGATTCAGGGGGAGGGGGGCGTCGTCATCCCCGCTCCCGGCTATTTGCCGGGGATCAGACGAATCTGCAACGAGCGCGGGCTTCTCATGATCGTCGATGAGGTCCAGACAGGGATGGGCCGGACAGGGACGCTCTTTGCCTGCGAAGCGGAAGAGGTGGTCCCGGACATGATCACCCTCGCCAAGGCCATGGGGAACGGTTTCCCGATAGGGGCGCTCCTGGCTTCCGAGCGGATCGCAGCGGCCTTTGTCCCGGGGAGCCACGGTTCCACCTTTGGCGGCAATCCGCTGGCGACGGCAGCGGGGATCGCCGTATTGGAAACATTTTTTGACGAAGCGATTCTTGACAACTGCCGGCGTGTGGGGGCCTATTTCTTCGAGCGGCTCAGCGAGCTGAAAGCGAAGAATGCCCGGATCCGGGAAGTCCGGGGAAGGGGATTGATCATCGCCGTTGAGCTAACCTTTCCCGGGGCGGATTTTGTCCTTAGCTGTCTCAGAAAGGGACTCCTGATCAACTGTACCGGCGGCAACGTCCTGCGTTTTGTCCCCCCCCTGATCCTCACGAAAACCGACGTGGATAAGGCAGTGGGCATTCTCGCCGAGGCCTTGGCCGAGGTCTTGGAGGAGGTCTTGGAGGAGGTCTTGGAGGAGCGATGAAGAAAGACCTGCTGAGCGAATACGACCTGGAACGCGCCGACTATGAACGCATCATCGAAAAGGCGCACCGCTTGAAGCGGCTGCACCGGGAAGGGAGGGAACATGCCTCGCTCAAAGGCAAGACCCTGGGGATGATCTTCGACAAATCCTCGACCCGGACACGGATTTCCTTCGAGGTGGGGATGTATCAGTTGGGCGGCATCGCCCTGTTTCTGAGCAACAGGGATACCCAGCTCGGCCGGGGGGAGA
>CAZINF010000061.1:0-18185 GCA_964540555.1 uncultured Syntrophus sp. | reverse complement strand
CGCCCATGGTGGGGGAAATGGGGTCAAGTCTTGGGTCTTGAATAGGCGGATAAGGAGACAGGCAGCTTTTTGAGGAGCCAAAATGTCTGGCACTACTGGGCGAATTGCAGCCCGTTTTCTTTGGAGATGGTGGAGTTTATCCCTTCGATGACCGTGAAAGTCAAAAGAGGTCATTGTGGCCAAGGTCGAGGCTATGACGAAGACGACACCGTCAGGAGGTTAAAATATGAAGATGAGAAAGTACAAGCTTCCGGGGAAATCGATCCATTCACTGGATGAATTCTACGATGAGATTGCACTCCTGCTAAACTTCCCGGATTACTTCGGCAGGAACCTGGATGCCCTGTGGGACCTACTCAGCGTCGATCCCAAAGGACCGCTGGAACTGATCTGGGAGGAGTCGGCGACTTCGAAAAAATCCATGGGAAAAGATTTCGCCCGGGTATCCGCTCTGCTCCGGGATATGGAGAAGGAACGGGAGGATTTTGCGGTTTCTTTCCGTTAGATCGATTGCCCGGCCGGCATGAATCCGCATCGAAGCGAAAACTGTCGCGATGGCGTTTTAAGACCTATGGGGTGAATGCCTCTCAAATCAGCGCCAGGCTATCGGCGACGGCCATCCCAGCGCGCGTCGGTTTCAGAAAACCGTCCCGGATCTCCACCAGGGCGTCTTTCATGAGCTTCGTCAGGATTTTCCCTTTTTCTGCAAGAAGATCCTCACCATAGCGCCTCTTGAACTCTGCCAGATCAATGCCCCGCCGTGTACGAAGACCAAGGAAGAGAGCCTCCAGGCGTAGCTGTTCGTCGGTCAAGAGCTCGAACTCTGCCACCGGCGGTTTCCCGGTGGCGAGATCGTTCAGATAAGCGGTGACGGACCGGTGGTTCCACCTGCGCTGCCGGCCGTCGAAGGAATGGGCGGCGGGGCCGAGGCCGAGGTAGGGGGTGTGGTTCCAGTACTTGCTGTTGTGGCGGGAATGGAAGCGGTTCCCAAGCGCGAAATTGGAGACCTCATAATGCTGGTAGCCGGCCTCTTCCAGAATCTCTGCGGTTCGGGAGAAATATAGGGACTGAAGATCAAGATCGGGGAGGGCAATTTCGCTCCTCCGGCAGAGGTCCGCGAGGGGGGTGTCCGTCTCGACGGTGAGCTGGTAACAGGAAAGGTGTTCCGGATGGAAGGAGAGAGCCGTCCGCAGGGTGGCGAGCCAGATGGCAAAGGCATCTCCGGGAGGGCTGGGAAGGCCGTAAATGAGGTCGATACCGAGATTGTTAAAGCCTGCATCGCGGGCCATGTGGATCGTTTCCACCGCCTGCCGGGCTCGATGGCGACGGCCCAGGAAAGCAAGCGACTCGTCATCGAAAGACTGGCAGCCGATGTTGAGACGGTTCACGCCAGCGCGGCGAAGCGCTGCGAGCCGCCCTGCAGTCATATCGCCGGGGTTCGCCTCAACGGTGATTTCCGCACCGGGGGTGATTGTAAAGGCTGTCAGAATATCGCCGATCAGCCGTTCGAGAACGGCCGGTGTCAGAACGGACGGGGTTCCGCCGCCGATATACACCGTATCAAACACGCTTTTGAAATCCTTATTGAGGCCCATTTCGCGGCGGAGGGCCGCAAGAAAATTCGGGATCAGTGTCAGATCGGTTGAGGAGTAGAAGTCGCAGTAGACGCATTTCCTGAGGCAGAAAGGGATGTGGATGTAGAGCCCCGGGAGTTCATCCGATTCCTGGGACCGCTGAAGGGTGCTGCCGGTCGGATTCGGTATCGCTCCGGCGTCCATTCGCTCATTCCGTATCCGACTTCAGGACGGCAAGAAAGGCGCTCTGCGGGATGGAGACGTTGCCGATCATCTTCATCCGCTTTTTCCCCTTCTTCTGTTTTTCCAGGAGTTTTCGCTTCCTGGAGATGTCGCCGCCGTAACATTTGGCGATGACGTCCTTGCGGAAGGCGGAGATGGTCGTCCGGGAAATGACCTCGCCGCCGATCGCACCTTGAATCGCGATCTTGAACATTTGCCGGGGGATCTCTTCCTTCAATCGTTCGCACGCCTGCAGCCCCCTGGCACGTGCACGTTCCCGATGGACGATCTGGGACAGGGCGTCGACCTTCTCCCCATTCACGAGGATGTCCAGCAGGGCAAGGGAGCCCTCCCGATAGTCGATCAGGTCATAGTCGAAAGAGCCATAGCCCTGCGTCACGGACTTGAAGCGGTCGTAGAAGTCGAAGATTACCTCGGCCAGAGGCATCTCGTAGATCAGCTCCGCTCTGCCGGGATTCGGGTAATTGAGCGTCGAGTTGACCCCCCGCTTCTCCATGCAGAGTTTCATGACGGCGCCGAGGTAGCGCTCGGGGAGCATCATCGTCGCCCGGATATAGGGCTCCTCGGACTTGATGATCGACATCGGTTCGGGGTAGTGGGCCGGATTGTCTACGTAGATTACCGTCCCATCTTTCAATGTGAAGCGGTAGCGGACGCTAGGGACGGAGAGGATGATCGAGAGATCATACTCCCGCTCAAGACGTTCCTGGACGATGTCGAGGTGGAGGAGCCCCAGAAAACCGCAGCGGAAGCCCTGTCCCAGGGCCGCAGATGAGTCTTTTTCATAGACGAAGGAGGCATCGTTGAGCTTGTATTTCTCCAGGGAGACGGCCAGGTCTTCATAGTCGTCCGAGGCGATGGGATAGATCGAGGCGAAGACCACCGGCTTCACCTCTTTGAATCCCGGCAGGGGGCTTGCGCAAGGGCGGCTCTCCAGGGTGATCGTGTCGCCTGTCCGAACGTCGGAGACGGTCTTTACGCCGGCGATGATGTAACCGACTTCACCCGCGGCGAGACTCTCCCGTTTCTCCCGTCTCAGGATGAAACGGCCGACCTCTTCCACCCGATATACGGCGCTGTTATACATGAGGCGGATGATGTCGCCCGCCTTGACCTGCCCGTTAAATATTCGACAATAGATGACCGTCCCCCGGAATACGTCATACTTGGCGTCGAAGATCAGCGCGGCGAGCGGCTCTTCCGCATCCCCTTTTGGGGGAGGAATCCTCGCCACTATCGCCTCGAGGATCTCCTCGATCCCGGTTCCTTCCTTCGCCGAGCACTTCAGATGGGTGTCGGAATCCAGACCCAGTTCCGAATCGATCTGCTCGATGACCCGCTCCACGTCCGCCGAAGGGAGGTCGATCTTGTTGATGATGGGGATGATCGTGAGGTCGTGCTCCATTGCCAGGTAGAGGTTGGCGAGCGTCTGGGCCTGGACCCCCTGGGCCGCGTCGATTAAAAGCAGGACCCCTTCACAGGAGGCGAGCGATCGCGACACTTCGTAAGTAAAATCGACGTGGCCCGGCGTATCGATCAGATTCAGGGCGTAGGACCGGCCGTCCTTTGCCTGGTAGGGGAGCGAGATGGCCTGACTCTTGATCGTGATTCCCCGCTCCCGCTCGATATCCATGTTGTCGAGGATCTGGTCCTGGAAATCGCGGTCATTGACGACGCCGGTGTACTGAATCAACCGGTCGGCAAGGGTCGACTTCCCATGATCGATATGTGCTATAATGCTGAAATTTCTAATGTTATTCATTATGAGAGCTTTGCGAGAAGGGCCGTGGAGACTTCCCTCACACCGGGAGTCCCGTCGACTTCCAGGGTACGGACTCGCTCTTTGAAGTAGCGGACGGCGGCGAGCGTTCCGGTGTTCGTGTCGTAATAGATCCCGTGGCGCTTGTCGATCGCCGCCTCGTCCTGGTCGTCGGCCCGGGCGGTCAGTTTGTCACAGCCGCAGACCCGGCAGACCGGCTTCCCTTCCTTTTCTGCCGGTTTAATGGCCTCGATATAGATGTTGTTCGGGTGATTGTTGTCATTGGCGCAAAGTCTTCGACCCATGATCCGTTTCTTTGCAGTTTCCCGATCGAGGACAATCTCGATGACAACATCCAGTTTCATCCCGGCCTCTTCGAGGGCGTTCCCGAGCGCCTCCGCCTGGGTGAGATTGCGGGGAAAGCCGTCGAGAAGCCAGCCGTTTTTACAGTCGCTCTCCTGGAGGCGTTTCAAGATCATCGGGACGGTGATCGCATCGGGGACGAGTTCACCGCGTTCGATAAAACTCTTTGCGATATTGCCAAGTTCGGTATTATTCTTAATGTTATCCCTGAAGATGACGCCTGTCTCGATATGCGGTATCCCGAACTTCTTCTGCACCACCGCCCCCTGGGTCCCCTTGCCGCTGCCGTTCGGTCCGAAGATCAGAATGTTCATATTTGTGCGTTCCTTAAAATGTTCACGGCCCACGGCCGTGATGGTTTAGTGGCCTCAGGTAGGGCTGCAGCTTGTCGCGGCACAGCTCCCGCAGGATGCCCCCCCGGTGCTGGTGTTCCCTATCTTTCCGGCGAACGTAGACATCAACTTCTGGGTCCGGGTCGATTTGCATTCAGGACAGGCGACGGCGACCTTTTCATCCCGGCTCCGGAAGAGGACGTCGAAGGTGTTTCCGCACTTCCGGCACTTGTATTCATAAATCGGCATGGATCGGCTCCTTGTAGTGAAGATGTACCCCGTGCCTCGTTTTTATCAGGCTGGGGTCTGCTCGTTATTCGATATCAACGGGGTGTGAGATTACTGGATCGCCCCGAAAATGTCAAGGCGGATCGTAATTTCACTTGACGCGGGGGGGCGGGCCGTGAGAGTAAAAAGCGGTTTTCCGGTGGCCCAGTCCCCAGGGACCGGGGCGGAGCAGAACTTTACGGAAGGTGCTGACCACGTAAATAGTCTTGTAATTCATAAAAAATGAGACAGCTTCGTAAAAAGGTCGCAGGCAAGACGCGTAAGCGGGGGACGGATATGAAATCTGTCCCCCTTCATGAGGCTTACTTTGGCGTACGCCGCAATGACAAAGGGTGAAGCGCAACGCAGCATCCGGACTTTTTTACCAAGCCGTCAGAGGTGATGACATGGCAATTGCAAAGAAGATCGACGGTTTCATCGCTCAATCCTCATTCATACGGAAAATGTTCGAGGAGGGGGACCGTCTGAAAAAAAGTTATGGGGCGGAAAACGTCTTCGATTTCAGTCTCGGGAATCCCAATCTCGATCCGCCCGGGGCGTTCAGCGAGCGGCTCCGGAAGCTCGTCTCCGCGGAAATACCCGGTAAGCACATGTACATGCCGAATGCAGGATATCCTGAAACGAGGGCGGCCGTTGCGTCAGCGGTGAGTTCTACCCAAGGCGTAACGCTCGCGGCCGGTCAGATCGTGATGACCTGCGGTGCAGGGGGGGCGCTCAATGTGATTTTCAAGACGCTCCTGGATCCCGGTGATGAGGTGATCATCCCGGCGCCCTTTTTCGTCGAATACCGCTTTTACGTGGACAATGCAGGCGGCGCGTCCCGGATCGTCCGGACGAAGGAGGATTTCTCCCTCGATCTCGACGCGATCCGCGGGGCGATCACAGACAAGACGAAGGCGGTCCTGATCAACTCCCCGAACAATCCCACCGGAAAGGTGTATGACCAGGAAAGCGTCGCCGCCCTGGCGGCTCTCCTGGCGGAGCGGGGGAGGGCGCTCAAGCGGGTGATCTACCTGATCTCCGATGAACCGTACATCGAGATCGTTTACGACAACGTGAAGGTGCCGAGCGTCCTTAAAGCCTACCCCCACAGTATTGTCGCCACCTCCTATTCCAAAAGCCTCTCCCTTCCCGGGGAGAGGATCGGCTATATCGCGGTTAACCCCGAGATCGACGCCCTCGGCCAAGTGATGGACGGTCTGACCCTCTGCAACCGGATCCTCGGTTTTGTCAACGCTCCGGCCCTGATGCAGCGGGTCATCGCCGGCCTTGGGGGGGTAAAAGTGGATGTGGAGATCTACCGGGAAAAACGGGACCTCCTCTGCGACGGACTTGCCTCGGTGGGCTACCGGGTGAGAAAGCCGGACGGCGCCTTCTACCTCTTTCTCCCGACGCCGATTGCCGACGATGTCCGCTTCGCCAATGCCCTTCAGGAGAGACGGATACTCACCGTCCCGGGGAGCGGCTTTGACGGTCCCGGCCATATCCGGATCGCCTACTGCGTGGACGATGCAACGATTCTCGGCGCCATCGAGGGATTCGGCGAGGTCCTGAGGGAATTTACCTAAAAATCAATAGACGATCTTGAAGTCGGTGAACTCTCCGGTCGGACTCTCTTCGTAAGCCTCCAGATGGTCTACACGGGCGGGAGGCGTGCCCGTCCGGCACCACTCCCGCATCGCCTCGGCCGCGACCTCTCCCCCCTCGAACACCGCCTCCACGCGTTCATCCGGGAGGTTTCGCACCCATCCGGTCAGGCCCAGCGAACATGCCTTTTCCCAGGTGTTCGCTCGGAAGAAAACCCCCTGGACGCGGCCTGAAATCAGGACATGATAGCGTTTCATCATTGAAACTGGCCTTTGGTCAAGGCGAAAAACGCCTCCTCGCCAAGGACGACGATGCCGTCCCGCCGCGCCCTTTCCAGCTTTGCGCCGGCCTCATCTCCCGCGACAATATAATCGGTCGTCTTGGTGATCGTGCCGGTGACCGCTCCGCCCAAGGATTCGACAAGCGCCTTTGCCTCGCCCCGGCTCATCCGGCTGAGTGTCCCCGTAAAGACGAAGGATTTTCCCGCAAGCGGCGCGGCCTGCGGCCGAATGACCTCCCTTGGGACAAGGCCGGCCAGGCCAAGCTTTTCGACTACTCGGAGGTTCGCCGGTTCCCGGAAAAAACCGGCGATACTTGTTGCGACCTCGGGGCCGATGTCTCGGATTATTTGAAGCTCCTGCTGTGTGGCGGCGGTCAGGGCGGCGAGGGTTCGATAGGCGGAGGCGAGGCGTTTGGCTGTCTGCTCGCCGACATGCCGGATGCCGAGGGCGTAAATCAGGCAGTCGAGTGTGGGGTTTTTGGAGCGGTCGATCGCCGCGATGAGATTGGAAGCCGATTTGTCGGCCATCCGGTCCAGACCGAGGAGCTGTTCCTTGGTCAGAAAGAAGATGTCGGCCGGATCGGCGATCAGTCCGCTCGTCACGAGCAGCGCGACCATTTTTTCTCCCAAACCTTCGATGTCCAGCCCGCCCCGGGAGGCGAAATGGGCGATCCGTTCCCGGATCTGCGCAGGGCAGGCCATCCCGATGCACCGGTGGGCGGCTTCGCCTTCGAGACGGACGATGCGGGAGCCGCATTCGGGGCAGATATCCGGCATGACGAAGGGCCTCTCCTTGCCGGTTCTCAAGACTTTGACGACCTCAACCACCTCGGGAATGACGTCGCCCGCCCGCTGAACAACTACGGTATCTCCGATCCGGACATCCTTCCTGTCGATCTCGTCCTGATTGTGGAGGGTCGCCCGGCTGACAACGACCCCGCCGACGCGGACCGGCCTCATGAGGGCGACCGGTGTGAGCACTCCGGTTCTGCCGACCTGGACGATGATCGCTTCGATGACCGTTTGTTCCCCGATAGCGTTGAATTTGCAGGCGATTGCCCAGCGGGGGCTCCTGGCAACGAATCCGAGACGTTCCTGGAGAGAAAGGTCGTCCACCTTGATCACAATCCCGTCGATCTCGTAGGGGAGCTCGTCCCGGATCTCGCCGATGTGGTGATAATAGTGAATGCATTCTTCTATGTCCGCAGCAGGCTTGATCAGGTCATTGACCGTGAAGCCCCAGGTTGAAAGCGCCCGGAGGACATCGCCCTGCGTGCGGAAGGCAACCCCTTGCACCGCGCCGATCGCATAGCAGAACAGGGTAAGAGGTCTTTTTGCGGTGATCCGCGAATCGAGCTGACGGAGCGACCCCGCCGCTGCGTTCCGGGGGTTGGCAAAGGGCGCCTCTCCCTCTTTCTCTCGACGGCTGTTCAGGTTGCTAAAAGCCGCCCGTTCCATACATACCTCCCCGCGGATCTCGATCCGCTCCGGAACGATCGGCGGGGCGGTCCCATCGGGTGCATTTTTATTCGGGCGGCGGATGATGAGGGGAATCGCGGGTATCGTCCGGAGGTTCAGCGTGATATCCTCACCCACGGCCCCGTTCCCCCGCGTTGATCCGACCGTAAAGATTCCCCGATCGTAAACGAGGTTGACGGCCAAGCCGTCCAGCTTGGGTTCCACGACGTAGCGGATGGTCTCTTCACTCCGCAGGAAACGACGGCACCGTCGGTCGAATTCCCGGATCTCTTCGGCGGAGAAGGCGTTGGCCAAACTGAGCATGGGGGTCAGGTGCGCGACGGGGGCGAATTTTTCCAAGGGGGGCGCCCCGACCCGCTGTGTGGGCGAGTCCGGCGCGGCCAGAGAGGGGAATTCCGCCTCCAGGGCCTGGAGTTCCCGCATGAGGGCATCGTACTGGGTGTCGGTGATCTCCGGGGCGTCCAGTTGATAGTAGCGCCGGTTATGGTGGAGGATGGCCGTCTCGAGTGTTTTCATCCGTCCGGCAACCGTATCGCGATCCATCACTTGACAAGCCTCAGATCCGGCTTCCCCCTCTGCGGTTTTTTTTCCGGGCCGACCTCGTTCTGACGGAGAATCTGTTCGTTAAAGATGTGATTCTTGGCACGGACGGCATTGATGATAAAAAAAATGATGACCGCTTTTTCCCAATCCTTCGAGGGTTCGAAATGCTCCATCCGATTCTTGTATTTCCCCCAGAGGGAGGCGAGGGATGCCTCATCGAGGCTGAGGATTCTTTCGGCAAGTCTGTTCAGGGCGGATTCGAGCATTTCATCATTGCTCCTGCGGCTGTTTTCATAGTTAATGTAACCGGATTCGAGCGGAAAGTCAAATGAAACAACCGATGTGAAAAAAATCCTTGTCTTTTTACCGCGCATCGCTATAATTCCACAATTCACTTTTCATATGGAGAGACGAGCAATGGATACACTCTTTGCGCCGTGGCGCATGGACTATATCCGGGAAAAAAAGCGGGAAGGCTGCGTTCTCTGCCGGGATTCCCATCGGGGGGAGGAACTGGTTGTCGGCGAGGGGAAGAACTGCTTCGTCACGGTGAACCGCTATCCTTATACGGGCGGTCACCTTATGATCGTTCCCTACCGCCACCTATGGAGTCTCACCGATCTTTTTCCCGAGGAGAGGTTGGAACTCTTTGATTTCATAGACCTCTCCGTCAGGCTGCTGACCGAGGCGATGAAACCCGAGGGGTTCAACATCGGCATGAACATGGGAAAGGCGGCGGGCGCGGGCATCGACGACCACCTTCATATCCACGTCGTTCCTCGCTGGGGCGGCGATACCAACTTTATAAGCGTTATCGGCGGGGTTCGCGTCATCCCTGAGGATGTCACCGAAACCGCCCGTCTTCTGAGACCCTTTTTTGATACATTTTACAGGGAGGCCTGCCGATGAAAGTCATCTATACCGTTATCGTGGCGCTCTTCGTGATCTTCATCATCACATTTGCGCTGGAGAATACACTGCCTGTCCAGCTGAAGTACTATGATCTCTTCGACAGGTGGCTTCCGACCTACATGCTGATCTTCATCGCCTTTCTGAGCGGGGTGATTTTTACGGGGTTCATGGGGATTGTCGAGCGGTTTCGTCTGACCAGGACGATCAACCGCCTCAACAAGACCGTCCGGGATATGCGCCGCGAAGCGAAAGCAAACGAAAATCCTCCTTTGATCGAAGCGGCCGAGAAGACGCCCCCGCTGCCTGAACAGAAAATTTCGTAAAAAAGATGGACAACGGGCGCCGGGTGTGTTAGAAGCGCACTCTTTTTTCGAGGAATCGGGGTCATGAATTACGGTGGCATCGAAACGGGGTACGCGACGTATGATAAGGCGAAGTTCGTCGTTGTACCCGTTCCCTACGACCTGACCTCGACCTACCAGTCGGGGTCGCGGCGGGGTCCGGGGGCAATTCTGGACGCCTCCGTGAACATGGAGCTCTACGATGAGGAACTCCGTCAGGAGACCTATCGGGCCGGCATCCATACCCTGACTCCGCTGGAGGCTGATGCCCGGGGGCCGGCGGAAATGATGAACACCGTCCACAGGACCGTAGCCGGGATCGCTGCCGATGGGAAGATCCCGGTCATGCTCGGCGGCGAGCACAGCATCTCTTTCGGCGCCGTCCGGGCGATGAAAGCGGTGTTTCCGGAGCTCACCGTCCTTCAGCTCGACGCTCACGCGGATCTTCGGGACGCTTACCAGGGGACACCCTTCAGCCACGCCGCCGTCGCGCGTCGGATTGTGGAAATCTGTCCCCTCATCCAGGCAGGTATTCGGAGCATGAGCGTCGAGGAGGCCGAATTTCTGTCCGCAAATCCGGTGAAGAGCTATCCGGCTGCCTTCATCCTCGACGGCGGATCATGGTGCGAGACGATCTGCGGCGACCTGCACGGAGATGTGTATCTTTCGATAGATCTCGACGTCCTCGATCCGGCCGTCATGCCCGCCACAGGGACGCCGGAGCCTGGAGGGATCGCCTGGAGGGATTTGATCCGCCTGATCCGGGAGGCGGCAAAACGCTGCCGGATCAGGGGTTTTGACGTTGTAGAGCTGGCGCCCATCCCGGGGATGGTGGCGCCTGATTTTTTGGCTTCCAAGCTGGTTTACAGAACCATGGGCTATCTGACGGCCGGGTCCTGATTTTTTAAAAGCCTTTGCAGCCTGCCGGGGTGTAGGAAAATCACAACCGGTCCGGTCCACTGCCGATTAGAGGAGAAAAAGCCATTGAGCCTTTATGTTCCCAAGAAGATGTTTTTCACTAAGGGGGTGGGTACCCATAGAGAGGAACTCCACTCCTTCGAACTCGCGCTCCGCGATGCCGGCATAGAAAAATGCAATCTGGTCCAGGTATCGAGCATCATGCCTCCCGGCTGTCAGGTGATCTCACGGGCGCGGGGGCTCAAAGAACTGCATCCCGGCGCCATCACCTATTGCGTTCTCAGCCGCTGCTGCAGTAACGAACCGCGGCGACTGCTGGCGGCCTCCATCGGTTGCGCCATCCCCGCCGACAAACGCACTTACGGCTATATCAGCGAACACCATGCCTTCGGCCAGACCCAGCGTCAGGCGGGGGATTATGCGGAGGACCTGGCCGCCGCCATGCTCGCCTCCACCCTCGGCATCGACTTCGATATCGATGAGAGCTGGGACGAGAAAAAGGAGATATTCAAGATCAGCGGTAAGATCGTCAGCACACGGAACATCACGCAATCCAGCATCGCCCAGTCGCATGGTTACACCACCGTCATCGCCGTCGCCGTCTTCGTCTTCTGATCTTTGTCTTAGAAACCGTCACTCTCCGGAGGGGGAACGATGGTTCCGAACGGTCTGCAGACATCCTGGGGATACGTCATTCCCCCGCTTCTGGGGTTTATCGTCCTGCTTGGCATTGCCCTGATTTCGCTCTTGAAGGGCGCAGGGAAGCAGGCGAACCTTTTGTTTGCCGGCATCTGCCTCCTCGGCGCATTTCTCAATGCCGAAATGGCCCTTGTTTCCATACTTCCCGACGAGAGACTCGCCCTTTTCGTCGACAGGACGGTCCATTTCTTCTTCGTTTTCAGCGTCCCCGTCTACATTCGGTTCGTCCATGTATTCCTGGGCGTCCACGGCAGACGGTGGCTGGAGATCAGCGCGCTGCTCGTCAGCATCGCTTTTCTGACCATCATCCCGACGGATCTTTACATCAGCGGGTTCCATTACTATTATTTCGGCCGGATCGCCCGCGCCGGCGTGCTCTTTCACCTTTTTTCTGCGACGGCCGTCTCTACCGTCGTCTACTGCCTGGCGCTCCTTTATCGCGCCATGCGGCGGACCCCCGATAATCAAACGAAAAACAGGATCAAGTACATCTTCGGAGGGCTGGGTTTTTCAGCCCTCCTCCTCACCTGTTCCATTCTTCCGGTCAGCGGTGTCCCCGTCTATCCGCTGGGGAATTTCAGCTTTATCCCCGCCGTTTTCCTCGCTTTCGGCATCCTGAAATATGATCTTCTGGACATCGGCGCCCTCATCCGCCGAGGAACGGGCTATTTCGTTCTGACGGGCGTTCTCACCGTACTTTACATCCTCGTCATCTTTCTGTTCCATGCCTTTTTTCTCACGACCGGCGGCAGCGAATCGTTTGTCCTATCCCTTATCCTGGCGGTGATCATCGTCCTCATCTTCAATCCTCTTCGGGAACGGGTGCAGAAGCTCATCGACCACCTGTTTTTCCGGGGGCGCTATGATTACAGGGAGCTGCTCAGGGAGATAAGCAGCCGGCTCACCACGCTTCTGAGTCTGCCGCAGATCAAAGAAATGCTCATCGGTGCGATTGCCGGAGCGTTGCAGGTGGAAAGGGTCATTCTCATTATTGCCGAAGGGGGTCGCTTCCGCCTCTACGACGAAAGCTCGGGGAAGGGAGGGGAGGCGCCCCCCAAGGAGATTCCTTTACTGATCCGAATCCTCGAGAAGGAAAAGCGGCCGGTAAGCCGTGCGGCCGCTGAAAAGCACATCGAGGGCAATGAAGAGAGGGAGACGATGGCCGGACTTTTTAACCGGCTTGGCGCTGCGCTGGTCGTTCCGCTTCCCGCGCGGGAAGGGTTGACGGGAATGATTGCCCTCGGACAGAAGCGATCGGGAGAACTCTTTGTGGACGAGGATCTGGAGCTTCTGAGCACGATCGCCAATCAGGCGGCCACGGCGATCGAAAACGCTCAGAGTTACGAGGCACTGGAGGCGCTCAATTCCGACCTCGAACAAAAGGTGGCCGAAAGGACCGCCGCACTGCGTAAGGCGATGAAGGAAAGGGAGAGGACACAGGACCAGCTCATCCGCTCGGAGAGCCTTGCCGCGATCGGCCAGCTTGTCGCCGGGACCGCCCACGAGCTGAATAACCCCATTGCCGGGGCGATGAGCCTTGTCGAGAGCAGCGTGGAAACCATCGAAGGGTGGAAGTTGCAGGCAGAAAACCCGGACGAGATCCTCGACGACCTCCGCTTTTCTCTCGGGGAACTGCGGAGGGCAGGGGCGATCATCAGGAGTCTTCTCGATCTTTCTCGTCAGACGCAGACCTATGTGGAGCGGGTGGATATGAACCGGGCGGTCGATGACGCCCTGCTGGTTCTCTATAACCAGTATAAAAATATGGATGCGGAAATAAAGAAGGATTACGAAGTGCTTCCCCCTGTGAAGGGAAATTATGCCAACTTGGGTCAGGTTCTGATCAACATCATCCGGAACGCCCTCCAGGCGCTGCCGGATGGGAAAGGGGAGATTTTACTGAAGACCCGCTATGTGGCGGCGGCGGACACTGTGGTTATCGTGTGCAGGGACACAGGGCGGGGGGTTCCCGCCGCCTCACTGAAAGATATCTTCAAACCTTTTTTCACAACCAAGGTGGTAGGCCGTGGTACGGGTCTCGGCCTTTATATCTCCCACGAGATCATCCGGCGTCACGGCGGTCAGATCCGCGTGGAGAGCGAAGAGGGGGAAGGGACGGTCGTGACGGTCGAGCTCCCCCGCAAAAGGAGGAAAGGATGAATGGTCTACTGGTGGTTGACGATGAAGAGGGGGTCCGGCGCTCCCTGAAGCGGTTGCTGCAGAAGGACGGATACCTGATCATGCTGGCGGAAAACGGCCGAGAGGCGCTGGAGATCGTCAGGAACGATGCGCAGGAGATCGAGACGGTCATCTGCGATTACCGGATGCCGGGGATGGACGGCATCGAAACCCTCGTCGAGATCGGTCGGATCAATACCGAGATCACGCGGATCATTCTCACCGCTTACGCCACGATGGCGAACGCCATCGACGCGGTGAACGCCGGGATTGACGGTTTCCTGACAAAGCCCTTCGAGAATCAGGAGCTCAGGGCGAAGGTCAAGGAATGCATGATCAAGAAACGGTTGAAGCAGTTCGTTTCGGAGCAGGTGATGGCCGAAATCCAGAAAAACACCCGGACCATTCACCCGAGGCGAATGCAGGCGACTATTCTCTTTTGCGACATGCGGGGTTTCTCCGGACTTTCGGAACGACTCACCCCCTCGGAGCTTTCCGAACTCCTCAACCGCCACTATTTCACCCCCCTTGACGGCGTCATCTTCGCCCACAATGGGACGCTGGACAAGCATATCGGGGACGGCGTCATGGCGATATTCGGAGCGCCGATAGGCGGAAGCGATGATGCCGTGCGGGCCGTGCAGGCCGCCCTGACGATCCTGGAGGAGATCGCCCGGATCAACACGGGCATCCCGGAGGCGGACAGAAGGATCGCTGTCGGCATCGGCATTGCGACCGGCGAGGTGATGGCGGGGATCTTTGGTTCTTCGAGGAAGAAGGAGTACACTGCCTTTGGATCTCCCGTTAATCTCGCTTCGCGGCTTGAGAATATCGCTAAGGCGGATCAGATTTTCATCTGCGGCCAGACGGCGCGCCTCGTGGAAGACTTCGTGCAACTGGAAAAGATCACCGGTCCGAACATCAAAGGGGTTGCCCATCAATCAGAGGTGTTCAGAGTCCTCGGGAGAAGAAATACAGCTTGACTTTTCTCGGCGCCTGGTTTAGAAACTCCGGGACATGACGCGGGGTGGAGCAGTCCGGTAGCTCGTTGGGCTCATAACCCAAAGGTCAGAGGTTCGAATCCTCTCCCCGCTACCAATAACAATAACAAGGGGTTCGAAGAAATTCTTACCCCTTTTTCTTTAGCAAAAACTCGATTCCCAACGGGTGGAAGAGGAGCTGTTTTGAAACCCCTGCGCGCCGACAAGCCTTAACTGACAGCAGGGGGCTGCCGACGCAGAATGATCGGGATCACGGGACATCAGTTCTTTCTTTGACTTTGCGATAGGCCTCTTTTTTATCCCTTTTCCCCACGACATAGACCATCAGGGTGTTCGTCTCCTCCTCAACGACATAGACCATCCGCAGTCCGACCGCGCGGAGCTTGATCTTGTATGCATTTTCCATCCCGCTGACCCTGTCCGCCTCGACCCTTGGACGCTCCAGCCGTTTTGCCAGCTTCTTCTTGAACTGTTCGCGAATCGGTCGGTCCAGCTTGCCCCATTCTTTCAGGGCCGATTCCTTGAAGGTAAGGTTATAAGGCATCGAGGGAGACCGGGATGGACTTTTCGCCCCGTCGCTTTCTGACGGTATTTTTGATTTCGAGATCGTCCAGTTTTTCCAACATGGCCTCAAAGACATCCACCGGTACGATGTACGCGGAAGGTCGGTTGTGATTGAGAATCACAACGGGCGCCCCATCGGCCTCCTTGATGACGGCCGAAGGATTCTTTTTCAGGTCCGTTATGCTGACAGACGATTTTGCCACCAGATATTCCATGATTCACCCTCCAATAAAACCAATATTTGGTGCTAAATATATGTCATATTGGACAGGCGGTCAAGGATTTTGATGGGGGATGCGATTATATTATAAAGGTGCGGGCAAGTGAAATATGATTAAGACACTTCTTCGTTGGTCGCCTTGGCGGCATAGGGGTTTTCTCCACTCAAGCAGTTGCGAACAAAGTCAATATTTGTGTCCGCAGACTGTAGTACGTGTGATGCAAGCCATGATCCTGGCTGGCCTGCATCGCGTCGGCCATCTCGCCAACCATGGGTACACCGTGCCGGTATTGGAACGGCCACATGCTCCGGGGATCGAAAAAAGCAACGCGGTCGCCGTCGCGCAAGACGTGACTCAGGTCCGGCTGCAGACCGGGCATGGCACACAACTGACCGTTGATGAACGTAATCCCCCGCGCCTCAGTCGGCATGTTCAGATAGGCCAATAAATCATTCACCGTGCGTCCTGCTTGTAAGCGTATCTGCAAGTTGGCGTAACTGCCCTTGTCCGCCTGGCCTCCGTAACGCGCCAACTCGCCATACAGCCACGTATCTACAGTGATATCCGACACTCTATCCTCCTCCAACCGGCGGAAAGATACCGATTTCATCGCCAGGTTCCAGACGCCAATCCTCAGGCCGGGCGCGGGCATTGACGTAGACCATCTTCGTTTCTTCAGCAGGCAAGCTTAGATGATGGATCAAGTCCGCTACTGTAGCTCCTTCAGCCAGGTCAACTTCAAACGGAAGGCCGATCGCCGCGCTGGGAGCGAAGTGACGCAAAGTAGCAAAGAGTTTCACGTGGACACGCATGGTCGCCTCATGGGCATCGGACAATGTCCTGCGCCCACAAGCAGTCGGCGCTGGACAATATCGTTGGTCAGGGCCAGCCGGCCCTGATCGTCGGTTATGATTTTGGGCATCTTGCCTCAGAAGCAAACGGACAGGGCAGTGGTTGCCCTGTCCGGGTTCTGCTGCGATCTGCTACAGCTCGGCGTAGACCGAATCCAACGCGCTGTCTGGCACGTCAAAGACCTGGTTGTGCGGCGGCAGCGGCTCGAATTTCATGAACTCGGGCACGCGGTCGGCGGCCTTGCCGATACCGGCCGCTTCGTTGAAAGCGCGCTCTTTCTTCAAGATGGATCCGCCCAGCGCGAGGATGTCAGCCGCGCTCCAGTTGGTGCCCAGGACGCCGTTGGTCTCTTCGACCATGCCTTCATAGCCGCTGGCAATGTCCAGGATGGCAAAGGCGATGAACAAGCAGTGGCCGCTGGAGTCAATGAAGGCCGTAGTCGCCTGGAACGCGCGGCTCAGGCCCGCCTTGCCTTCAGGGCTGAGCGGGTCTTGCTTGCCCATGACGCCCAGGATTTCGGGAGCGACGGTGTAGCCGGCGGTGTGGTCGGCGCCCATGGTGGTGGTGGCATAGGTGATGCCGATGCCCTTGACGGCGCGAGGCTCATAGGCGGGTATGCTCTGGCCCTTGACCGTGGGCACATGGGTCACGCCAAACGCCTTGCCGGTCAACTCGGTGCCGCCGCCCAGGATGCGGCCCATCGGAGTCCCTTTGCCCATTTCGAGGACCAGGTTGATTGCGCCCTTGCTGTCGCCGAACTTGATCACACCGGCTTCCATTGCCACGGCAATGGCGGTGCCGGTCTCGATGGTGTCCAGGCCGTAGGCATTGCACAGGTGAATCATCTCGGCCACATCGTCCAGGTTGTCAATGCCGCAGTCGGCGCCAAAAGCCCAGGCTGACTCGTACTCCACGCAGGAGGTATGTTCTGTGCCATCAGGCTTGTACCAGGTGTTGGAGCACTGGATGATGCAGCCGGGGCTGCAGGCATGATTGTACGTTTCCTTGCCGGTGCGTTGCTTTACCCCATCGAAGATGGCCTCACCGGCGATGCTGCCGGCGCCTTCAAAACGGCCGCTGGAAAAGTTGCGGGTCGGCAGGCCCCCGGCCTCGTTGAGGACATTGATCAAGGCCGCCGTGCCATAGGTGTTCAGGGTGCCCTTGGGCTTGGTGATATTGTGGGTCAGCAGGGCGTTCGCCATCTTCTTGCGGCCCTGATCAAACAGGGCCTTGTCGGCAATCTGCACGCCGGGAGCGCCATCATTGTTGATGACGATGAACTTGAGTCCCTTGCTGCCCATGACGGAGCCTAGACCACCGCGCCCGGAAAAGCGGCTGGGACGCCTGGACGTGTCGTTGTACGCGATGCCCGCGTTGGAGTAACCATATTCACCCGACACGCCGCATCCGGCAACGGCAACCTTATTCCCGAACCGTTCGTACACCTTAGGGAATACCTCGTACAGGCTTTTGCCCGTATATTCGGTCGCGTCAAAGAACTCGACTTTGGGCTTGCCGGCCGCGGCGTCCCAAGCGAGATTGACACCCCAGAACTTGCCTTTTTCCTTGGGCTGGCCTTCGACCACCATAGCCTTGACCTGCATCGCTGCCAGGTCGCGGGCCCACGAAGTGCCGGCATTGGACTCCTTGATACCGCCGGTCAGCGGCGACTTGGCCCCGGCCGAGACCCGGGACGATGTCGGCGCGGCGGTGCCCGTCAATATGCCAGGCGAAAAGACGAGCTTGTTGTTGGGGCCGAGTGGATGGCACAGCGGCGGAACCTCGTCGGCGACAATAGACGACGTCATCCCGCGCCCGCCCAGATGCTTGCAGGCTTCTGGAATGGCCTCCACGCGATAGGTCAGATCGGTCATGTTGATGCGCAAGATACAAGCGGTCATGATGATACTCCTTTCTTTGATATTTTTTTGATATTCGGGTTGAATATACCGGTTTCTTCCGATTGGACGTCATAAACACAAAAACCCGAACTCTTTTGTGTCTTTCCGGCAAGCCTGCGTAGCGGAAAAAAGTTTGCCGGGGGTGAGGCT
>CAZINF010000060.1:0-18757 GCA_964540555.1 uncultured Syntrophus sp. | reverse complement strand
CAGCCTCACCCCCGGCAAACTTTTTTCCGCTACGCAGGCTTGCCGGAAAGACACACCCTACAGCAAAAGCTGCTGAAGACACCCTTCGTCAATTTGACGAGAAGTTAAAGTATGTCAAGAAACTCAGAATGGATATTGGAGAGCGGCTTAAACATCCAGATGCTTTAAACAAGTCTGATAGCGATGCGGCAGAGATTATAAGAAAGAATCTCTCTGCACTTAGCCTTACTGGGCTATCTTGCAAGGCCATTGAAGAGTTCGCCATCGCGATTATCCGTGTCGCCACCAATGTTCATCTCGCCCTTGCAACAATCAAAGAATGTGCACGCACAGTAGGAAATATCTTCGACGGTACAGTAGACGCTGTAAATAAGATTCGCACACTTGTTGATATTGCACATAATTCACCTCGTGACTTGCTGTGCTATCGCCATGCCGGTTTGAAGAACGCAGACATCGGCATAGTTATCGAGAAAGCTTCCGTAGCTCTTGAACATATCAAGCGTGAGCGGGCAATACTATCTGAAACAATATATTTAGATATGGTACCTTCAGATAGTGAGCTTGCACAGACAATACTAACCTTACGAGAGGGTGATGCCTGGTATCGATATTCCAAAAGGTCTGGCGCCGAGCGTGCCGTACGCATCGCGTTCTCGATAAGAGCAAAGCAAAAAAAAACTGTTCACAGCGGCTCCAGGAACTCGAAAGGCTTTTAGCCCTACAAAAGGCTACGGCAAACTGGAATGCAGACCAAACCTACAGGGATGCACTTGGTCCCCTGTATCAAGGTGAAGATACGTCGTTTGATAAGGCAACGACACTTGTGTCATGGCTTACCAATGTTCATCGCGCGTTAGTAGAGGCTGGCTTGGAGGATAGTGCTTTCAACGCTATTGAAGTCAGTGAGACGCACATTGTTGAGATGGCCGATTGTCATTCCCGTTTCGAGTCTGCTAACGCGACCCTCACGGAAGGAAAGGATTATCTTGAGCGTCATTTTTCAGAATCTCAGACAGTCAACGAAAAACTTCGCGAGGCCACAACTTGGCCATTGCTCGAAGACCTTCTTAACGAGCTCGGTGCACTCATAAAAAAAGCTGCAGACGCACTTCTTAATTGGTCTCCCGGAATTGTGATTGCCTCAGACTCGCTGCGAGCTGTAACATCTTGCATCCTGTTACCCCATGCAATTGAAGCAGTTGATATGGATACAAGTGCTAAAAAGCTGTTGGGTAAGGAATTTTACTCGACAGAAACCAATACCGAGCCTGCATGGATTGCTCTTTCCTATGGTCGATCCGTCCTGAAAAGCAAGATACCGCAGGCAATGAGCCTGTTACTCCTTTCTGAAACGGTTGACACCAATTTCGAAAAAATTTCGTGTTACATCAAGGCAATACAAGCGGGATGGGTAATTGTTGACGGATTTGACCATAACATGAGTGAGTATGGTCGCTTCGACCTTAATCTTTGGACGGATAGGGAATTCGATAATGCCCAATTCCCAACGATGCTGGCCGTCCGTACCAGATGCGCAGCGGCAGGCATGGATAAACTTCTGCCTTGGGTGCAATACCTTCAACAGACTGCGCGGGCACGCGAACGTGGTCTTGGGGATTTCGTTTCTCTATTGGAATCTGGTAAGATTGGCCCTGGATTTTTACCCAGCGCGTATGGCTACTGCTTCTACAATTCTATCATATCGCGTCTATTTCGCTCTTATCCAGTGCTTGGACAGTTTGCGGGTGCGACCCACGAGACAATCCGGGCTGAATTCGCGAGCCTCGACCGCGCCATTATCAAGCTGCGAGGCCAAGAATGTGCACATAATACTACGCAAAAGTGTGTGCCACCGCAAGGGAAAAGCGGTACTCGGGTCGATGATAAGACCGAACTTTCCCTTCTCAATTATTTATTTCCACAGATACGACCAAGAATGTCGATTCGCAAGATGATGAGACAAGCGGGACGTGCCATCCAAGCATTCAAACCCTGTTTTATGATGGGTCCGCAGGCTGTAGCACAGTTTCTCGAACCAGGGACCGTTAAATTTGACATCGTCGTAATGGACGAGGCCTCCCAATTGAAACCGGAGGAGGCTATAGGTGCTATCGCACGAGGCACACAACTGATTGTCGTAGGCGACCCGAAACAGCTTCCACCTACGACATTTTTCGACCGGCTGAGTCTGACTTCAGATGATGGAGAGGACGAGGGACAGCAGGCGGCCGCTCTTATCTCAAAAAGCATTCTAGACGTGTGCATGGGCCACTTTCAGCCCGTGCGGACTTTGCGTTGGCATTATCGCTCCAAGCACGAGTCGCTGATCGCTTTTTCGAACCATAACTTCTACAGGGGGAATCTCATCATCTTTCCCTCGCCTTATCCTAAGGGAAAGTCTCTCGGTGTACATTACCACTATATTGCAAATGGCATCTACCAGGATCAGATGAATGTAGTTGAAGCAAAGCAGGTAAGTGATGCGGTCATCAACCACATGCTGAACTATCCTAATGACTCTCTGGGTGTGGTGACGCTTAATATCAAACAGCGCGACCTTATCGAAGAGTTGCTTGATCAACGTTACCGGAACGTGCAGAAGACTGACGAATATCGGACTCGATGGGAACGGGAAGGCATGGGGTTTTTTGTCAAGAACCTCGAAAACGTGCAAGGTGATGAACGCGACATTATTATTATTTCGGCAACATTTGGCAGGCCACCGGGCGCCACTGTAGTAAGGCAGAATTTTGGTCCTATCTCGCGTGCTGACGGATGGCGCCGATTGAATGTGCTGTTTACGCGAGCACGCAAAGCCGTTCGGGTGTTTTCCTCAATGCAACCGGAAGATATCATTGTAGATGTCAATACCCCGATTGGCACCAAAACATTACACGATTATCTCGCGTATGCGCGCAGCGGTAACTTGATCGATATTACCCCGACTTCAGGAGAGGCTGAAAGCGATTTCGAACTTTCGGTAGCTAATGTACTGCGTAGCCACAACTTTGAAGTTGAACCACAACTGGGAGTTGCCGGGTTCCGAATAGATATTGCTGTGAAACATCCAAATTACGTTTCAGCATATCTTGCCGCTATTGAATGCGATGGAGCCACATATCACTCAGGCGTATCAGTTCGGGACCGAGATCGAATCCGGCAGGAAATCTTGGAGAGCTTAGGTTGGAAAAATCGTATTTGGCGCATTTGGTCAACTGACTGGTTCAGGAATCCCGGACGCGAGACGGCGAAACTCATAGCTTTTTTAAACGAGATCAAAAATACGCCACTTGACGGCGCTTATTTTGTAAAACCTGAAGAGATTGTAGTTCAGGCTGCAACACCAGTCACGAAAACTACACAGCTAACACTCCAAGGCCTTGGCGTTTCGGTTATCGAAACAGAGGATGATGAGCTCGAAGTGGAAGTAGGAGACACGGTTTTCTACGTTATCGCCGAACGTCCAGAAAATGAACTTAAAGTTCGTATAACATCTCACCAGCACGATCCGGCTGCTGGACTCGTTCCTAAGGGACACCCTCTTGCTCAAGCCATGCTTGGAGCTTTAGTAAATGATAATATAACCCTGAAGGATGCGTACAGCCGTCGACAGTATATCATTAAGAAAATCGTTAAGGCGAGGTCGGTGGAGAGTTGGAGCTAAATCAATATTTTCTCATATGTGTATGATTGCACCCCTTGATTAAAAAATAACATCTCAAAGATATTGCCATTGGTCATATGGGCAGTGTCGACTCCCAATCTTTTAAGATAGTATTTGCGCATTACTAAAAGAAGTCTACTGCACAAACGCTTTTACCCAAAACCTTGACTACAATAAAAATTCAATAACCTATCATTATGATAGATGCCATTGATAAGGTGTTATGAATCACCATATATGACAATTGGCCAGGTCATGATAACTCTTTTTGAGGATTGGAGGGGGTCTCATCTGTTATGATCCCTTTATACGGACCAGGAGATGATGAGACTCCATCTGGATCTCTTCCAGTTTAATCGCAGAGAAGACAGGGGTGTTATCTGCAGTCAGGACTTGAGCGAACCAACCAGGCGTGATACGGGCAAAATCAAGAAAAAACCCACTATTTCTAACGGGTTTTATGCTTCCCTGGACTTCCTGGGAAAACTGGCGGAGAGAGGGGGATTCGAACCCCCGTGAGGGCGGTTAGCCCCCAAATCGATTTCGAGTCGATCCCGTTACGACCACTTCGGTATCTCTCCGCTTTTTCGTTTACGATGGCGATATTAGCCTCTTTTCGCGAAAAAAACCACTTAATATTTCCGCACAGGCCTCGTGGAGAACTCCTCCTGTAACCGCCACGGCATGGTTCATCCGCCGGTCGTCGAAAATCCGGTAGAGGGAAACCGCGGCGCCGCTTTTTGGATCGGCGGCCCCGAAGACCAGCCGCCCGATACGGGACTGAAGGATCGCCCCCGCGCACATGAGGCAGGGTTCGAGGGTCGTGTAGAGCGTCGTCCCGGCAAGGCGATAATTCCCGATCCCGGCGGTCGCCCGGCGTATGGCGAGGAGTTCCGCGTGGGCCGACGGATCGCTGAGGGCAATGGGGCTGTTGTGGGCCTTAGCGAGGAGCTCATCCCCCCGGACGATGACCGCCCCGACCGGCACCTCTCCTGCCGTCCGGGCCAGGGAGGCCTCCTCCAGGGCCAGCCGCATCCATTTTTCATCGCTGTCCATCGGCCCTTCGCCTCATATCTTTTTATACAAAGTCGTCAAATTTTGACTTTTTTCGTAAATTCCGCCATGATTCGCAGATAAGATGGAGGATACATGATCCCATGACGGCCAAGAGACTCCTCATCCCCTTTGTGCTGGCTTCGCTTACGGGCCATGCGCTGGTCATCGCCCTGACCACCCATTTCGATTGGACCGGGGTTTCGCAGCCGGAGAAGGTGATGACCTTTGAACTGAAAGCGCCCTCTGAAAACGAGGCCCGGCCCGATCCTTCCCGTCGCGAGGAGACTCCACCCGAGGCCAGAGGAGCCGGTCGCGAGGATTCGGTCGACCTTGAGGGCAAAAAGAGTCGCTACGACTCCTATCTCCTCCTGATCCGCCGGAAGGTAGAACGGCACTGGAGCTACCAGCCGCAGGCCGTCTCGGGAAAGAAGGAGGGAAAGGCCGTTATCCGCTTCACGATCGACGCGAGCGGCGCGCTCACAGGAGTCCGCATCACGACCACCTCCGGAAGCCCGGTCCTGGATGAAGGAACACTCGCCGCCGTCCGGGCGGCCGCCCCTTACGCCCCCCTCCCCAAAGATTTCAACCTCGCCCGTCTCCACATCACGGCCACTTTCAACTACCGATGAATCCGCAAAGGCATCACATCTCCGAGACGATCCCGGCGATGTTCCGGTTCGCTTCGAGGAGACGGTCGCGCAGTTCCGTCTGCTCCACCCAGGCCTTCGCCTCCACCCGGTCCCGTCTTTCTTTGAGCTGGGCGAGTTTGGTCTCCATGTCGGCGATGAGAAAACCCCAGTCGATCCGGGGCGTCGCCTTTTCGGGATAGGCCACGCGGGTCAGTTCGCGGCCCGGTTCGAGGGTGACCTCTTCAAGGTAGTCCGGGATCGACACCTCCAGATGAAAGCGGCTCTGGATGATCCCGGCGAGCGCCTGCTGGGCGGCATACTCCCCGTGGATCAAAAAGACCTGCAGCCCATTCGTCCTGAAGTTCCCCAGCCATTCGAGAAGCTGGCTCTGTCCCGCATGGGCGGAGAAGCCGTTGATCGTGAAGATCTTCGCCTTCACGGCGATCTCCTCGTTAAAGATGCGGACCTTCCGGGCGCCGTCGACGATCCTCCGACCAGTCGTCCCCTGGGCCTGAAAACCGACGAAGACGATGCTCGCCCCTTCGCGCCAGAGGTTGTGACGGAGGTGGTGCTTGATCCTGCCGGCGTCGGCCATCCCGCTCGCCGAAATGACAACCGCCGGCTTTCTGGAGTTGTTGATCTCCATCGACTCCTGCGTGGTCAGCGTATAGTGGAGCTGGGAAAACGTCAGCGGGTCTTCGCCGCCGGCGAGGATCCGCTTCGCATCCCCATCGAAATACTCCCTGCGTTTCCGGAAGATCTCCGTGGCCTGGATGGCAAGCGGGCTGTCAACAAAGACGGGCATGTCCGCAGGCAGGCGGCCGTCCTTCGTCAGCAAGTAGAGAGAGTAGATCATCTCCTGGGTCCGCTCCACGGCGAAGGCGGGGATGATCACCTTTTCGCCCCGGCCGTAACTGTAGGCGATCGCCTCGGCGAGCTCGTTCAGGCTGTCCCTTTCGTCCTTGTGGTTTCTATCTCCGTAAGTCGATTCCATAAAGAGGAAGTCGGCCTCGGCAATCGCTGTCGGATCCTGGATCAGAAGCTGGGACGGCCGGCCGATGTCGCCTGAAAAGACTATACGGCTCGTTTTTCCGTCCTCCGTGACAGCCATCTCTACCATCCCCGCGCCGAGGATATGCCCCGCATCCCGGTATGTCACGCTCAGCTCCGGGAACGGCGAGAAGGGCGCCCCGTATTTCACTGCGGAAAAGAGGGGAAAAGTCGCCAGCGCGTCCTTCTGCGTGTAAAGAGGAACGATGTCCCTGTCGCCGTTACGGAGTCTTTTGCGGCTCTTCCACTGCGCCTCCATCTCCTGGATGTGGGCGCTGTCCATCAGCATGATCCGGAGGAGATCCTCCGTCGGCGGCGTCATGTAGACCTTGCCGCGGAAACCCTTCTGGACAAGCCTCGGGAGGAGCCCTGAATGGTCCATATGGGCGTGGGTGATCAGCAGGAATTCGATCCTTGCGGGGTCATAGATATCGACGTCCCAGTTTCGCTTCTCGATCTCCGCGTTTCCCTGATGCATGCCGCAGTCGACCGCAAACCGATGGCCGCCGGCCTCCACGATGAAGCAGGAACCGGTGACCGTCCTGGCCGCGCCCATAAATCGGATTTTCATAGCCGCCTCACAATAAATAAGTAAAAAGGGTTGTGCCGAGCAGGAACACCAAACCGTCGGCACGGATGACCCTTTTACTCTAACGGTTCTGATTTTGCAACGGTCGATCGATCAAAGCCCTCCCGGGACGGTGCTTCGGTCCGCCACTTCGATCTTGACAGGGTTCCCCCTTCCGGGTAGATTCGGGGCGGTAAGAAGGAGGCCGCCATGCATCCCGAGATCCGCCAAACGCTCCGAGCGATCGACACCGCCGACTGGAAGGAGATATCCGTCGAATACGGGCAGGGAACCCTGACCATCCGCGTCCCTCAAAACTGCGAGATCCTGACGATGAAGGAGATCCCGATCCTCTCCGACCCGAGGGCGGCATTCGAGGAGGCCCTCTCCCACCCGATCGGAAGCCCGACGCTCGAGGCGATCATCCGCTCCAAAGGCAAACCGGCGACGGGGCTCAGTGTAGCCGTGACCGTCTCCGACATCACGCGCCCTGTTCCCTACCGCGGGGAGAGCGGCCTCCTTCGGCCGCTCCTGAACCGCCTGGAGGAGGCAGGGATCCTCCGGCGGAACATCGTCATCGTCATCGGCAACGGCATGCACCGGCCGAGCACCCCCGACGAACGGATCGAGATGTTCGGGGAAGATATCCTTCAGGACTTCCCGGTCATCGACCACGACTGCGAGGACACGGCCTCGCTCACCCACGTCGGTAAAAGCGCAACCGGCGGAGAGGTCTTCGTGAACAGCGCTTTTTATGCAACCGATCTCAGGATCGCCACGGGTCTCGTCGAGAGCCACTTCATGGCGGGACTCTCCGGCGGACGGAAAGCGATCTGCCCGGGGCTGGTCGACAAAAGGACCATTGAAAAGTTCCACAGCCCCGCCTTCCTCGAGTCCCCGATGGCGCAGAACCTCATCCTCGCGGGGAATCCCTGCCATGAGGAATCCCTGGCGATCGCGCGGGCGGTAGGGGTGGATTTCATCGTGAATGCCACCCTCGACAAGGATCTGCGTCCGACCGGCGTTTTCGCCGGACACATCGAGGCGGCCCACGCCGCGGCGAGCGATCTCGTCCGCGATTACGTCTCCGTTTTGCTCGAGCGCGAGTATGACATTGTCCTGACCCATGGCGGCTATGTCGGCAGGAACCACTACCAGGCGGTGAAGGCCGCCCACAACGCACTTCCGGCCGTCCGTAAGGGCGGGACCCTGGTCGTCGCCACCGATAACCACGATGCGGAGCCTATCGGCGGACCGGAATACCGGAGCCTCCTCCATATGCTCAAGATCCAGGGGGGAGACCACTACCTCCGGATGATCGAGACGCCAGGCTGGACTTTTACCAAGGACCAGTGGGAGCCGGAAATGTGGGCGAAGGTCTTTCGGAAGGTCAACGAAAAGGATTTCGTCTACTGCACGCACGCCATTCCACGTCGGGAGTACAGCCTGATCCCCGGCCGGTGCGGCCTCGATTTTCTCCATGAGGAACCCGAACGGCTCCCCGCGGCGGCGGTGCGGGAGATGGTCGAAAACGCCCTCCGCGCGGCCGTGGCCCGATTCCGCGAAGAGGGCATCGAACCCACGATCGCCTTCATCCGGGAAGGGCCTTACGCGATCCCCTGTCTCAAGGGGACAGAGGGGACCTCCCGGTGAATGAGGTCATTCAAGCAGAGGCGCTCCGGAAGACCTTCGGGGAACTCGCGGCCGTCGATGACCTCTCCTTTTCGGTCGCTTCCGGCGAGTGCTTCGGGATCCTCGGTCCAACGGGGCGGGACCTTCTTCCCCATCGAGAACCTCCCCCTGTGGGCGCAAAAGACGGCCGCGCTCCTGCCTCTGACCAACCTCGTCGACCTCTCGCGAGCCTTCACGAACGGCCGTATCGACGCCTCGGTCCTCTCGGGCGTGGGCTACCTCGCCGCCTTCGCCTCGATCGCCTTTCCGCTCGCGATCCGCAAGATGCGCCGGCGACTGATCAAATAGCCCAATGGATGCCTTGGATTTCTCCTGAAACGCAGTAAAAAGAGAAATCTTCAATGTTCTCTAAATTTCAACATTTCGTTGACAGAACATGACTGGTCGCATATATTTAAGCATTACAAAGACATTAAAGGCGACGACCTCGTAATACGTTTTTTAAAGGTCGTAAAAATGGGGCGGCTTCGTAAAAAGGCCGCAGGCAAGGCGCGCGAATCCTGAGGAGTGAGGCGTACTTTGGCGTACGCCGCAACGACGAAGGATGATGCGCAACGCGGAATCCGGACTTTTTACGAAGCCGTCAAGGGTTATCGGTCATGATAGAAAAGGTCGGACAATATCGACAGGAAGGTCCCGTCGTGGACAGGCATCTCCTTTATCTGGCCGGGATGATCGAGCGGTGGCTGAAGAGGGACGCCGATTTCGGCATCCTCATCACCGACGAGGCGCTGGTCATCCGCTTCTGCAACGGGTGGATCGAAAGCCGGGCGGTCCGGTTGGGGAAATATCCCCAGGGGAGTTCCCTCCTGGAGGTCTTCCCTGACCTTATAGAACGACGCCTGGATCGACTTTACCGGGAAGCCCTGGAAGGCCGGACCCAGATCATCTCCGAGCGATTCCACCGCTACCTTCTCCCCTTTCCTGCGGATGCGGCTGTCGCCGCCCGATTCCCCATGTTGCAGGCGGCAAGGATCTACCCCCTGACCGAAAACGGCCGTGTCGCCGGGACCCTTACCGTGATCGAGGATGTGACGAGTCGGGTTTTGCAGGAGCGGGAACTTCGTGAGACGGTCCGGAAGCAGGAGGAACTGATTGAAGCCCTGAAACAGGCGGAGAACTGGCTCTATGAGATGTCCGTCACGGACGAACTGACGGGCCTCTACAACCGGCGGGGGTTTCTGACCCTGGCCGAGCAGCAGCTCCGGATTGCCGAACGTACGAAACGGGGATTCTTTCTTCTGTTTGCGGATCTCGACGGCCTTAAGTGGATCAACGACCGCCTGGGACATACCCAAGGGGACGCCGCCCTGCAGGACATGGCCGGCATTCTGAAAAAAACCTTCCGCGAATCGGACATTCAGGCCCGTATGGGGGGAGACGAGTTTGCGGTCCTCGCCTTGGAGGGCCGGCGGGAGAACGCGGAAATTCTGGCGGAAAACCTGCAGCGGGAGATCGCCCTTCACAACAAGTCCCAATCCAGGCCGTACCTGCTGTCCTCCAGCGTGGGGACGGTTTTCTGCGACCCCGGGGAGCCGAGCGACCTGGAAACCCTCCTGGGTCTTGCCGACCGGTTGATGTACGAGGAAAAAGAGAAGAAACAGCGAGGTGTATCCGCAATCATCCGCGCCTAGCGGGATCGTTCAAAGAGATACAAGATGGAGGGCTGATGGTCGGGTGATCGAAAAAAACCGGCCGAACAACATGACGTCTGTTCGGCCGGTTCTTTCTTCGTGGCTGTTGCAAGTTTTATTACTTTTTAGCCGGTGCCGCAGGTGCCGCAGGTGCCGCAGGAGCCGGGGCTGGCGCGGGTGCAGGAGCCGGGGCTGGCTCAGCAGCCTTGGGAGCCGGGGCCGGTTCAGCCTTGGGGGCCGGTTTCGGCTCTTCAGCCTTTTTGCATCCTACAACTGCAAAAGATAATGCCGCGAAGAAAAACAGTGAAAAAATGACAGCCAATACTTTCTTCATGTGTAAACCTCCTTTCAGGAATAGTAAGTCGAGGGACCTCCCCGAACGTGTTATTACATAAATCAATATTTTCTTCTTGTCAAGAATTATTCACCATTATATGATGAGCGAATGAATAGCCGCTGGGCGCTCGTCGATACGCCATCACAACTGAGAAACGCGGAAAAAGCGATCCGCGCGGCCGGGATCATCGCCCTGGATACGGAGTACGATTCCTTCCGATACTTCAGGGACAAGCTCTGTCTCATCCAGGCTCAGACGGGTGAAAAGACATGGCTTATCGATCCTTTGGCCGGCCTCGACCTCGCTTTCCTGGGCGAGGTCCTGAACGATCCGGCGGTCCTGAAGATCCTTCACGCCGGAGATAACGACATCCGCATCCTGAAGCGGGACTACGCCTTCGCCTTTCGGAATATCTTCGATACCCACCGCGCCGCTTCGCTCTTGGGTTGCCGCCGGCTCTCCCTGGCAACGCTTCTGGAGGACTACCTCGGGGTGATCCTGGTGAAAAAGATGCAGCGTTCCCGCTGGGACATCAGGCCGCTCAGCGAGGAGCAGCTTGACTATGCCGCCCTCGACACCGCCCATCTGCCTGGCCTCTACCGAAGGCTCGACGGCGAACTCCGCGAAAAAGGGATGGAAAAGGAGGCTCAACAGCTCTTTGCCGGGATGACGGCCGTAGAGTGGCAGCCCAAGACGCTGGATCGTATGGCGCATCGCCGCTTCCCGGGATATACGACGCTGACCCCCGAACAGAAGGATCACCTCCGCCGGCTGTTCCGCTGGCGCTTTGAAAAGGCGCAGGAGACCAACCGCTCCCTCTTCATGATCATCCCCGACCAGCACCTCGTCGGTCTCTCAAGGATGGAGAACCCTTCCCTCGAATCAATGACCGGCCACAGCCTCCTCTCCCCCGAGAAGGTCCAGCGCTTCGGCCCGGAGCTTCTCGCCATCCTCCAGGGGGAATAACCGCTCAGGATCGGAGGGGTGAGGTTTTCTACATGACGGACATGACGATCGTCAAGCGGGTGAGCAGTACCGGATGGGCGAACATGCCCTCGATCTTCAGTCGACCGGTCAGCAGGTGGGCCGCGACCTTCCGGCCCGCCTCGTCGAAATACCAGGGGAGCCCCCCGACGATCCTGAGGGCATTGAGGTCCATCACCCGGTCGGACGCCGTCCGGATGATGAGCGCGGGATTTTCGACGACGCCCGCTTCGATCCGGAGCCCTCCCCCCGTAAAGATGAGGGTCACAACCGCCTCGATATCGACCAGATGGATGGCCACCCCTCCCCGCATTTTCCGGAAAACCTCCCGCTTTTCCGGATGCTGCGCCAGATTCGCCGTCAGCAGGTCTGCGAGAATTCCGGAAAAGGGGACCTCGCTTGCACGATTGTCGATGAATTCCGATTCCATAATCACCCGCCAAGAGAGCTTTGAAAATCATGCTCCCTCCGCACGCTGGACATTTTTCGACCCTGCACCTCCTCGCTTCGCTGCGGGGGCAGTGGGCCCCGAAAAATCTCCAATGCGTGCTTCCGGGACATGATTTCCAAGCTGCACAAAGGTCTCACCAATTCAAAATGCCTGCCTGTATACGGCCAGGACCTCGTCCGCATCGAGGACAAACCGCGGGTTGTTGACGATCGCCCCGTCGGAGAGGCTGAGCGCCGCCGCCTTCGGAAGGTCAGCCTCCTTTACGCCGGCCGCCGACAATCGCTCCGGATGGCCGATCCGCTTAAGGAAGGTGCGGATCTCCGCAATAGCCGCCTCTGCGGCTGTGCGATCGTCCGCCCCCTTTTCCCGGACTCCCAATGCCTCGG
This sequence comes from uncultured Syntrophus sp., assembly GCA_964540555.1. Classification (GTDB taxonomy): domain Bacteria; phylum Desulfobacterota; class Syntrophia; order Syntrophales; family UBA5619; genus JAKAFS01. The sequence goes on along the minus strand of CAZINF010000060.1, from coordinate 6,303 downwards.
CGACCAGCGTGTAGTTTTCCGCCGCATCGTCGAGGTTAAATACCATGACGTGGGGGAGGAGGATACCGTTGGCGATCCCGTGCGGCGTCCGGGCGACCGCCCCGAGTGAGTGGGCCATCGCATGGACCAGGCCGACCATCGCGTTTCCGAAGGCCCAGCCGGCCATCGTCGCGGCGATCTGCACCTGGCCCCTGGCCGCAAGATCTTCCCCGTTTTTTGTGCAGACGGGGAGATACCGGTAAATCAGGCGGATCGCGTGCATCGCGAGGCCGTCGGCTATCGGCTCCCGCTGCACGGATTGCAGCGCCTCCACGGCATGGGTCAGGGCGTCCATCCCCGTCGAGGCGGTGAGAAGCGGCGGGAGCTTCGCCGTCATCACTGGATCGAGGATCGCGATCCGCGGCGCATTGAAGGACTCGACGCTGAGGATCTTCTGCCCCTTGCGTTCGTCGAGGATGACGGCCATGCAGGTCACCTCGCTCCCCGTCCCCGCCGTCGTGGGGATGACGATATGGGGCGTCTGCGGCCGGGTGAGGAGCTGTATTCCCTCGAAGTTCTCGATGCCGCCCCCTTCCGTGAGGAGGATGCAGACCATCTTTCCCGTGTCGATGACGCTCCCGCCCCCCACGCTGACGACGCAGTCGGCCCCCTTCTCCCGGGCGAAGGCCGCGGTCCGGTTGACGACGCCCACACCGGTATCCTGGGGAATGTCACTGAACAAGCCGACACACTTGTCTCCGAGCGCCTTGAGGACCCCCTCGACCAGCCCCGCCTTCATTACACCCGGATCGGTCACGACGAGCGCCCGGCGGCAGCCGAGCCCGGCCATCTCCACCTCGCAATCGCGCGCCGTCCCGGCGCCGAAGACGACCTTCGTCGGACCGAAATAGACGAACGACAACTCCCGATCGTATGCCATGGATGCCTCCTTATTGCACTGATAGATGCCACCAGGGCATCATGCCTCGTCCGGCCAGACCGTCTCGATTTCGCAGAGGAGATCGATCACCTTGTTGACCGTCTTGATGTTCCGGACGATGTAGGTCAGGTCGCCCTTGAGCTTCAGCTTCCCCTGCATGAGGGCCTTGGTGGAATCGACCTCTTTTTTTGCCACCTGCTTCCAGCGGGCAAAGTCGCCCGACATGACGAATTTGGCGCCCTCCGCCCTTGCCTTGTCGCAGATGAGAATATCCCGGACGTCGCCGTGCCAGAAGTCGGTGAAGACGTAGATCGGCTCCGGGATCCCCTTCTCCGGATCGGGGTTCACGATGATCGAGACGCTCCCCTCCCAGTTTTTTGCGATCTCCCTGTACTCCTTCGATTCCGCAATCTTCGCTTTCCACGCATCGAGCCATTCCTGTGTCATCGCTTTGTATACCGCCATATCTTCTCCTTTCATGTGGCGTAAAGCCGCTCCCGGAGCCCGTCGAGGCCCAGTTCCATCAGTTTATCCTCCCGCGGAACTCCCCGTTCATCGAGCCCCCGGAGGGCGTAATACTCTCTCTTGAGCCTCTCCACGTCGGGCACCGAACCGGCGCCGGCGCCTTCCGCAAGCGGCGTCATGATCCGCTTCGGCAGGACATCGTCCTTCGCAGTGACCCCGAGGAGATTGTTGATCCCCCGCTTGAGCGTCCAGTCCCGGGCGCCGCAGGCCATCAGATCGTCGAAGCTGTAGCCGAACCCCGTGATCGCGTTGAAGGCGTCCCTGATCGTCTCCGGCTTCAGGCAGTCCGTCAGATAGTGGCAGATCGAAAGCGAGTTCCCGAGGATGCCGTAGTTTTCTGAGTGGAAAACGAGTTCCGCCTTCCCCTCGCTCGTCGTCCCCCGGTAGTCGTCCTTCATGGGAAAGAGCTGGGGCCAGGAGGCCATCCCCTGTTCCGTCGCGAGGACCGCATGCTGGAGGTGGCAGGCCCCCCGGTTCGACATCATGTAGGCGAGCCCCATCCCGTGAAAGCCCCGCGGGTCGTGCATGGGAAGATCCAGCCCCTTGACGTGGACCACCGAGTCCACGGCGTCGCCACCGATCTTCCGGGCCGCGGCAAGACTCCCTTCGGCAAGAAGACCGCCGAATCCCTCCCTGAGAGCGATCCTCGGGAGAAGCGTCAGGACTGCCTCCATGTTCCCCCAGGTCAACTCGATGCCATCTGTGTCTTTAGCGGTCAACACGCCTTTTTCAAAGAGCTCCATCGACCAGGCGATGGCCGACCCGCAGCTGATCGTGTCCATCCCGAAACGGTTGCACAGTTCGTTCGCCTTGATCACCCCGGCGAGATCCCCATTCATGATCATCGTCCCGAAGGTGCCGCAGGTCTCGTACTCCGGACCCGGCCCCTCCTCGGTTTGGAAGGGACCGTCAGGGACTTTGACGACCCGCTTGCAGGCCACCGGACAATGGGAACAGGCGTGGGAGCGGGTGAGATAGGTCTCGGAGAGCGCCGGACCGCCCAACGCGCCGGAGAGCGCGAAATCCTCGCCGACGGACCAGTTTTTGACCGGCACGTCCCCGTTGATCATGCCGATATCCATATTCGCGTCGGAGCCCATCGCGTGGAGCGAACCGGCCAGAGCCGACTCCTTGATCTCCAGAACCGCGGCCCTGTGAATCTCCCGCAAGCGTGTCTCATCGGCCTTTTCCAGCTTCCCGCTTCCCCGAACGCAAATCGCCTTGAGCCTTTTTGCCCCCATAACCGCACCGAGGCCCGTCCGGCCGACGAAATGACCCTTGTCGTTTCCGATGGCGGCGAAACGGACGAGGTTTTCTCCGGCCTGCCCGATAGCGAGGACCTTCACCCCCGGTTCGCCCGCCTTGAGGAGGTCGGTGGTTTCGTAAACATCCCTTCCCCAGAGATCCGAGGCGTCGCTGAGCCGGGCCTCTCCCTCCACAATGGCGAGAACCACCGGCCCGGCCGCCCGGCCGGTAATCACGATCCCGTCGTAGCCTGCCTTCTTGAGTTCCGGACCGAACGTCCCTCCGCAGGCCGATTCTCCCCAGATCCCCGTGAGCGGCGACTTCGCGCAAACCGCAAAACGGGAGGTCCCCGGAAAACCGCTCCCCACCATGGGCCCGGTCATGACCATCAGCGGGCTCTCCGGGGAGAGGGGATCGGCGTCAAGAGGGTAGCGATCCAGAAATAACTTCGCCCCCAGGGCGCTCCCCCCGATGAATTTGCGGAGAAGCTCGTCTTCGATGGTAAAATCCGAACACCGACCGTCGCTCAGGTCGACCCGCAGATGCCGTCCGACATATCCCTTTGCCATATTTGACAACCTCACAAAATGACCCTCTACTTTTAAATGTTCTTCTCGCTTTTATTTAATAACAGGGAGCCGATGGCCCCCATCAAAGCGATGAACGCCGCAAGCATAAAAGAGTATGAAAAAGAGCCCGACGCATCGGCCAGCATCCCGGCCACATAAGGCGCCAGCGCCTGGCCGATGCCGAAGACGACGGTGACCATCCCCAGGGCTGCGGGCGCCAGGCGAGCCCCCGCGATGTCGCCTGAAAACGCGCCCACTATGGCGGGAATGCTCCAGGCGGAGATGCCGAATGCCAATGCCGAAACATAAAAACCGACATCCGTCGAGGAAAAGGCAAAGATGGCGAAAGCGAGGGCGTGAAGGCAAAAAACGATGCAAAGCGCGGCGCGGCGGCCTATCCAGTCGGAGACGCTCCCCCAGATCAAGCCGCTTGCCAGGCTCAGAAAACCCACCAGCGACCAGATCCTGCCGGCCTCAATCTGGGTAAGATTTCCCGCCTTGATCGCATGCGCGGTGAAGAAGGTGGCATAGATAATGTACGAAAACCCGAAGGCAAAGTAAACCAGCCCGAGTTGCCACAGGGCCGGACTTTTATACACCTTGCCCCATTCCAAAGGCGCGGCGGCCTTGTTGCCACCCGGTTCTATCGAAGGCGAAGGCCGGGGCGCCGTCTCGTCCGCTCCGCAGGGAGCGAGATGTAATTCGGCCGGCGTATCTTTCAACAACAACAGGCAAATGAGCGTAATGGCCAGCGAGAGGGCCGCCAGAACATACCAAGCCCATCGCCAGCCATCGACTCCGTATGCTTCGATCACACCGGGGAGAAAGATGCCGGTCACCAAAACCCCGAATCCGGAACCGGAGACCATGATACCGGCGGCCAGACCCCGGCGGCGCGTGGAGAACCAAGCCGAAGACAGGCCGATGATGGGCACATTGGCACCCGCACTGCCCACCCCGGTAAAAATTCTCGCCACCAGGATCCCGTAAAACCCCCCTGCCAACCCGGTCAACATAAGAGCAACCGTCATCAAGGTCAAAGAAAGAACTATCACGATTTTCGTACCGTACCGGGACGCCCAAAAGCCCCCAAGCAGGGAAAAGAGGAGATAGCCTATCAGGTTTCCGGAACCCAGAAGCCCCAGTTGGCTGTAGCTGAGGCCCAAACCATCCTTCATGGCCGGCAGAATGACCGTATAGCCGAAACGTCCGAGCCCCAGCGCCCCCATGACCCCGATCGCCCCGGCGCCGACAACAATCCAGGCGTAGTGAAATTTTGATTTTTTCAAAGCGGATGCCCTCCCGGTTTTCCAGGATTTACCCGGGTCGAAAGAGAACAGGTTGTTTTGGCAAGGGAGTATAAAGGGGGCTTGCCAGTGTGTCAAGAGCGAATGACAGACGCTGCACTGCAATTCAATTGAATAAATTCCTTGACATTCAATCGCCACTTCTTCAATATCTGATCGCCGGGAAGCTGCGGTGCATCGGTTTTCAAACACGAGGCAACCGGTTCATTATCAACTGTGGCGAAATCGTAGAAATGATACAAAATCACTTGTCTGTCAGAGGTTCTTCAACGTCCAGGAGCGCAAAAAAGGAGGGGGACATGGAAAGAAAACGGTTGATCATTGGTGTGATGTTGGCAGCGATATGCGCGTGGTCCGTGGCGGCGCCGAATGTGCGCGCAGCCGAACCCATTGTGATCGGGGTGGCGACATCCCTGGGTTTTCTTGAAGGCAGGGAATCCATGAAAGCGGTTCAGATGGCGGTGGATGAGATCAACGCCGCCGCCGGCGTGAAAGTGGGCGCGGGGACAAGGCCGTTCAAGGTCGAATCGATCGATCTGCGGGATGCGGCTCCTGGAGTGCCGGTACCGGAAGCGCTGCTCGGGCTGGAAAAGATCATTTTGGAGAAGAAACCCACCGCGCTGATGGTCGGTCCGTTTCGTTCCGAGGCATTGATCGCCGGAATGGATATCATCGCCAAATACAAGGTCCCGCTCCTGGGAACGATTGCGATGGCCCCGGGTTCGGAGAAGAAAATCAAAGACGAGCCGCAAAAGTACAAATATGTCTTCCGGACCTGCCTGAACGCCGTGCATCTGGTCAAGTTCCTCGCGGGGACCATGGAAGCGATCAACAAGCAGTTCGGGTTTAACAAGGTGTACGTGATGACCCAGGATGTGGCCTGGGCGCGCGCTACCGCCGATCTGGTGAAGAAACTCTATTTTGACAAAAGCGGATGGGAAGTGCTGGGGATGGAGAGCTATCCCACCGGCGCCTCCGATTTCTCTTCGGCCCTGATGAAAGCCCGTTCCCAGGGGGCCCAGGTGATCATGCCCGTCTTCGATATGCCCCAAAGCGGCACCCTGGTAAAACAGTGGAACACCATGAAGGTGCCCGCCCTCATGGCCGGTTTCATTTCACCGTTGGCCGGCAGCGAAGCATGGAAGATCTTTGACGGCAAAATCGGCGGCGTGCTGAACACTACTTTTGAGCTGGGCAGCGCGATGGCCGCCAGCAAGCTTCCCGCTTCCACCGACTTCATGAGAAAATATCAAAAGAAATACAATGAGGAGATCCAGGCCGGCCACGGCCCCGCTCCGTCTTATGAATCGGTGTATGTCCTGAAAGAGGCGATCGAGCGCGCCGGCAGCCTGGAGTCGGATGCGATCGTGGCCGAACTGAAAAAAACCGACCGGCGGGGGGTGATGGGCCGCATACGCTATGATGACGGCAATCAGGCGGTTTATGGCTTTGACCCGGCCGAAGCAAGCGTGTCGGTGGTATTCCAATGGACCGACAGCGGCAAACGCGTGGTCGTGTTTCCGGACTCACTGGCTGAAAATACGATCCAACTGCCCGCAGGGTTAAAATCCTTAAAGTAGTGCATTTATATGAAAATGCTCCCCTCCCTGTATCCCTCCCCCTCGACGGGGGAGGGAGGGGTAGGGGTGATTTTCATCCCTCGTTGGCCCAATCCGGGTATGGGGGGTAATGCCATTTGCCTTTCGGAGGATGGTAAATGTTTGCAGGCACTCTCGTT